>NZ_CP054043.1:2148315-2455218 GCF_013282725.1 Yersinia mollaretii ATCC 43969 | reverse complement strand
TACCGCCCTTGGCTTGCAGTAACCAATGCACTGATAAATAACATAGGCATGTAACACCACGTAGCACCTGCATTTATGTAACCTACTGGCCTGACCAAAAGAGATGAAAAAAACTCACCGCATTTTCAGTTAAGCAAAAATAGCTACTAAGTACTAATATTATGGCTAATTTTCTAACATATAACCTATCATTACAAGAAAAATGTGAAACATATCATTCTTGAACATTTCTCAATACACAACTAATTTCCTACACTAGATTATAAAAATATCAATTCGGTTTATTCTGATTTCAAAAATAGAAAAACATCATTCTACTTTATTAGATTAGAGGGGCATTTATTCATATGCAATTATTTCAATAAAAATCAATATCGTAGCTGTTTGATTATCCAACCATTAACACTACATATACTCTCTAACTAATTGTTCTAAAAGGTCTATATGCCCTACGTCATCATTCAGCGCTGGGATATATTCGAACTTTTTGCCCCCCGCATGCAAGAAAATTTCGCGATTTTGCTCTTTGATCTCTTCTAGAGTTTCTAGACAATCGGCAGAGAAGCCAGGGCAGATGAGTTGAATATGTTCAACTCCCTGAGCAGGCAGGTTTTTTAATGTTTCGTCGGTATAGGGGGTGAGCCAAGGTTCACGGCCAAATCGAGATTGATATGTCATCATGATTTGTTCTGGCGGCAGTGTTAGTTCAGCCTGTAACGCGCGGCTGGTCTCTTCACAACGGATAGGATAGTCATCACCCAATTGGGCATAGCGCTTAGGAATGCCATGAAATGACATCACTAACCGGTCTGGCTTACCATGTTGTGCAAAAGAGCGTTCAACACTTTGTTTTAATGCTGAAATATAAGTTGGGTGCTCCGCATAATCGCGAATAAACGAAACTGAGGGTAAGCGGCGATATCCTTTCAGAATCCGAGCAACAGCATCCCAAACAGCGGCGCTGGTTGAGCAGGAGTATTGCGGATAAAGCGGCAATACCACCAATTTAGTCACACCTTGCGCGAGCAGTTTATCAATAGCATCTGGCAGATTTGGCGAGCCGTAGCTCATCCCTAACTCGACAGGAATATCTGGCATACGCGCCGCCAACGCTTTCTGTTGCCGCCGGCTATAGACCAATAAAGGTGAACCCTCTTCCATCCAAACGGATTGATAGAGTTTGGCGACACGAGGCGATCGAATTGGCAGAATGACACCGCGTAATAGAGGCCACCAAAGCAATGGGGATGTGTCAACAACCCTGCGGTCACTCAGGAACTCAGCCAGATAGCGTTTGACCGCTTGCGACGTAGGAGCATCTGGTGTCCCCAGATTGACCATCAGTACACCGAGCTTAGTTTGCATCATGCACAAGTCCTTGTTTGGCTTTCACGCGTATTATTCGAGCTAATCATTAAACTTTCAATAAGATCCGTAAAATACGAAAGGCGACCTCAGGCCGCCTTCGCTATCTTACCATTCAGAATTAACCGAGAATAGTCGCCAGTTCAGCACTGACTTCTGCTACTTTGCGGGTTCCGTCCAGTTTAAAGTACTGCGTATTACCCGCATCAGCTTCTTTACGGTAGTAAGAGACCAATGGCGCAGTTTGTTGATGATACTCAATCAGACGTTTTCGTACAGTGGCTTCCTGATCGTCTTTACGAATCGTCAGCTCATCACCGGTCACGTCATCTTTATCTTCAACTTTAGGTGGGTTGAATTTAACGTGGTAAACACGGCCTGAAGCAGCATGTACCCGACGGCCAACGATACGTTCGACAATCAGCTCATCCGGAACATCAAATTCCAGTACATAATCAACCTTGATGCCCGCTTCTTTCATGGCATCAGCTTGAGGAATGGTACGCGGGAATCCATCTAACAGGAAACCGTCACGACAATCGTCCTGTGTGATGCGCTCTTTAACCAATGCGATAACCAGTTCATCAGTCACCAGTTTGCCGGCATCCATAATTTCTTTCGCTTTCAGACCTAACTCAGAACCTGCTTTTACAGCGGCGCGCAACATGTCACCCGTAGAGATTTGCGGAATACCGTATTTCTCCATGATGAATTGAGCCTGAGTACCCTTACCAGCGCCCGGAGCGCCCAGCAGAATGATACGCATTGCGTAAATCCCCTTGCTATGTAGTTTTTCTATGTGTTTTTACTTAAATAAAACGAAAATGCGGAAAACGAACAACCATACCATTTTCAGGGGGGTTGGCTCAAGGAGTGCGAGGTGGATTGGCGGGATGGGTTCAGTAGCACCAAGTGGATAATATAATATAAGATGCTGAAATAAATAAAAAAACGTCTCTGGCGAACTAAATGCCAGAGACGTTCTCATGACGCAATTAAGCCGTTAATAACTGATTCATTCTGCGAATGAACTGGTTAGGGTCATCTAGTGTTCCCCGCTCAGCTAACAGCGCTTGATCCAGCAATAACTCTACCCATTCAGCAAACTGGGCGTCGTCCGTCACATCAGCAGCTCGTTTTACTAAGCCATGTTCTGGATTCAGTTCGAAAATGTACTTCACTTCAGGCGCTTGCTGACCCGCAGCGGCGAATAATTTCGCCATCTGCGTACTCATCTCATCGGCGTCTGTCGTGACAATTGCCGGTGTATCGGTCAGGCGATGTGTCAGACGCACATCCTTCACTCGCTCACCCAGCAGGGTTTTAACACGCTCGACGAATGGCTCCAGTGCTTTGTCAGCTTCTTGCTGCTCTGGGCGCTCTTCATCTGCCAGCTTATTCAGCGAATCATCAGCTTTACTGACTGACTGGAAAATCTTGCCGTCAAATTCAGTCAGGTAACTCATCATCCATTCATCAATACGATCGGATAGCAGTAGAACTTCAATGCCTTTTTTGCGGAACAGTTCCAAATGTGGGCTGTTCTTCGCCGCCGCATAGCTGTCAGCAGTGATGTAATAGATCTTCTCCTGCCCTTCGGTCATACGGCTGACATACTCTTCCAATGACACCGTCTGTGCTGAGCTGTCAGTGTGTGTTGAAGCAAAGCGCAGTAACTTGGCGATGGTTTCTTTATTGCTACCGTCTTCAGCCGGCCCCTCTTTCAGCGCCATGCCAAACTGCTGCCAGAACTGCTGATATTTTTCAGCATCGTCTTTAGCCAGTTTCTCCAGCATTTGCAGCACACGTTTGGTCAACGCACTGCGTAGATTCTGAGTCACACGGCTATCTTGCAGAATCTCTCGCGAGACGTTGAGCGGTAGATCATTAGAATCGATTAAGCCACGAACAAACCGTAGGTAGTTCGGCATGAACTGCTCTGCGTCATCCATGATGAATACGCGCTGAACGTAAAGTTTCAAGCCATGCTTGTGATCACGATTCCACATATCCCACGGAGCTTGTGCCGGGATATACAACAAGCTGGTGTACTCCTGCTTACCTTCGACGCGGTTGTGGCTCCAGATTAAGGGATCGGTAAAGTCATGGGCGATATGCTTATAAAATGCTTTGTATTCGTCGTCCGTGATATCGGCTTTATTGCAGGTCCACAATGCCTGAGCTTTGTTGATTTTCTCCCAGGTAATGGTGCCGTCTTCTTCATTTTCACTTTGAACTTCAACCGGTAACGCAATATGGTCTGAGTATTTGCTGATAACAGAACGCAGACGCCAATCGTCAAGATATTCGTCTTCACCTTCACGCAGGTGCAGGGTAATTTCAGTACCACGCTCCTCTTTGGTGATATCGGCAATGGTGTAATCGCCCTCACCTTCTGATTCCCAGAACACGCCAGCATCCGCTGGGGCACCGGCAGCCCGGGTGCGCACAGTGACTTTATCCGCCACGATGAAGGCAGAATAGAAACCAACACCAAACTGACCAATGAGTTGGCTATCTTTGGCTTGATCTGAACCAATAGACTCAAGGAATGCTTTGGTCCCTGATTTCGCGATAGTACCGAGATTATCTATGACTTCTTCACGGCTCATACCGATGCCGTTATCACTTAGGGTCAAAGTCCGTTTTTCTTTATCAAAAGATAAACGTACACGCAGCTCGCCGTCACCTTCGAACAACTCAGGGTGAGACAGCGCGCGGAAACGCAATTTATCTGCCGCATCAGAGGCATTGGAGATCAGCTCGCGCAAGAAAATTTCTTTATTGGAGTAGAGCGAGTGAATCATCAAATGGAGAAGTTGTTTAACTTCAGACTGGAATCCACGGGTTTCTTGGCCTTTCATACTCATTAATTACCTCAATCCAAATTACCGATAGTCATACCCAATAGATTTCAAGGTGCAGGAGAGCGGCAAACTTGAAAGATGACGGGTACAGATAAAATCGAACAATGAGGATTAAGTGGGGCCAATAGGAGGGGGTTTCAAGTCTCAATACAGAAAAAACAGAGAATCAGGGGCGATTCATTGAGTATCACAAATAAAATTATTCATATGATAATCAATAACAAAACAATCGCCCGCACGATGGCATGAGATTAATACTTAATGGGATTACGCCCGGCTAATGAATGGGATAGTGTCGTACCATCAACCATTTCCAGCTCGCCGCCGACTGGTACACCATGTGCAATCCGGCTGGCTAATACCCCATACTGACCACACATTTGGCCGATATAGTTGGCAGTGGCATCCCCCTCGACAGTCGGGTTGGTTGCCAGAATAACTTCCGTAATGGTTTCAGATTCAAGCCGTTTTTCTAGCAAATCCAAACCAATATCACCCGGACCAATGCCATCCATAGGGGATAAATGCCCCATGAGTACAAAATAGCGCCCACCAAATTGGCCAGTTTGTTCGATAGCATGGATATCTGCTGGGCTTTCGACCACACAGATTTGGCCATTTTGCTGACGACGAGGATTGGAGCAAATAGTGCAGCGGTCTTGCTCGGTAAATGTACGGCAGTCAGCACAGTGGCCGATTTCGGACATCGCACGGGTCAAAGACTGTGCCAAGCGCATTCCACCGCTACGGTCACGCTGTAGCAGCTGGAATGCCATACGTTGCGCTGATTTCGGGCCAACACCCGGCAAGCAGCGCAACGCCTCCATTAATGATTCAAGGAGTGGACTGGTTTGCATTAGAACGGCATCTTAAAGCCTGGTGGCAATTGCATGCCACTGGATACAGAGGCCATTTTCTCTTTTTGCGTTTCATCAATACGACGCGCGGCATCATTCAATGCGGCGGCAATCAAATCTTCCAGCATCTCTTTATCGTCTTCAACTAACAGGCTTGGGTCGATTTCAACCCGGCGGCAGTTATGCGCCCCATTAATTGTCACTTTTACCAAGCCCGCGCCAGATTCACCGGTAACTTCTAATTTGGCGACTTCTTCCTGCATCTGCTGCATTTTTTCCTGCATCTGCTGGGCTTGTTTCATTAAATTGCCAATACCGCCTTTACCAAACATAGTCATCTCTCATAGCAAGGGGCCGCGTCAGTGCACCATGCACTTATCGCAGCGGTTAAACTGGTCGGATACTCTCTTCATCCAGCTCGGCGTCGAAGAAACGACGCAGTGTCTGAATATTATTATCCGCGATAATTGACTGACGCGCTTGCGCCAGTTTTTCTTCATAAATGGCCTGCCGCCACTCCAACGGGGTACGCTCCGCTGGATTATCATCTTCAACAACAGTGAGTGTAACCGTGTTGCCTTGTAATTCACTCAGTGCCTCCGCCAGCGCCTTTTGTGCCGATGGCGAATTTAAGTGGCGCTGAGCAGAACGCAGGTGAAGGCAAATATTACCCGGTTCTATTTCTTCTTTAAATGCATTCAGCGCAAGTTGCTGCACCAATTTGGGAATTTGTAGCTTATTGATCTCAGCCGCCCAAGGGTCCCGCACCATGGCTTCTTCAGCTAATTTCATCGAAAGCTCTGGCGTTTTTTCATGTTCTAACGCCGAACGCAGAGCCTTAGGTGTGGCTACAGGCTCAACGACAGCATCAGGCTGATTTTGTGCAACCCAGCGATAAGCTTCTTTCTTCGCGGGTTTCTTCTCTTCCGTGGATTTGGCGGCCAGCCGCTGCTGGCTACGCTCAGTCACCGACGCTAAGCGCTCAAGTGCTGAATTTGCCGGCCGCGCTTTTCCTGACGCCGCCGGTTCACTCTTTTTTGTGGTGGTCGTCCCCGACTGTCGCAGCAACTGCGTTCGCGCTTGAAGAAGCTGCGCGGTAGAGTCGGGTAACTGAGCACTCACTGTCGCGGCAACCCCGAGTGGAGGGGCATCTTGCTGCGGCTCTGCTTGAACAGTTTGCCTGTTTTGATCGCGCTGAGCGGCTGGCACGCTGTTGCCCGTGGCTGCTGGCATTGACGCGGGTATAATCTGGGATTCAGCAATGATCGCTTTAGGGTGAAAAGCCAGCGCCCGCAATAAGGTCATTTCAACCCCCATGCGGCGATCCGGTGCGTAGGCCAGCTCTTTGCGGCCCACTAGCAGTGTTTGATAATAGAGTTGAATGTCCGCAGGCGGTAATGTACGAGCAAGTTCACGTAAACGTGGCTCGATCGTCGCGTAATGATTATCCAGCATGGATGGCAGCAACTGCACCATCGCAATACGGTGAAGCAAACTTAAGGTCTCAACCAGTAAGTTTTCCCAATCGACACCACGTGATGCCGCTTGTTCTACCTGCGCCATCACCCGCGCACCATCAGCGCTGACCAAAGCTTCGATAATCGCCAACGGTTGCTCATCATCCAACGTGCCGAGCATCTGGCTGACAGTGGCAGTCGTGATGCTTCCATCACCCATGGCAACCGCTTGATCCGTCAGGCTAAGTGCATCACGCATACTGCCATCGGCAGCCCGCGCCAGTAATTGCAATGCGCGAGCATCACTACTGATGTGCTCGAGCTGCAATATCTTTTCTAGCAGCGCACGGATAACTTCAACATCGATCACTTTGAGGTGGAATTGCAGACAGCGGGAAAGGATAGTCACCGGCAACTTCTGCGGATCCGTTGTCGCCAGCAGGAACTTCACATGTGCTGGCGGCTCTTCAAGCGTTTTTAACAGCGCATTGAAACTGTGGCGCGACAACATATGTACTTCATCGATCAAATAGACCTTGAAGCGGCCACGGGCGGGGGCATATTGCACATTATCCAGCAACTCTCGGGTATCTTCGACTTTCGTCCGCGAGGCGGCATCTATCTCAATCAGATCAACAAAACGGCCTTGCTCGATCTCAAGGCAGTTTGCGCAAGTGCCGCACGGTGTGGCGGTAATGCCTGTTTCGCAGTTGAGCCCCTTGGCTAATAATCGCGCAATAGAGGTCTTACCAACACCACGGGTGCCGGAGAATAGATAGGCGTGATGAATTCGTCCTAGTGAAAGGCTATTGGCTAGCGCCGTCAGAACATGCTCCTGACCAACGACATCTGCAAACGTTTGGGGTCGCCACTTACGGGCAAGGGCCTGATAGCTCATTAATACCGGAGAAGTTGGATAATCTAGAGGGTCATGCTAACACAGCCTCGCCACTGACGGCGAGGCCGATATTTTCAATACAATCAATGCCCGCTGAAGGAGACCAGGCTGTAGCAAGTAATCCCTTGCTGAGTGAGGCGAGCTTCGCCCCCAAGTTCAGGCAAATCAATGACAAACGCCGCGTCAGTCACTTCACCACCCAGTCGACGAATCAACTTAACCGTTGCTTCGATGGTTCCGCCGGTAGCCAGCAAATCGTCGATGACCAACACCTTATCGCCCGGCTGAATGCTGTCCGTGTGGATCTCGAGTTTGTCAGTGCCGTACTCCAATTCATAGCTTTCGCTGATGGTTGCACGGGGTAACTTGCCCGGCTTGCGTACGGGAACAAAACCCACACCCAGAGCCAAAGCCACTGGCGCACCAAACAAAAAGCCGCGGGCTTCTGTACCCACTACTTTGGTCACGCCTTTATCCAGATAGCGCTCAACCAGCATTTCGATGCTAGAGGCATAGGCTAACGGATCTTCCAGCAAGCTGGTCACATCACGAAACAGTATTCCCGCTTTTGGATAATCGGGGATGGTTTTGATACTGTCTTTAATATATTTAAGCTGTTGTGCTGTATTAGGTGCAGTAGCGGTCATAATTTGTGCCTGATAAAACTGCTGTACATACTAAAGCGCGGCCAACTGATACTCATATCGCATCAGTTGAGTAACTTATTCTATCTACCGATGATGCCCTGATAGCGCAAGTTACTGCATCCTTAACCCTAAGGACGCCACGAGGGATCACCCCGCGCACGAAAACGCTCAAATCTATGCAAACTGACACTAAAATGCAACTAGTGTGAACGGCTCAGCGCTTATTTTGTTGCGATAGGTCAATAACTGGCATCCGCAACATAAAGGTCAACAGCACCGTTAATATCACCAGTAATAAGCCCCTGACCCACCAAATTTTCACTAACCAGAGTGAGATAGCGAAAGTCAGCACGGTAACTAATATTGCTTTCCACTTAACGCCCGGCGGCAAAGCACGATGTTGCTGCCAAGTGCGGATATAACTACCAAACCATGAGCGATAGAGCAACCAATGATGAAAGCGGGGGGAGGAACGTGCAAAACACCACGCGGCCAATAGCAAAAATGGCGTAGTGGGCAAAAGAGGAAGCACGACACCCAAGGTCGCCAATACCACCGCTAGCCACCCTAAAATGATTAATAACCAACGAGACATATACTCCCTTTGCGTACACTATAACACTCATTACCATGACTTATCATTAGCGCATGCACTGGTTATCATCAACAGATATTCTTGCCATTATGCGCACAATCTCTGTATATCCATTTTATTTAAGCGCCCGCTTACTTGTAACTGCAACCATTCGAAGGCAAGCTGACGGGAAAATGCCCAGGAGCAGCAGCATGAGTACAGAAAAATTATTGCAGGTGCTTGAAAGCCAAATTGAAGCGTTGTCCACTCAGGTTGGCCCTCAAGCTAACACCCCCTCTCAGCAGGCCCGTTTTGATCTGAATCTCTTTGGCAATCATGGTAACCGTTTCCGCGACTATCTACAGGAAGTGCGCAAAAACATGGCGCAACTGAAACAAGTAGTGGCAGAGAATCGCACTCAGCAGGTCGCTTTTTTGGCTGAGAAGTTGGTTGCACAAATCTCCGCCCTGCAAAGAGAGTTGGCGACTCAAAAGTTAAGGAAATCCAATCCTGAACCCAGAGACAGTAAATTGGACCCTTATCATAAGTTAGCTGAACATCAGGATTATGAGCGGCGTATACTGGCCATGATTCAGGATAGAGAGAGTCAACTTGGTCGACAAAGCTTGCTCTCCGAGCAGCAAAAGATACAAAAAGAGCTCGCGGCGCTGGAGGGCCGTTTAATGCGTTGTCGACAAGCGTTGATCAGAATAGAGCGCAGTATTGAGAAAAAAGAGAACGGTTTTTGAATATTTGTCACATTTTTTGAATCGTTAGGGTTTCGACAGCGAATAGTTTTCTATAATGTTTTATACCGTCGCCATCCAAATCGTAGGCATGTTGGCGAGATGGATTGAATCAAGTCAGGTGGAATTTTGTCGCGAAGCGATATTCTCACCAGACTTTCCTCATTAACTGAAAACCAAGTGTTGGTCACATTATGTCAGTTGAAAAAGCGTCACCAGAATTACAACTGGCAGTAGATCTTATCTACCTGCTGGAATGCAATGAGATAGCGCCAGAAACAGCACTAAAGGCGTTAGAGATCGTGCAACTTGATTATCAGCGTAAGCTCCGCCATCAAACCTCAGATTGAAATCTATAGGGTATGAAGAATTTACCCTATAGATAATCAAGCATTGTACCTCCTCTCTCTCCGCCTACCAGATAGTCTCATGCGAGTGGCTTATTGATATCAGGTAAGTCGGGTTGTGTATCCCCCAGTTTAGATTGCGCGACAGGTAACTCTTTCGCTTCAATTGGGCGATTCACTTCCTGAATTTGCGTACCGTTAGGCTGATGCAAATAGACTTCCAACTGGTTGAACGCGATATTGATGTCATTCTCGCGACATAATTTATCAATTGCCCGATTCAACTCATCTACCGTATAGCTGCGATCTCGCAGTTCACGGACATACAAGCGTAACTCATGATCAAGAGTGCTGGAGCCAAAGTCCAGGAAGAAGACCTGCGGTTCAGGGTCAGTCATTACCCTTGGATTTTCATGGGCGGCTTGTAAGAGCACCTCTTTTACTTTCGCTAAATCAGAGCCATACGCCACGCCAACTTTAATGATGATGCGAGTAATCGTATCTGACAGTGACCAGTTAATCAGCCGCTCAGTCACGAACGCCTTGTTCGGAATAATGACTTCTTTGCGGTCAAAATCAGTAATAGTTGTCGCGCGAATACGTATTTTGCTGACATTCCCCGAGAAGGTACCAATGGTGATGGTATCGCCGATACGCACAGGGCGTTCGAACAGAATAATCAAGCCGGAGACAAAGTTGGCAAAAATTTCCTGTAAACCAAATCCTAAACCCACAGAGAGCGCCGCCACCAGCCATTGCAGTTTATCCCACGAAACCCCAAGTGAGCTGAGCGCGGTTATCCCCCCAATGGCGGTAATAAGGTAGGTCAGTATGGTGGTGATGGCGTAGGAGGTGCCCTGACGCAATTGTAGACGCGACAACACCACCACTTCCAGCAAACCGGGTAGGTTACGCGTCAGAATATAGGCGACCACCAATGCCATTAAGGCCACCAGCATATTCCCCAATGTCACAGCCTGTGTAACGCTCGCCCCCGCGACTGTTGTGGTGTAGTGCCACAACGAAATGCTGTCCAGATAGGAGATAACAGTTATCAGGTCAGCCCATATCCAGTAGAAGCAAGTGGCGAAAATCACGAACAGCGCCATGGTGGTCAAACGCAATGATTGTTGGTTAATTTGGTCCAAAGCCAGTGGCGGCTCTTCAACAGGTTCGCCGCCTTCAGCCCCCTCTTTCACCAAACTTTGCCGCCGTGCTATCGCCCGCCGATAGGCCAGACGCCGCGCCGCGACCCCTAACCCACGAATCGCCGTCAGATAAACGATATTCCACAAGAACAGCAAGTACAGGCTATCAATCCAACGCCCCGCCAGTTGCAGTGTGGTATAGAAATAGCCAGCAACCATTAAACCAATCAATATTATAGGGGTTGCGGCTACTGCGGTAATAATAAGCAACCGTACCGCATGGGAATCTTTTTCGCGCCAACTATTACGGCAGAATGGAAAGACAAACAAGGCCAGCAATGCCAGCGCGATCACAATGACAACCTGCCCGATGACATCATCGACCAGCCGAAGTGGACTTTTCTCCCCCAATGCAGACCAGAAGATCACTGGCAATAATGCCGCCCCCAAGCGCACCATTTGACGGCGATAGTGCGCACATCTATCGGCTGCGATCATAAAATGTCGCTCAGTGATGCCACCCGGCGAGAGCATGCGATAAGTCAGGTCAAATATCAGCCAGAACAGGGCCAGACGTTGGAAGAAGCTCCAGAAGAACTCACTGAGATTGAAGTCTGAACGCAGGCACCAGTAACCGATGCCTAAGATGATTAAGCTCCCCGGTAACACCTTCAGCAAAGTAAGCATGATGGCATGGGGTGTATGCATTTGGCTGTCGTGTTTTAATTGCCCGACATCGGCGGCGAGCTTATCCAGCTGTTTGTTGATGATTTTATAGCGCGATCGGATCACCCCCACCGCAATCAGCATGGGGATCAGAAATACCAGTGATTTGATCAGACCAGCCACCACATCCCCCAGTGACAGGGTAAAGTGGAAATTGCTTAGTTCAGCTTTAAGCGCGCCCGGTAAGGCTTTCAGCCAAGACCAATCCATCGGTTTATTACTGCTAACCCAAAAGATCTGCTGCGTCAGTGTATGTTGCAATGATTCATTGACGCTGAGTAGCTGCTGTTGATTGATTTGCAGATTAATAGCCAGTGTTAGTTGGTTGCCTAACTGCTTGTTCAATTGGTCCAGTAGTTCACGCCGGATATCAACAATTTGCCCGAGTGCATCTTCCACATCAGGACTGATCTTCTCTTTGCTGTCGCTCATCAGGGTTTGAATGTAGTCATCCCCCTGAAATAGCTTGTCACGCTGCTGATTAATTTCAAATTGTTCGAGCCGCAAGTCAGCAATACGTGACGTCATATTGGTCATTAAGCCAGACGCCGGTAAATTGAGTTGCTGCTGGTAGAGAATACGTGAAAGTAGCAGGCTACCGCGTAATACAGTGATCTGCTCTTTTAAATTGCGTTCAGATTGCAAAGCACGGTCCAGCCAGTTTTTAACCCTGATATTCTGTTGTACCAGCGTGTTGCCCTCTTTCGTGGCATTAATCAACCGCTGGCTCAGCTCTTTGTTAATCGCCAATTCACGGCTGACTAACGGGTCATTTTGGATGTCCGTTGCATCATTAGGTGCTTGTGCTTCTTTGGCTGTTTTCTCTGAGAGAATTAACCGTTTACCACTGACCACCTCTTGCAGTATCTGGACATAACGCTCCAGTTGGTTAATGTGCGCAGTGGTGTAATCCCGTTGTTTTTGCAGCAAATCTTGTAGGGTAGTATTGGCTTCCAGACTTTTACGCTGCAAATCCAGCTGTGCATTTAGCATCACCTGTTCAGTCAATAACTCTTGCTGCTGACTTGGGCGCAGAACGTCTTGATTTGGCGATAACCCATTGAGTTGATTGCGAATCTGCATCAAACGCATCGAAGCGTTGTACATCGCACTCTGTACCCGTTCCGGCTGTGTTTGTAGGGAAATAAGCTGGCTGTTATAAGCGGAGAGATCTTCCTGCGCGGATTGCAAATCATCCAGCGTTTCATTCAGACGCGACTCCAACTGGCGCAATGAGTAGTTAGCCAGTGACTCGCGGGTCAAAGTATCTGCTGAACTGTCTTTAAGCGAATCCAGTGCTTCGGTTGCCTGTCGCAACTTCGCCGGGGCCTGCGCCAATTGTTGTTTAAGCTGATTAGCTTCCTGTTTGGTACGCTCAATCGTATCAAGGTATTCCAGCGTTTTAGTCAGATCTTGCTGAGCGAGTTTTTCCGCTGGTGACAATATTTTTTGTTTTGATAATGCATCCAACTGACTGAGCACTTCACTGCGAGTCGGCACATCAATGTTGATACTTGATGCCAGCGTGAGTGGCGAGGATAACAACAAAATTATAAGCAGAATCACCATTGCCCGGAGCCGCAAGAGAAATAGACCTGCTGGCACCATCATTGGCAAAGAGAGTGGTATGGCGTATTGATTGCGAAATCTGCTGTTCATAATTGAACTTCATTTCAACAGAGAGGCTGAAATCCTATCACGTTCAGTCTCGGGCCATAATAATAAAAGTCTTTCAGCGCGCGAATAGCTGCAATTATGCGGGCAGTTACGCAATTGTTATTGAATAGGATGTAACCACCAGCCATTCACATTGATTGGGAGGACAATTCACTGTCACCCTCGTGATTTAGAATGTTAGCACTTTCTCGGCAGCCAGCGTCCACTGCGCCAGCTCTATCAAGGTACCAATTTCCACACCATCAACTAGTGTTAATCCACTCACACCACGGGCATCGGCGCAGGTTTTGCATAATTTAACAGGGACATTTTGTGCCGTAAGAATTTCCAGCATCTGCTGCAGATGATAACCTTCTCGTGGTTGTTGCCCGTGAATACCGGCGATAACAGCATCCGACATCAAGAATAGGCGTAAATCGAGATCGGTTTGTTGCTCTTTCAGGGTAATGGATAGACGCAGGGCATTAAATAATGACTCATGACCATAAGCGGCACCATTGGCAATCACAACCAGTGAACTCATAACGCACTCCTCATATAAGCCATTCCAGATAATCCTATACCTTGCTATTAGTCTCTTTACGCAATGAAAGGCCGTGGGCTAGCATGTCCAAATAAGCATCAATTAATATCGGTGCCTCTTGTTTTATATCAAAACTTTCTGGCATAAAGAGCCAATTTTCCATCAAGCCTGTAATATAAGCTCTCATGATAATCGCAGCACGACAAGTATCAAGATTGACGGGCAATTGAT
Source organism: Yersinia mollaretii ATCC 43969 (assembly GCF_013282725.1). NCBI lineage: Bacteria > Pseudomonadati > Pseudomonadota > Gammaproteobacteria > Enterobacterales > Yersiniaceae > Yersinia > Yersinia mollaretii. Next base: position 2,441,155 of record NZ_CP054043.1, on the reverse strand, counting down.
TCGCATTAATACAGCCTTGCAAAACAGCTTCAATTCGCTCATAACTAGCTAAATCAAGAACTTTACGTGCATCATGGACGGAGGACATTTCACCGACAAACTCACATTTATGGAAGACAATTTCCATCAATGCGCGGCGTCGACAATCCTCACGCGTTGAAACAAGAACATAGATAAGTATTTCACGTAAGATTCGGAGTGGATTATCAGGATATTTTACCTGATACTCTGATTCGAGCTGATCAATTTTAGACTCTGATAACTCCCAAATTTCGTTAAACAGGTCTACCTTATTCTTGAAGTGCCAGTAAATTGCGCCACGGGTGACACCTGCGGCAGCAGCAATATCTGTAAGCGAGGTGCCGGAAACGCCATGCGCAGAAAATTCCCGCACTGCGGCATCTAGAATTTGTTGCCGGGTCTCTTCGGCTTGCTGTTTGGTTTTTCGTGCCATAGCGTTGTTTTTTCGAGGGGGTGCGATTTACATACATTCACGAATGTATGTACCATAGCACGCACATATAATTTACGCAGCAATGGGTTTTAAAGCTTGTGATCCATTGAATTAAATTAAAAATCGGACACTTGAGGTTTATCTATGAGCAAAAACAGAGGGGTAATGCCTCTGGCTGCAATTCTGGTACTTTCAGGCAGCTTAGTACTTATAGGATGTAATGACAAAGATGCGGCGCAAGCCCATGCTCAACAGGCACCTGAAGTCGGCATTGTGACATTGAAAGCGGCACCACTAAATATCACAACCGAACTACCGGGCCGCACGTCCGCATTCCGTGTTGCAGAAGTTCGTCCGCAAGTTAGCGGAATTATTCTTAAACGTAACTATGTTGAAGGCAGTGATGTCACCGCCGGAACATCACTTTATCAAATTGACCCAGCCACTTATCAGGCCGCTTATGACAGCGCAAAAGGTGATTTAGCCAAAGCACAAGCTGCCGCTGAAATTGCACGTCTGACAGTGAATCGCTACAAACCATTACTGGGTACTAACTACATCAGTAAACAAGAGTATGACCAGGCGGTATCGAGTGCCATGCAAGCTAATGCGACGGTTCTCGCCGCAAAAGCCGCAGTAGAAACGGCACGTATTAATCTGGCATACACTCAAGTGACCTCGCCAATCAGTGGCCGTACCGGTAAATCTTCAGTGACTGAAGGTGCGCTGGTCACCAGTGGTCAGGCAACGGCGATGACCACGGTTCAGCAGCTTGATCCGATGTATGTCGACGTAACGCAATCAAGCGATGAGTTTTTACGTCTGAAAAAAGAGCTGGCTGATGGCACGCTCAAACAAGAAAACGGTAAAGCCAAGGTTCGCTTGTTACTGGAAAACGGTACTGAGTACGCTGAAACCGGTACGCTGGAATTCTCTGGTGTAACCGTAGATGAAACCACAGGTTCGATTACCATTCGTGCCATCTTCCCTAACCCGAATGAAGCCTTGCTGCCGGGGATGTTTGTCCGCGCTCGTCTGGATGAAGGTGTTAGACCTGACGCACTGTTAGTGCCTCAACAAGGTGTGACACGTAACCCACGTGGTGAAGCAACAGCAATGGTTGTCGGTGCCGATGACAAAGTTGAATTGCGTACGCTGGTTGCTAATCAGGCCATTGGTGATAAGTGGTTGGTTACTGAAGGGTTGAAAGCAGGCGATCGTCTTATTGTTTCCGGCTTGCAAAAAATCAGACCGGGCGTACAGGTAAAAGTGCAGGAAATTACTACTCCAGCACCAGAAGCAGCCCCAGCTGATACAGCGAAGAAGTCTTAAAAGGAGCCGGTAATTCATGGCTAAGTTCTTTATAGATCGCCCTATTTTCGCTTGGGTTATCGCCATCATTTTGATGTTGGCCGGTATACTCGCGATCATGAAATTACCTGTTGCGCAATATCCGACCATTGCGCCTCCGGCCATTTCAATCTCCGCCAACTACCCTGGCGCCGATGCGACTACTGTTCAGAATACAGTGACGCAGGTTATCGAACAGAACATGAACGGTATCGATAACCTGCTGTATATGTCTTCCAGCAGTGACTCCTCCGGTAATGTTCAGTTGACGTTGACCTTTAACTCAGGCACTGACCCGGATATCGCTCAGGTTCAGGTCCAGAACAAACTGCAATTAGCCATGCCGTTGCTGCCGCAAGAAGTGCAGCAGCAAGGTGTGAGCGTTGAAAAGTCCAGTAGTAGCTTCCTGATGGTGGCCGGCTTTATTTCTGAAGACGGCACCATGCAGCAAGAAGATATCGCTGACTATGTGGGTTCTAACGTTAAAGATCCCATCAGCCGTACCACGGGTGTAGGTGATGTTCAGCTGTTTGGTTCCCAATATGCGATGCGTATCTGGATGGACCCGCACAAACTGAATAACTACAACCTGACGCCGGTTGATGTTATCAATGCGATTAAAGTACAAAACAATCAGGTTGCCGCTGGCCAGTTGGGCGGGACACCTCCTGTACCGGGTCAGGAACTGAACTCATCCATCATTGCGCAGACTCGTTTGACCAATGCTGAAGAGTTCAGCCAGATCATGCTGAAAGTGAACACTGATGGTTCGCAGGTTCGCCTAAAAGATGTGGCTATCGTTCAACTGGGTGCTGAAAGCTATAACATCATTGCCCGTTATAACGGTAAACCGGCAGCAGGTATCGGTATCAAGCTGGCGACAGGGGCTAACGCCCTGAACACCTCGGCTGCGGTAAAAGCTGAGCTGGCAAAATTGCAGCCATTTTTCCCCGCTGGGTTGAAAGTCGTTTACCCGTATGACACCACACCGTTCGTTAAAATCTCGATTAACGAAGTGGTTAAAACGCTAGTAGAAGCCATTATTTTGGTGTTCTTGGTGATGTATCTGTTCCTGCAAAACTTCCGTGCAACGTTGATTCCAACGATTGCAGTGCCGGTCGTGTTGCTGGGGACATTTGCTATTCTCTCGGCCTTTGGCTATTCGATAAACACCCTAACGATGTTCGGGATGGTGTTGGCGATAGGGCTATTGGTGGATGACGCCATTGTGGTCGTCGAGAACGTCGAACGTGTTATGCAGGAGGAAGGGCTACCGCCGAAAGAAGCCACCAAAAAATCCATGGAGCAGATCCAGGGTGCATTGGTGGGGATCGCGATGGTTCTGTCTGCGGTATTTATCCCGATGGCCTTCTTCGGCGGCGCTACGGGGGCGATTTATCGTCAGTTCTCCATCACTATCGTTTCGGCGATGGTGCTCTCGGTGTTGGTGGCATTGATTCTGACACCCGCATTGTGCGCAACGATGCTGAAACCTATCGCCAAAGGCGAACATGGGCCGAAAACCGGCTTCTTCGGTTGGTTTAACCGCATGTTCGAGAAAAGCACCCACCACTACACCGACAGCGTTGCCAATATTTTGCGCAGCACTGGCCGTTATCTGGTGATCTATCTGGTGATTGTGATTGGTATGGGCGTGTTGTTCTTGCGCTTACCTTCCTCATTCTTGCCGGAAGAAGATCAGGGCGTGTTCCTGACCATGGTGCAAATGCCTGCAGGCGCGACACAAGAACGTACGCAGAAAGTGTTGAATCAGGTCACTGACTACTATCTCGACAAAGAAAAAGACGTGGTTAACTCAGTATTTACCGTTAACGGCTTCGGTTTCAGTGGTCAGGGTCAGAACACCGGTTTGGCATTCGTTAGTCTGAAAAACTGGGATGAGCGTCCGGGCGAGCAAAACAAAGTTCCTGCGATCGTGGGTCGCGCATCTGCGGCTTTCTCGCAAATTAAAGACGGCTTGGTTTTCGCCTTTAACTTGCCAGCGATTGTGGAATTGGGTACAGCAACCGGCTTCGACTTCCAGTTGATTGATCAGGGTAACGTGGGGCATCAGAAATTAACTGCAGCGCGTAACGAACTGCTTGGTATGGTAGCGCAACATCCGGATATGCTGGTCGGTGTGCGTCCTAACGGACTGGAAGACACACCTCAGTTCAAAGTGGAAGTTGATCAGGAAAAAGCGCAGGCACTTGGCGTCGCAATTTCTGATATCAATACCACCCTCGGTTCTGCCATGGGCGGCAGCTATGTAAACGACTTTATCGACCGTGGTCGCGTGAAGAAAGTTTACGTACAAGCTGGTGCACCATTCCGTATGCTGCCGGGTGATATTGATAAGTGGTATGTTCGTAATAACGCAGGTCAAATGGTCTCATTTGCCACCTTCTCTAGCGCAAAATGGGAATATGGCTCACCACGACTGGAACGTTATAACGGCTTACCATCCATGGAGATTCTGGGTCAAGCAGCACCGGGGAAAAGTACCGGTGAAGCAATGGATCTGATGCAGGAGTTGGCGGCTAAGTTACCAAGCGGTATCGGCTATGACTGGACGGGTATGTCCTATCAGGAACGACTGTCGGGTAACCAAGCACCCGCACTGTACGCCATCTCGCTGATTGTGGTCTTCTTGTGTCTGGCTGCACTATATGAAAGTTGGTCGATTCCATTCTCCGTAATGTTGGTGGTACCACTGGGTGTAGTTGGTGCGTTATTGGCAGCCTCACTGCGCGGCCTGAATAACGACGTTTACTTCCAGGTTGGCTTGTTGACCACCATTGGGCTATCGGCCAAAAACGCCATCTTGATTGTTGAGTTCGCTAAGGACTTGATGGACAAAGAAGGCAAGGGGTTAGTGGAGTCAACATTGGAAGCGGTGCGTATGCGTCTGCGCCCAATTCTGATGACCTCACTGGCCTTTATCCTTGGGGTTATGCCGCTGGTTATCAGTAGTGGTGCCGGTTCTGGTGCACAGAACGCGGTCGGTACGGGTGTAATGGGTGGGATGGTCACCGCAACCGTATTGGCTATCTTCTTCGTTCCTGTCTTCTTCGTGGTGGTTCGCCGCCGCTTTAGCCGAAGAAACGAAGATGTCGAACACGCACATGCTGTTGATCATAAGGCGAAGTAAAACTTATTAGCCACAAATGATCTGATATTTAAAGGCCGCACTCACAATGAGCTGCGGCCTTTTATTTTGTCTCCCACTGCCCCCCGCATTGAGCCAGCAGAAAACAGGGTCTTATCATCAAGGTAAAGCAGCTGATTCGGTCAATATGATTATATTGTGATCAATCTATCAAATAGCTCTTGGCGCATTTGCAGCGCAGCGGTAAATTACTATCATACAAATATTCATTAAAATGAAGATAAATCGAGAGCATAGAACTCTGTATCTTGTTCAGCCAACGGAATATTGATCGCATTGCCATAAATTAAATATTCAAATAAATGAAAATTATGGCGTAATTTAAGGGATTTGAATGCTACTAAAAGCGTTACAAAAACAGAATCCAGCACTGATGGATGCGGCTCTTTTACTGTGGCAGCAAGGGGCGATAAAACCTGATAGCTATGTTATTGACGTCGATCAGGTCAGACAAAATGCAAGTTTATTGCTCGAAACGGCCATTCGCCATGGCATGACACTTTACCTTATGAGCAAACAGTTTGGCCGCAACCCGCAGCTCTGCAAACTGCTGCTGGAGTGTGGCTATCAAGGCATCGTGGCCGTGGATTACAAAGAAGCGCGCCAGCTCTATCAACATAATTTACCCGTCGCCCACGTGGGCCATTTGGTGCAAATACCCAGCGGAATGGTGGATGAAGTTATTTCTCGCCAGCCAGAAGTCATCACGGTCTACAGCATCGCCAAAGCGCGCGAAATTTCCGCCGCAGCCCTGCGCCAGCAGACAGAACAAGCATTACTGTTAAAAGTGTGGCACCCCAATGATCTTATCTATCCGGGGCAAGAGGCGGGGTTTTCGCTGGATGAACTTCCCGTGGTGATCAATGAAATCAAAATATTAGGCGGTGTCCGTTTGGTTGGCGTGACACACTTCCCTTGCATGTTGTTTGATAGCGAGAAAGGAAAAACACTACCTAGCCCGAATCTCAATACCTTGATTGAGGCAAAAGGTATTCTTGAGCGGGAAGGTATCCGCGTGGAGCAGGTCAATGGCCCTTCCGCGACCTGTGTCGAAAGTATTCCGCTGCTCGCGCGCTATGGTGTGACCCATGCTGAGCCGGGGCACTCGTTGACCGGCACCATGCCATCCAATCAATCTGGGGACCAGCCTGAGCATGTCGCTATGCTCTATCTGACTGAAATTTCTCATCAACATCAAGGCAAAAGCTATTGCTACGGTGGCGGATACTATCGGCGCGGCCATTTGAACCATGCATTAGTGTATGACCAGCAGTGGCATTCGAGCAAAGTGCTCAATCACCCCACTGACAGCATCGACTACTGCCTAAGCCTCACGGAACCTTTTGCCGTCGGTTGTGCGGTGGTGATGTGTTTTCGTACCCAAATTTTTGCCACCCGCAGTGATGTGGCGCTAGTTGCAGGGATTCATTCAGGCCAGCCCAGATTACTCGGAATTTATGATAGTCAGGGTAATACCATTCCCGCGTCTACCGGACAGGAGGGGTTATGAGTAAGTTTATTGTACTGGTCATCGACAGCTTTGGTGTTGGGGCTATGCCGGATGTCGCTGAAGTTCGGCCACAGGATATCACTGCCAATACCTGCGCCCACATTTTGCAAACTTATCCTGAGATGCATTTACCCCATCTGGAGAAATTAGGGTTGCTCAATGCGCTGCATATCGGCTCGCCGGATTTCAAAGAGAGCATCATGCAAGAGAGTACGCAGGCAAGTTTTGGCGTTGCCCTGCTACAGCATGAGGGCGGCGACACCTTTATGGGCCATCAGGAGATCATGGGCACCCTGCCCCGCGCGCCCTTATCGATGCCATTTTCCACCGTAAAATCGCAAGTGGCTGATGCATTACGTCAACAGGGCTATCAGGTTGAGCCGCGCAGTGCAGTTGGCGATAGCAGCGAGCTGCAACTCCTTTGGGTCAATGACGCGGTGGCTATTGGTGATAATCTTGAAGCTGATTTAGGCCAAGTTTTTAATATTTGTGCCAATTTAAGTGCCATCGATTTTGCGTCGGTTGAGAAGATTGGCCGGATAGTTCGCCATTGTGTGGCGGTGAACCGCGTTATCGCCTATGGCGGGCAACTGGCGGATAGCCAAGCCATCATTGATGCGGTGGAGGTAAAACAGCAGCAGTACATTGGCATTAATAGCCCAAAATCCGGTGTTTACGACCGTGGTTTTCAGGTTATTCATTTGGGCTATGGTGTTGACGCCGAAGTGCAGGTTCCTCACCAACTTGAGAAAGTGAACATCCCAACCGTACTGGTCGGTAAAGTCGCCGACATTGTGGCGAACCCCGCAGGGGAAAATTATCAGCAATTAGTTGATTCAAAAACTATTTTTGATATCACGCTGACAGAAATCCAACGCGCTGGCAGTGCCTTTATCTGTACCAATATTCAGGAAACTGACCTTGCAGGCCACGGGCAAGATGTCGCCCGCTATGCTGAACGCCTGCAATTGGTCGATCACATGCTAGGCGAGATGCAGGCGGCAATGGCAGCAGGCGATTGTCTGGTCGTCATGGCTGACCACGGCAATGACCCAACCATCGGCCACAGTAAACACACGCGGGAACAAGTCCCCCTGCTGGTTTATCTCGCAGGGGTGACAAATGCACAGCCGCAAGCTGTTCGCCTTGGTATCCGCAAAACGATGTCTGATGTTGGCGCAACTGTCTGCGAATTCTTCGCTGCACCTGCGCCCCAAAACGGCCACTCCTTCTGGCAACAACTCATCCGTGCCCGTCAAGAATAGAATCACGCCGCCAGCGAACCTCAAACGCCTCTTTGATCATGGCGCATGAAAAACCCGCTAATTTCGGTTGGTGAGTTTTTCTTCATTCGGATCTTGAAACAGGAAAATGAAAAGCGCATAATTATTGTTATAGTATAACATAACAATTGGAGCTTCTATGAAACCTGGCATTCATCCTAACTATCGGACCGTGGTTTTCCACGACACCAGTGCAGATACCTATTTCACTGTAGGTTCAACCATTGCCACCGCGCGCACGATTGAACGCGATGGTCAAACCTACCCTTATGTCACACTGGATATCTCTTCGGCTTCGCATCCGTATTACACCGGTAAACAGAAAGAGTTCTCCAAAGAGGGCAGTACCGCACGTTTCCAGCAGCGTTTTGGCAGTTTCCTGACCAAAAAAGCCAGCTAATTCTGAGAGTTAATCATGCAAGTATTGAGTTCATTACGTTCAGCAAAAAATCGTCATCCAGATTGCAAGATCGTCCGTCGCCGTGGTCGGGTGTATGTGATTTGTAAAAGCAATCCCCGTTTTAAAGCGGTTCAAGGTGGAACCCATAAGAAGCGTTAAGAATGAGTTCGGTATCACCTCTCCTAAAAGCCCCGTTGCTGCCCAACGGGGCTTTTTTTCTGCTGACGAAAAACTGTCTTAAAAGGAGTTGCGAACTCAACCTCCACTAAAAATCAGAGGCTGAGCGGTACTTGTTGCCACTATCGGGTCAATGCCACTATTTCATGCTGCCCACAAGGGTATCGACATTGTGTTTGAAAGCGTCGGCATAAGTCGCTGCTGGGCCACCGGCTGGAGACAATGCTTCAGGATAGAGTTCTCCCCCCGCTTTCGCGCCACTGGCGGCGGCAATCTGTTTCACCAAACGCGGGTCCGTCTGATTTTCAATAAAGTAGGTTTTTATTTTCTCTTGCTTGATTTGATTAATCAACGCCGCCACACCGCTGGCACTGGCTTCAGACTCGGTTGAAAAACCCACTGGAGACAAGAAGTTAACCCCATACTCTTGGCTAAAATAACCGAAAGCATCATGACTGGTCAGAACTTTTCGCTGCCCGACGGGGATTGCGGCAAACTGCGCTTTCGCATAAGCATCCAGTTTTTCCAACTGCTGAATATACTCCCCACCCCGTTTACGGAAATAATCCGCATCTTCAGGATCAGCAACAATCAATGCATTCATTACGTTGTTAGCATATTTAATACCATTCGCCATGCTGTTCCATGCATGGGGATCTGTCACCCTCTTGCCCTCTTCATCCATTTTACGGGTATCTACCCCAGTGGAAGCGATGACGACTTGCCCTTTATAACCGGAAGCACTGATCAGCCGTTCCAACCACCCTTCCAGCCCTAACCCACTGACAAACACCATATCGGCTTTGGACAACTGCTGACTATTTTTCGGTGTGGGTTCGAAACCATGGGGATCACCATTCGGCCCGACCAAAGTCACCACATTGACATGCTCTCCCCCCACTTGCTGAACGATGTCACCCAAAATAGAAAAACTGGCAACAACGTCAACGGTTTTAGCCATCGCCAAGGGGCTTGACAGCAGGGCAGCTACCGCCAAACTAATCGATAAACGCTTCATTTAACTCTCCTTTATTAACAGGTACTGCTTAACGGCGCGCGGTGACTAAAACGCCACCCCGCGTTCCAAATAAGATAGACAGAAAGAAAATCAGACTGGCGCTGAGCACAATCGCCGGACCGGCAGGTAACGAGGCGTAATAGGACCACAGCAAGCCAACAAGACTGGCAATCATGCCAATCATCATGGCAATACCCAGTGTCTGAGGTAGATTCTTGGCCCAAAAACGGGCGCTGGCAGCAGGTAACATCATCAGCCCGACCGACATCAGGGTGCCGAGGATCTGAAAACCCGCCACCAGATTGAGAACCACCAATGATAAAAATAGTGCGTGAACTACCATCAACCAGCGGCCCATGCTGACCCGTAGAAAGACGGGATCGAAAGACTCAACCACCAGCGCACGGTAAATGGCCGCTAAAGCCAACATCGAGAATGTAGTGATAGCCCCCACCATGGTCATGGCGTTGGTATCAACTGCCAAAATAGAACCGAATAACACATGGAGCAGATCCATACTAGAACCCCGCAGTGAGACTAGCGTGACCCCTAATGCCAGCGACCCCAGATAGAAACCGGCAAAACTGGCATCTTCTTTTAACAGTGTTCGACGGCTGACCCAACCCGACATCACGGCAACCGCCAGCCCAGCAATAAAACCACCGACCCCCATCGCAACCAGTGACATCCCTGAAATCAAGTAACCTATCGCCGCCCCCGGTAATACCGCGTGAGACAGGGCATCCCCGACTAGACTCATTCGCCGTAATAATAAGAAAACGCCTAAAGGGGCCGAGCTGAGCGAGAGCGCCAGACAAGCCACTAATGCCCGCCGCATAAAGCCGAAGTCCATAAAAGGATCAAAAAGCAAATGGATCAATGTCATAGATTGATCATCCTCAGCGGAGCGGGCTGTTGCTGCACAGAGGAAAGTGCACATGAAGTACTGTGTGAGTGATGTAATTCGGCTAAAACGTGCTCTGAATGCTGCCAACAATACCCCTGTGGGGTTAGCCACAATGCAGAGGGGAAGTGTTCAGCCACCATCGACATATCGTGCAAGACCGCAATAATGGTTCGGCCCTCATCATGCAACTGGTGAATCACCTCAAGGAGAAGCTGCACCGTTTGGCTGTCGATGCCGGTAAAAGGCTCATCCAACAAAATCAGTTGTGCTTGCTGCACCCAAAGACGGGCAAACAACACTCTTTGCAACTGTCCACCAGAAAGCTCCCCCACGGGCTGGCGTGCCATGTCCTGCATACCAACCATATTGAGTGCCTGTTTTATTCGCTGGCGCGATTGATGATTAATCCTGCCGAGTAACCCACTTTGCGGCCAGCATCCCATTGCGACCAGATCCTCAACCGCGATCGGAAACTGTCTATCTAATTCAGCCTGTTGGGGAAGGTAGGCCATTTGAGGAGTGCGCCCATCGACGAAGGTTAATTGCCCGGCCACCACCGGCTGCAAACCTGCCAATGTTTTCAGCAGCGTGGATTTACCGGCCCCATTTGCGCCAATAATGGCAGTGAGGGAGCCTGCGGCAAAACAGCCATCAATCGGCGTCGTCAGTGGATTTCGGTCATATCCGATTTCAACTTTGCTCAGATTTATCATGGCAGTACATTCGCCCAATAAATCGCGCCCCACAATAATAGGCAAAGCAGGCTAGCCCCGCCGATGCGCTGTAGTGAAGAGAGTGAGAACAACGTCCAGGCAGGAAAAGGATTCAGCCGGGTAAGAAAAGAGTATTTATTCATATCAGAGAAGAGCACATGTATTTTGTGATATATTATAACATCACATATAGATATTGAATTCAAGCAAACATCTGCGCTTTATCTGCCTCAAAATCGACATCAAAAATAACAAATTCTGACGGTATACCCGAGCAACGCGAACCCATAGGCGCAAATAGGCCTTCTGCTGACGTCAAAACAGGCAGTCTTTACATCATTAGTTACAGTAAATTAAACTTTCCTTACTGATACTTTACTGGTGATTGCTGGCTAGGATTTGGTACTCTAGTATCAGAATGACTCGTTAACGCAGTCAAAACGATAAATAACACAATAGAAAACAAGTAATACAGCAGCCCTCCTCTTGATCAAACCCGAAGAGCATTCTAGATTAATAGACTGTTGTTAGATTAATCGTAAGTAATAATCCTAAATATGAGAAATCCTCGTTAAGGGTTGTTATTTTATTGCCAAATTGTGTTATTGAAACTTTATGGTCCAAATAACTTCACGACATGTTAACTCGTCATATTGGTTTAAAACCGCATTAAGTGCGTTTTTTTCATTCAAATCATGCGAATAGTTGTAGAAACACAATGGCATCGCATTTTTTGCGCCCCTGAACATGCAATAATAAATTAATGTTACCACCATAAGCGGACAATTAATGAACAATGAAATAGCTGGCGACTTCACCTCAGGGTGTTACCCAATTTCATTACTGAAGAGTGTAATCGACAATAATATCCGAGAAATTGAAGGAAGTTTGGTTTCCGGCTTAATGTATTATTCGGAAAATGCCCGCTACACAGCGGGTTCATTAGAAATCCTTGATATTTTTCAGTTGGAAGACAACCATTATTCAATGAGTTACTGCTATCAGTGGCATATCTTTAACCCATGCTTGGATATCAATACTGAAGAGTCACTAACAAATGCTGTAACATTTATTGTACATCCGGAAAAAATCGTTTTTGATATAATTAACAATGATCGGCCATCAACCGCTGACGAATTGTAAGATTAAGTAATAAAGTTGCGCGGTGAACGAAGAAATGATTTATATTCATAGCAAGGAAAGCTTATTTAGGTTAACGATAAGCTTCTGCGTTTATATGATTATCAATCTACTCACATTGTGTTATCAACACCGAATTAAGACTTTACGGAGGGGATGATATGGATGAGTACTCGCCTAAGCGGCATGATATTGCCCAGTTGAAGTTTCTCTGTGAGAGTTTGTATGATGAAGGCATTGCTACGCTTGGTGATAGCCACCATGGGTGGGTCAATGACCCCACAGCAGCCGTAAATCTGCAACTCAACGATTTGATCGAGCATATAGCTTCATTTGTGATGAGTTTTAAAATAAAATACCCAGACGACGGCGACTTCTCAGAGTTAGTGGAAGAATATTTAGACGATACATATACTCTGTTTAGTAGTTACGGGATCAATGATCCTGAATTGCGTCGCTGGCAAAAAACCAAAGAGCGTTTATTCAGACTTTTCTCAGGAGAATACATCTGTACCCTGATGAAAACTTAAGGGATAGTTTCCCTATATTAATTTGTATATTGAGAAGAAAAACCACCATGACAAAAACTGACTACCTGATGCGTTTAAGAAAGTGTACGACTATTGATACGCTAGAACGTGTAATTGAAAAGAATAAATACGAACTCTCCGACGATGAGCTGGAATTATTTTACTCAGCGGCTGATCATCGCCTGGCTGAACTCACAATGAATAAGCTTTATGATAAAATTCCACCTACAGTTTGGCAGCATGTGAAATAGTCCGCTTAACGCTGGTTAAGACACAACAACGTTGAGCCGATAACTGCTATCGGCTTCAATGCGCCAGGTGATTTGTGTCTGTGCTAATTTGAGGTAAGTTTCTTAGATAAAACGACGGTATTGAAGGCTAACTTTAATCCCGCGACATTGCACACCAGTACTTAGGTGAAATCCTGTTATTTATCAGGATTATATAAAAGCATTTAAGTAAAAATGATTCAGTTCTCTATTTATTAAAATTTTGTCTGACCACTAATAGTTTCATGACATTATTAATCATATGTCAGATTGAATGTGTAAATAGAAAGTTCAGACTAATGAGAAACGAGATAAATCTTATTTATCTGTTCAACGCTCAGCCTGTGCAGCTATACCTGACGGACTGGCTACGAAGATTTAAAGCAGAGCGCTATCAGGAGGTGAAAGACTTCGGATAAGCAGACGAACTCAACAAGATAAAACATCGCTACATCAGAAATGGTGGAGGCCCTGCCAGCTACATCCCGGCACACACCTCGCCTGCTGCGGCTGCTTCCTTCCGGACCTGACCGAGTTCACAAGTTAGTGTTGCGGGAGAACCAACAGGACCTCCATTGACGTTAACGGCTCCTTGTACTCTGGAGCGGTGGGCATTATCGACCATGCCCCGCCAAATAGCAAGGTAACACAAGCTAACCGGTGGTTTATTGCACACACCGACTCCGGTTAGTGCTAAATCTATTTTCCTCGAGCAAAAAAATAATCGACGATGTTATTTATAGCGTGCGACGCTATCCTTAATGCAAATAATAGAGCCAGAAGAGGATGCAGTGACATCACCAGAAACCGCCCCCAAAAATCAGGATGAACCTACGGCGACAGAGTATCAGGATGAGCAGGACAGTCCGCCCATAGTGGACAGTTTTCGCCAGCGGGTTTTTCAGGTGGTGGCCGCTATCCCCTATGGGAAGGTCACGACTTATGGTGATATTGCGCGGCTGATTGGTTCCCCTAGAGCAGCACGGCAAGTCGGTGGCGTTCTGAAGCGATTACCGGAAGGATCTACACTGCCTTGGCATCGGGTTATTAATCGCCATGGTGAAATATCATTAATTGGTGATGATTATCTGAGGCAGAAAAAGGCGTTATTAGCAGAAGAGATTGAAATAGATGTGACGGGCAGAATTGATTTACAGCAATATCGTTGGCAGTACCGTTAATATAAGCGCCACAGCATAACGGTTATGCTGTGGCGGCTTGATAGTGACTATTTACTGTATAGTCGCAGCGCCCGATGTCGTCGTCGGGGCAGTCTCTATCGCGACGGAAGTCACTGGCACCAGCAGTAAATTAGCCTGAGTACCGGCACCACGGTTGATCACTTCCTGAATGGTATCAGTGATAAACATTAGCTGACCATTATGGGTGATCGCCGCACTCACAATGATGCGCGCATTTGGCTGGATATCTGATGGGTTAAACGGCAGGGTAAAGGTAAATGGTGCCTGCTTGCCCTCAGTGCGTACCGCTTTCTGAGCAATGACTCGTGATGGCGCATCAGCCAGAGAGGCATCCGATAGTGTTACCGTAACAACGGCATCGGGTGGTAATGCAATGCGCTCGCGGATGTTTACTGTCCCTTGCACCGCAGGCTGCGCAATAGGTGCCACAGCAGCGCTCACTCCCGCTGGCCCTGAAGTTGGCACATCAGCCCCTTGGTGAGCACACCCAGCCAGACTGGCCATTAACACTGCCCCACCCGCTATTTGCCAAAATTTCATTGATTGCCAAGGTTCCATAGGCTGCACTCCTTCCTAATATTAAGATGCTGACTATTCACAGAATAGGCACGCTTTAAACAAGTGGCTTTAACCACCTAGCATGCTAATTATAGCATAATATGCTGAGATTTTTCGTTCACCTCCAGATTCAGCCATTTATCAGACTATTCCTTAAAATAGGATTATTAGCGCGGCTGGGATTGCAGCAATAGATTGACGCCTGCCTAACAGATTCAGCACACTGTAGGTGAACTCAACAATCAGGGGCCACAACATGAGCCAGCCATTAGAAAAACTGCTCGATCTACTCCATCTGGAAAAAATTGAAGAAGGGATCTTTCGTGGCCAAAGTGAAGATCTGGGCTTGCGTCAGGTATTTGGGGGGCAGGTAGTCGGTCAGGCTATCTATGCAGCAAAACAGACTGTCCCCGTGGATCGAATCGTCCACTCATTCCACAGCTATTTTTTGCGCCCAGGGGATAGCAGTAAGCCTATTATCTATGACGTCGAAACATTACGCGATGGCACCAGTTTCAGTGCCCGTCGGGTCAGCGCCATTCAGAATGGTAAACCCATTTTCTACATGACGGCGTCGTTCCAGAGTCAAGAAGAGGGATTTGAGCACCAAAACAGCATGCCGGACGTCCCTTCACCGGATGGATTGATGTCAGAAACGGAGATTGCCCGTAAATTCGCACATTTGATCCCCGAAAAAGTGCGAGATAAGTTTATTGGCAACCAGCCCATTGAAATGCGCCCGGTGAAATTCCATAACCCGCTACAAGGTTCGGTCGAAGAGCCAAATCGCTATGTCTGGTTCCGCGCCAATGGCGCAATACCGGATGACTTGCGGGTCCACCAATATTTACTGGGCTATGCTTCCGACTTCAATTTCCTGCCAACCGCTTTGCAGCCGCACGGGATTGGCTTCCTTGAACCGGGTGTGCAGATTGCCACAATTGACCATTCAATGTGGTTCCATCGGCCATTCCGTCTGGATGACTGGTTGCTGTATGCCGTAGAAAGCACCTCTGCTTCAGGTGCTCGGGGCTTTGTCCGTGGGCAGATCTACAACCAGCAGGGCGTGCTGGTAGCATCGACAGTGCAGGAAGGGGTTATCCGTTTGCATCGGTGATATCACCACAAACGCATTTCCAAAATAAAACAGGGGTGATGTCTCCATCACCCCTGCTGCTTATCATCATTATTATTTGTTTTCTAACATCTCAGCCTATTTTGGCCACTTAACGCCTTACTTATCTCGTTTTATACTTATCTAGCTTATTGGTTGTAAGCATTCTCGCCATGGCTGTTAACATCCAGACCTTCGCGCTCTTGCTCTTCCGGTACTCGCAGGCCGACAACCAGATCAGCAATTTTGAAGGCAACGAAGGCAACAACACCAGACCAGACCAGACACACGCCGACGCTGAACAACTGAACGCCAACCTGATGACCCATGGTGACACCCGCCGCGTAGCCCGTGCCGCCCAGTGAAGCAGAGGTGAAGACACCGGTCAGGATACAACCGACAATCCCGCACACACCGTGGACACCGAACACGTCACAAGTATCATCAACTCGCAGCCATTTCTTCAGCAGTACCACCCCCCACAGACCCGCCACACCGCCGACCAGACCGATAATCAATGCGCCCCCCACACCGACAGTCCCTGCCGCAGGTGTAATCGCCACCAGACCGGCGATACAACCGGAGCACGCACCCAGTAAGGAGGGTTTGCCGCGTAAAATCCACTCAGCAAAGACCCAAGAGAGAATGGCACCTGCGGTTGCGACCACCGTATTCAAGAAGGCAAGTGCGGCAATTTCGTTAGCGGCACTGGCTGAACCCGCGTTGAAGCCAAACCAGCCGATATACAGAATCGCCGTACCGGTAAACACCATCGGCAAGTTGTGTGGTTTGAAGGCTTCTTTGCCAAAGCCAGCGCGTTTACCCAGTAAGTAAGCACCAACTAAACCTGCAATGGCGGCGTTAATATGCACCACTGTACCGCCCGCAAAGTCCAGCGCGCCGTCCATTGCCAGGAAGCCGCCGCCCCATACCATGTGCGCCATTGGCAGGTAGGAGAAGGTGAACCACAGCACGGCGAAGATTAATACCGCAGAGAAACGAATACGTTCGGCGAATGAACCCACCACCAGTGCGACCGTGATACAGGCGAATGAAGCCTGAA
Source organism: Yersinia mollaretii ATCC 43969 (assembly GCF_013282725.1). Lineage (NCBI taxonomy): Bacteria > Pseudomonadati > Pseudomonadota > Gammaproteobacteria > Enterobacterales > Yersiniaceae > Yersinia > Yersinia mollaretii. The sequence continues at coordinate 2,424,298 of NZ_CP054043.1, read as the reverse complement.
ACACCACATGGATATATTGGTAGAAAGTACCACTCAAGCTCGTTAGGCCAATGCCTTTCAGCATCGCCATATCGAAGCTGCCGAAGAAGGCGTTACCCGTACTGAAAGCCAGACTATAACCGTAGAGAATCCACAGCACACAGATCAGCGCGAAGGTCACGGTGACCTGAGTCATCATCGATAATACGTTTTTGGAACGCAGCAAGCCGCCGTAGAACAGGGCAATACCGGGCACGGTCATAAACAGCACCAAGGCGGTGCAAATCATCATAAAAGCATTATCAGCTTTGTCAGCTACAGCCGGTACAGCAGCCATTGCCAAAGAGGGCAGCATCGCTACCGAACTTAGGCCCAACACGGATAAAAGTTTTTTCATCATCAACCCATCCCTATTCACTAAATTTGAGCCTGCAAATTACAGTGCTGCTTCGTCTGTTTCGCCGGTACGGATGCGAATAACACGTTGCAATTCAGCAACGAAAATTTTGCCATCACCAATTTTTCCGGTATAGGCGGCCTTACTGATCACGTCAATCACCTCATCTAATTGATCGTCGGCAATCGCGATATCTATTTTTACTTTAGGTAAGAAATTGACGCTGTATTCAGCTCCACGATAGAGTTCGGCGTGCCCTTTCTGGCGACCAAATCCTTTTACTTCGGTTACGGTCAGCCCCTGAATACCCACAGAGGACAAGGCTTCACGCACATCCTCCAGCTTGAATGGTTTTATCACCACGGTAACCAGCTTCATATTTGCCCCTTCTCGAATTAAGTCGAATTTATGTCTCCACGAAACAGATAAAGCAAAGGCTATGCCATAAATAAAGATAGCGGAGATTTAATATAAAAATGGCGAACAGAGGGCGGTTGAGATAATCAAGTCAGCCCTTATCTGGCTGAATCGATCGTGTTGAGTGTTTTTTGTGCACTAAATTAGTGCGATACGCGTCACAAAAGTGCACTAGCGCATCAGCCCCTAGTGGCATTGCAAGATTATGGTGCGGGCGCATGCGCAGATGGGAGTTAATGGGTCATTAGGGTAAAAGGCTAATCAGGAAAAGAGCGGTGGAAATAGTGCGAGGCCGCTTGGCCCCGCAGATTATCCCTTAATTCACCGCACTCTCCACTTGGTCGATAGCCGCTAAATCTTCGCTGACTAATTGCAACTGGTACATCTGATAATAGCGCCCGTGGGCGGCGAGTAGCTCTTGATGCTTGCCTTGCTCAACTGCCACACCACGGTGCAATACCAAGATGCTATCAGCATCAACAATAGTTGAGAGGCGGTGAGCAATCACGACCAGAGTGGTATTTTTGCGGATGAGCTGCAATGCCCGCTGAATCGCCTGTTCAGTACCCGAGTCAATATTTGCGGTCGCTTCATCCAAAATCAGAATTTGCGGTGCTTGTACCAATACTCGAGCCATCGCCAGTAGCTGTTTTTGCCCGACAGACAAGGTATTACCCTGCTCCCCGAGCAAGCTGTGCAGCCCGTCAGGTAGCGCATGGACCAATGGCGCAAGTTGCACGGTCTCCAAAGCTTCCCAAACTTGCTGTTCACTGATATCACGGCCTAAAGTCACATTGGCAAAGAAAGAGTCGGCTAACACCACCGGATCTTGTTGCACCATGGCAACCCCTTGGCGCAGTGTCTGATGAGATAACTCTGGCAGCGGTCGGCCATCAAGCAGAACCTCCCCTTGCTGCACCGGGTAGTAGCCCATCAGCAGGTTAGCCAGCGTGCTCTTGCCACTGCCGGTATGCCCGACCAAGGCGATAAATCCACGCGACGGCACATCAAGCGAGATATTTTGCAGCACCATTTTATCGTGACGATAAGCAAAGCTGACATTATTTACCTGAATACGGCCACTGGTCAGTGGGCGGTCATCGGTGCCATAGCCTTGCTGAGCGCGATCCATCAGATCGAAAATACGCTCCCCCGCCACCACCGCTTGTTGCAGGATGGATTGCTGGGATGTTAGCTCAATCAATGGCTCATTTAAGCGCCCCAGATAGTTAATGAATGCATACAACACCCCCACCCCGACGGAACCTTCTGGGCTGAAACCGAAAAGCAGCAACAAACCGCATAGCACCATGGCAGAGAACAGACTCAACAGCGGGCGTAACAGAAAACCTTCCAAGCGCAGCGTTTGCATCCGCGCCCGATAATGCGCGCGGCTGGCAGACTCCATCCTCTCCCCGAAACGCGCTTGCTGACGAAACTGTTGAATGACACCCATGCCATTGATCACTTCATTAAAGCCGTCGTTGATATCGGCCAGATAGGCCCGAACCCGCCGCACCACGGGTGTGCTGTAGCGCTGGTAAATGGCCATGACGACCAGTACCGCAGGGAAGATGCAGATTGAAATCAGCGCCATGCGCCAATCCAGACTGAACATCGCCACCAGCATTGCGCCAATTAACGCGGCACTTTTTAGCACCGTGGACACCACCATCACATAGAGGTCTTTGATGACTTCAGTGTCATTGGTGACGCGGGAGATCAATTGCCCGACAGGCTGGGTATCAAAAGCACTGAGCGGCTGGCGTAAAGCTGCATCCATCACTTCAATACGCAGCCGCTGGACCACGCCAACCGCAGCACGGTTAAACAGCAATGCTTGAAAATAGTGCAAGGTCGCCGCCAGTAATTGCAGCAGCAGATAGGCTAATGCCAGCCCGCTCACCAAACCGAGCGGCAACGTCCCTTTCGCCACGACATGGTCAATAAAATAGCTGATCAGCAGCGGGCCGCTGACTTCTGCGGCGGCGGCAACCCAGAGCATCACCACCGCCAGCCCTAATGGCTTGCGATAGGGAGAACCATAAGAGAGCAGGCGTTTGAGTGTTGGCCAAAGTTGCTGAGGTTTACTCATCAGTTTTTGGCCTCCGGCTCACCATCATCTAACGCTGCTTCCAGCTGTTGATAGCGGTACATTTCGCGATACCAACCCGATTGATTGACCAATAAATTATGTGTGCCGCGCTGCATCACACTACCGTGTTGCATCACCAGAATCTCGCTCGCTTCCGTCAAAGCAGAAAGACGATGTGCGGTGATAATCACTGTGCGATGCTCACCCCAGAGGCGCAGATTTTTTAAGATTTCATGTTCGGTCTGACCATCAACCGCAGAAAGCGCATCATCAAGAATCAGAATTTCAGTCTCCAACAGCAGCGCTCGGGCAATGGAGATCCGCTGTTTCTGGCCGCCGGAGAGCATCACGCCGCGCTCACCCACTTCAGTGTCATACCCTTGAGGCAGGCGCAAAATATCATCATGCACACTGGCTAAACGCGCGGCCCGCTCAATCTGCTCTTGAGTGGCCTCGGGTTTACCCAGCGCAATGTTGCCCGCCACGGTGTCAGAGAAGAGGAAGGGGGTCTGGCTGACCACAGATAAACGCCCGCGCCAGTCATGGAGACGGATATCCGACAGCACATGTCCCTGATAACAGATAGCGCCATCATCCACATCAAATTGCCGCTGAATTAAGGCCAGCAAGGTGCTCTTGCCCGACCCCGTTGGCCCACACAGCCCCAACATCTGCCCCGGCGCTAACTTCAGCGCGACATCATGCAATGCGGGCTGTTCTGCCCCCGGATAATAGAAATGGCGAATACTTACCGCTAATGTACTGCGCTCGTTAGATAATTCGATCTCACCATCTTTCACCACCGGCGCTTCTTCCAGCAAACTGCGGATGCGGCTATAAGCTGCACTGCCACGTTCGACGATATTAAACATCCACGCCAGCGCCAGCATTGGCCAGATCATTAATCCCAGATACATCACAAAACTGGTCAACTGCCCCAAAGTAATGCTGTGGTTAACCACCATCCAGCTACCCCCGCCGATAGCTAATAAATTAGCGATGCCGATAGCAATATAAATGGTGGGATCAAAACGGGCGTCAATACGTGCGACATACATATTCTTCGCCCCCGCTTCGGCGGCGACCTGCGCAAATTGCTGCGATTGATTATCTTCCAGACCAAAGGCTTTAATCATGCGGATGCTGGTCAGACTTTCTTGCGCCTGATTATTAAGGTTAGAAAATGCGCCCTGCGCCGATTTAAAGCGCTGATGCAGTTGGTCGCCATAATATTTGATCACTATTGCCATCACCGGCATGGGTAACAGTGATAATAGCGTCAGTTGCCAGCTAATTTGGGTGCTCATCACAATCAGCACAGCGCACCCCATCACCAGCGAATCCACTAATGTCAAAACGCCCTCGCCTGCGGCAAAAACCACGCGATCGACATCATTTGTGGCGCGCGCCATTAAATCACCGGTGCGGTGACGTAAGTAAAAACCGGGGGCCTGGCGGCTGAGTTGGCGATAAAAGTTTGACCGCAACTCCACTGCCAATTGATAGGATGCGCCGAAGAGTAAAACGCGCCAGACATAGCGCAGCAGGTAGACCACGATTGCCGTCACCAGCATCACCGCGATCCACACCAGCAGCATGTCGGTCGACATCTGCTTTGTACTGATGCCATCCACAATCACCCCGACCAACTTAGGCGGCAATAATTGCAGGATAGCAATAATGATCAGCAGCAACACCGCACCCACATAGCGACGCCACTCTCGGCGGAAATACCAGCCTAATTGTGCAAACAATCTCACGCAGTTTTATTCCATGGTCTGACACTGAATAGCATCAATATGCTTCTTGCTATACGTAATCAATAAGGGAGAAGGATACCCTCATTAAAATGATTTTTACTCAAAAAAACTTTTTTACTCTGGAACAGGCAACATTGTTGTGTATTTGATTTTTTCCATCGCAAAGCTCGAGGTCACATCAATCAATCCCGGCACACCATTAACCATACGTTTGTAAAAACTGTCGTAACTTTTCATATCGGCAACTTCGACCTGCATCAGATAATCATATTCACCCGCCATACGATAGAACGCCAGTACCTCAGGCATTTTCTTGGTGAACTCGACGAATGCCTGATACCAATCGCTATTATGCTGCTGCGTCTTGATCAGCACAAATGCCGTCAACCCTAATCCTAACTTTTCACTGTCCAGTAACGCCACTCGCCCACGAATAAACCCCTCATCCTCAAGGCGCTTTAGACGTTTCCAGCAGGGCGTGGAGGTCAAATTGACTGCCTCAGCCAAGACTTGCAGTGATTGCGTGCAATCTTTTTGCAACATACAGAGTAGCTTGCGGTCTGTTTTATCTAACATAACCATTATCCATAGAATAATTTTCTACCATTTGGCGATAAAGAAGCAAAAATGGCAACGTTTTTTTCTTTGATAACCGATAATATAGCAATCATTAGATTACTATTTATATCGCAGGCCACCAAATGACCAACATCTGGGTAAAAAATGCTATCAGTGAAATAGAAGCTGATTTTCAACGCTCCGCTGATACCCACCTGATCCGCCTAAATCTGCCTGCTTTTCCCGGCATTTATCTCTATTTGAAAGATGAGAGCACCCATCCTACCGGCAGCTTAAAGCACCGTTTGGCCCGCTCGTTGTTCCTCTATGGCTTATGTAACGGCTGGATTACCGAAGGAACCACAATAATTGAAGCCTCCTCAGGCAGCACTGCGGTATCTGAAGCCTATTTTGCTCGCCTGATTGGCTTGCCCTTTATTGCAGTCATGCCGAGTTGCACCGCGAGGCGAAAAGTTGAACAAATCACTTTCTATGGAGGTCGCTGCCATTTTGTTGACCATGCAGGGCAAATCTATGCGGCATCAGAGCAATTAGCGCGTGAACTGAACGGCCACTACATGGATCAGTTCACTTATGCGGAACGAGCAACAGACTGGCGCGGCAATAATAATATTGCCGACAGTATCTTCCGCCAGATGGCTCGCGAACCTTTTCCTGTCCCTAACTACATTGTGATGAGCGCAGGTACGGGCGGGACTTCCGCCACATTAGGGCGCTATATCCGCTATCAAGGACATGATACCCAACTGGTGGTTGTCGATCCGGAAAACTCGGTATTTTATGACTGTTTCTGCAACCGTGATCGCACAGTCACTGGCAGTTGTGGTAGCCGCATTGAAGGGATAGGCCGCCCACGGGCTGAACCTTCATTTATTCCCGAGGTGATCGATAGTATGTTACGCGTACCGGATGCCGCCAGTGTGGCAACCATCCATTGGCTGGAGGGCATTCTGGGGCGGAAAGTGGGGGCATCGACGGGGACTAACGTCTGGGGCGCACTACAATTAGCCAAACAGATGCGCGAGCAGGGCAAAACGGGGGCGATTGTGACATTACTCTGTGACAGCGGCGAGCGCTATCTTGATACCTATTATGATGCCCAGTGGGTGAGCGCTAACATTGGCGATTTAACCCCATTCCGCAATGAGCTAAATAACCTGTAATTTACCGATCAAGGGGGCTTGAACAGCCCCCTTTTAGGAAGAAAAAAACCGGATGATTATCCGGCTGGCTAATAGCCATACCCTAAGTCATTGATGTTGTAACATCAGAACTCAGGGTATAAACCTCAGAATTCGGGGGAATAGGTGAGGTGTGGTGAACTTAGCCAATGTTGCAAATAGTGCGCTACACCTTGTTGCTCGCAGCGACCAATGACCTGTAACTGGGGTAATTCTTGTTTCAATTGCGGCAATGCATTTCCCATCACCAACCCGCGCCCCACCCGTGACAGCATCTCTTTATCATTCATTGCATCACCAAATGCCATGCAATCTGCCAGAGTTAAATCAAGGTGATGGCTTAGTCGTTCCAATGCCGCCCCTTTGTTACAACCACGAGGTAGCACTTCGAGACATTCGGCAGCAGAGAAACAGAAATCAGCTTGGCCGCCCATCTGCTGTTCAAGCTGAGTTTTAAGCTCGGTTAGCTCTTGATGTGAGGCAATAAAGCAGATCTTGTGATTACCGGTCAGTGGTAGTGCATCCAATGCGGTGAGTTGAAACTGAAATCCACTGGTTTTATGGGCTGTTAGCAGAGCGGGATCATTACAATCAGTGAACCAGCCGTCATCGCGGAATAAGTGGATACTGGCATTCGTCTGCCAAGGGGTTCGCAGTACAAACTCCACCAGCTCGGCCGGTAAATCCATGCCATATAATGACACACCATCCAAGTCAGCGACCCGCGTGCCATTGCCGGTAATCAAATAGCCGTTAATCCCAGAATGAGAAAGAATCCCTTTCATATCAATATAGTGCCGGCCTGTCGCGAACGTCAGAATCACCCCGCTCTCGACTAACTGATGCAACGCATTTAATGTCGCGCCGCCAATATTATGGTCACGCATCAGTAAGGTTCCATCCATATCAAAAGCGGCTAAACGGTACATTCAAAACCTCACTGAGAGTAAAACTGATGGTATGAGTAAAATTATGGCGTACTATTTACGGAACTAATAGTGAACAAATAATTTAAACTATTCCGGATTTAATTATGCGCATCATACACCGGCTTACCCAATATCAACGATTGTATCAAAAGTTTGGCGATCAGCCCGCAACCACAACCGTCGGTGAACTGGCAGGCTTGCTATTTTGCAGCGAAAGGCATGCCCGCACCTTGATCCAGCAACTACAGGCGAACGATTGGCTCAGTTGGCATTCACAAGTTGGCCGAGGAAAACGCGCGCAGTTGCAATGCCTGAAAAGCCCTGATGCACTACGGGCAACCTACCTAAAAATATTCCTTGAACAAGGTGACCATCAGGCTGCTCTCACCTTGGCCCAGCTTGAACCCGAACGCCTGCAAACGTTACTGAACCCTCATATGGGGGGGCAATGGCAAGCAAACAGCCCAATACTACGTATTCCTTATTACCGCGAACTTGAACCCCTAAATCCGATGATCGTTACTGGCCGGGCAGAGCAGCATCTGATTTATACTTTGCACGCGGGGCTGACCCGCTTTAACACCGGTGATCCACAGCCAAAACCGGATCTGGCCCATCACTGGCAAGTGAGTGATGATGGTTTAACCTGGCAATTTTTCTTACGCAGCCAGTTGCGTTGGCATAACGGCGAACATATTCGCGGAGAACACCTATTGCAAACGCTGGCGTTGTTACGGGAAAATCCGCGCAGCCAACCCAGTTTTGCCAATATTTCAGCTATCACCCTCCCCCATGCTTTATGCTTGAAATTTACCCTTATTAAGTCTGATTACTGGTTGGCGCATCGATTAGCTGACTTACCCTGCCGACTATTTCACCCGGAGCATCCGTTGCTCGGGGCGGGTCCATTTAAGTTAGCGACCTTCGATCAACATCTGGTACGGCTAGAGCAACATGAGTTTTACCATTTGCAGCACCCTTATCTGGAGATCATCGAATACTGGATAACGCCAAGTCTTGTGGCACAGTCTGCTGATGGCAGTTGTCAACACCCGGTGCGTATCACCATTGGTCAGGAAGAGGATTTCCCGTTGGCCCGCCCCGTCCAGCGCAGTATGAGTCTCGGCTTTTGCTATCTGGCCATCAACCGGCACCTCAGCAAGATGACGCCTCAGCAAACAGCCAAATTACTGATGTTGGTACAAACTTCCGGTATCTTAGAGGAGTTGTCGATTCGGCGCGAAGTGATCACCCCCAGCCATGAAATGCTGCCCGGCTGGCCAATTCCGCAGTTTACATCTGATGATAATCCCTCCCTACCCGCCCATCTGATACTGACCTATCAGCCGCCAATGGAACTTAAGAGCGTCGCTGAACAATTAAAAACCGTATTGGCGGCACAGGGTTGCACATTAGAGATCCGAGCCAGTCACGATAAACAGTGGAAAGGGACTCACCAAATTGAAGAAGCCGATTTATTATTAGCTGACCATCTAGTCGGCGAATCACCGGAAGCCACAATGGAGAGCTGGCTCCGACTTGATCCACTGTGGCGCGGAATTCTCTCCCCTGAGCAATTAGTACGGCAGCAAGAGACACTGACTGATATTCAACAAATTGAACTGGCTCCAGAGCGCTTTCGCCAATTACAGGCGTATTACAATGATCTGATGCTGTCAGGCTTGATTCTGCCGTTATTTAATTACCAATATCAGGTCAATGCTCCACCACGAATTAACGGTGTGACTCTGACCGCATATGGCTGGTTCGACTTCAGCCAAGCATGGTTACCACCGACGACAACTTGATCATCCACTATAAACCGATCACAAATTATAAACCGCTCACCCACTACAAGCTGATCACCTACTACATACTGACCACTAAACGCGGGTTGCTACCTTTTAGTGCGCGAACTGAGTACCATACGGCCAGTTTTTAATTTTTGCTGTGGCTTGTTCTTTCCAAACCACAGCTGTGAGAGGTCACAGTATGAAACGTGCCGTCGTTGTTTTTAGTGGTGGGCAAGACTCCACAACCTGTTTAATTCAAGCATTACAGCAATATGACGAAGTCCACTGTATTACATTCGATTATGGACAACGCCACCGCGCAGAAATAGACGTCGCTCGCGAGCTTGCCACACAACTCGGTGCAAAAGCACACAAAGTGCTGGATGTGGGGATGCTCAACGAATTGGCCGTTAGCAGCCTGACCAGAGATAATATTCCTGTGCCGACTTATAACGAAGACGATACTGATACGGTTCCCAGCACCTTTGTCCCTGGCCGTAATATTCTCTTCCTGACGTTAGCTGCGATTTATGCTTATCAGGTGCAAGCTCAGGCGGTTATCACCGGTGTTTGCGAGACTGACTTCTCCGGCTACCCTGATTGCCGCGATGAGTTCGTTAAGGCACTTAATCATGCTATCGATTTAGGTATTGGCCGTGATATTGCGTTCATCACCCCACTAATGTGGCTAGATAAAGCCGAAACATGGGCGCTAGCGGATTATTATCAGCAACTCGACCTTGTTCGTAACCATACCCTTACCTGCTATAACGGAATTCAGGGTGATGGCTGTGGCGAATGTGCGGCCTGCCACTTACGTGCCAAAGGGCTGGAGCTCTATCTAGCCAATAAACCCAATGTGCTATTGAGCCTGAAACAAAAAACCGGGCTGGTTTGACGGTTTCATTACCCAACTCACTATCCTGCACTGATCATTGCTGTGCTTTAGGTTATGGCCTCGCTCTATTAGAGCGAGGGAACTACCGCTATCAGCGGAGCTTAAGCCCTATCAAAGGCCTCGGTTGACAAATTCTTGCAACTTTTCATGTAATTCACCTTCAATTGGCAACGCTTTCTGGCTACGCAGGTCGATACAAACGAAGGTCAATTCAGCATCTGCGACAGGAATAGACTCTGGTTCCAGCGAGACGGTCTGCTTCATGACGCCACTTTTACCGTTTAGCCTTAATAGCTGACTATCAATGCGTAACAGATCACCCAATACAGCGGGGCGACGGTAACTGATATTGATATTAACCACGATAAAAGCCATTTGGTTCTCTGCCATCCATTGTGCTGCTGGCTCTCCTTCCAGCCATTCCCAACGCGCCTCTTCGAGAAACTCTAAATAGCGAGCATTATTAACGTGTTGAAAAACATCAATATGGAAACCCCTGACTTTAATATGTGTATGCATGACGGCGAGCTTCTCCAGCGAGTGATAAAAGTTATAGGGTGACCAGCACAACTGGTATGACCTCAAAGCAAGATTAGCAGAGGAAAAAAACCTTATGCTGTGCTGACTATATAATTTGGATCAACATCACAATAATCTGGATCAACATCACAGTTTCACCCTACAGCGGCGGCTTACATTATGAGATGTTGGGAGTTATTTGTGCGACGAAAGGGTCAGGCAAATACTCACCCGTACTTGCCTGACACCTGAATCTACTCGCTATAAACTCATTGATTCGCTGCGATCTTGTTTATTCTCTACAAACTCAGGCTACATTTTAAGTTTGGTACTGTTGCGCTCTAAAAATGAGGGGCCAATACCGGGAACTTCAAGCAACTGCTCTACATCAGTGAAAGGGCCGAACTGCTCACGATAAGTGATAATGGCTTCCGCCTTCTTCTTACCAATTCCACTTAGCTGTTGTGCCAACTGCTCCACATTAGCACTGTTAATATTGACTTGGCCTTGTGGGTTATCCGCGAGATTGCTAGCAGGGGCAGCGACAGTGGCGCTAGCCTGCCCACTTATCTTCTCAGCCGTATTTGTCTGCACGCCAGCTTTTACCTGACTCTGCTTCGAAACAACACCAGACGGGTTGAGAGCTTTATCCTTAGGGGGGTGAGTTGGGTTTACCGGCACTGCGTAAGCTATCTGCGGGATATTAATACTGGCCAACAATGCCGTTATCACGAACAATTTTCCTATAAATTTCATGCTGTATCCTCCTTGTGTTTGACAGCATGGCTACCTTGCCGCAACCGCTTGTTAATCGCAAAGGGCAGATTTCAGATATGCGAAAGGTCGCCAAAGCGACCTTTCGTTGTTACATCGAGTTGCAAATGAATGCGAGAGCTATTGCGATTATGACCTTACTGCGGCTGCTGTTGCTCCGCAGGACCCATCTTGATGGTGGCCTGTTTGCGCAGGTTCGCCATCAGTGCATCAAAGGTCACACCGCTTGATCCTTCCTGCATTTTAGCAATGAAGGTCTTCATTTCGCCTTCCGGTAATTTACCCGGTGTTACCGACAGCAGTTCGATCAGGACAATATTGTCCTCACGATCCTGAGACAAACCATAGACAGGCTGATCTTTTTGCGGATGAGGTAATGTAAAGATAGTCTGCACTAGTTGGTCATCATCAGGTGCGCGTGACAAGGTTTTCTTCTCGCCAAAGCTGATACCCGCGGCTTTCATCGCTTCTTCGCCTTTGCCTTGTTTCAGCGCCGTCAGGATCTTCTCACCATCAACGCGCGCTAGCTGTTCTGCTTTCTGACGTTTCACCAGTTCAGCAACCTGATCGCGAACTTGGTCGAATGGCTCAATGCCTTCAGGCTTGTGACCATCGATTCGGATAACGAAAGCACGGTCGCCATCAACAGTAATGACATCTGAGTTGCTACCCGGTGCACCGTTTTCACCGACCAAACCACCATCAAAGATAGCCTGAGCCACCGGTTTGAAATTCACTTCCGTAGGTATTGAGTCACGGGTAAACCAATCCGTTTGCTTAGCTTTAGTGCCAGCAGCCTCTTCAGCCGAAGCCAGAGATTCGTTGTCGCTGGTTGCCGCTTCGCTCACTTTTTGCTGTAACGCATAATAGGCGTCAACCGCTTTTTCCTGTTTAACCTGTTTTGCCAGAGCATCATGCACTTCTGACAGCGGCTTAACCTGTTCCGGCTTGATATCATTTAAGCGGACAATCAAGTAGCCAACAGAAGATTTAACCACATCAGACAACTGGCCTTTTTCGCTCAGGTTCGCCTGTTTCAGTTCATCAGCCGTGGTCTCTGGTTCCAACCAACCCAGCTCCCCGCCATTCTTGCGAGAGATGATATCGGTCGATTTCTCTTTTGCCATCGCGGCAAAATCAGCCCCTTTCTTCAGCTCATCCAGTGCTACTTTGGCTTCAGCTTCAGTTTTAAACTGAATAACACTGTAGTTGCGGCGCTCTGGTTGGGTATAGCTGCTTCTATGCTGATCGTAATAGGCGGCGATGTCTTCTTCAGTGACGGTGATTTTATCCTGCATCGCGGCAGCATCCATCGCAATGAAACTGACTTTCATCTGTTCCGGTGCAATGAAGCTATTTTTGTTCTGGTCATAATAGGCTTTCAGCTCTTCATCCGTGACTTTCTGCTGCGCCTGAAGTGCTTTGAGGTCCACCGTTGCCAGACGAACTTCACGTTGCTGCAAAATCAGCTCTGACATGGCCTGTGCTTCGATAGGCAGCACAAAACCCGTATCACCAAAGGCTTGCAACAGCTGTTGGTTAATGAGCTGCTGGCGCTGTAATTGCGCGAATTGATCTGGGGTGTAACCCATCCGGTTAACCAGCTCGAGATACTTATTATTATCGAACTTATTATCGGTCTGGAAATAAGGTGCCTGACGAATGGCATCTTTGACTTGTTCATCGCTGGCTGTCAGGCCCAGTTTTTTAGCGTATTGATCAAGCAACATGTTGTTGACCAATTGGCCGAGAACCTGCTGACGCAGTTGCAGCATGTAGCCTTCGTTAGCAGCCAGCGCGGAGAACTGTTCACCTAATTGCTGCTGCAAGCGGCCACGTTCACTCTGCACAGCCTGTTCTAGCTGAGCACGGCTAATCTCTTGGCCATTAACTTTAGCTGCATAGTCGTTGGAACCACCAATCAGATAGCTGCCAACCCCGGTCAGGATAAAGGACAACATGATTAGGGCCAGAAGGATTTTGAGCACGACGTTATTAGCAGCCGCGCGTAAATTGTCCATCATAATGTGACAATACTCCGCTGTAATATGGATTAAAACTGTTGCGCAGGTCTAAATAAACCCAGCATTCCTTGCGACAGCCATTCGTGCTGCTGCGCGTTAAAACTGCAACCTAAACGAAAAAAAAGCGCATCAATAACGATGCGCCTTGTATCTTACCTTACCAGCTCAACTGCGTCAGGTTATTGTTTAACACAAACAATCAAACAATTAATACACAGGTGAGAATTGACGCGGCAATTAATTTACAGCGTCTTTCAGACCTTTACCGGCGCGGAAGCCTGGTACTTTAGCCGCTGGAATACTGATTTCTTTGCCTGTCTGAGGGTTACGGCCAGTACGTGCAGAACGCTCACGTACTGCAAAAGTACCAAAACCAACCAGAGCTACGTCATCACCTTCTTTCAAAGATTCAGTAACAGAAGCAATAATTGCATCTAATGCGCGCCCAGCGGCCGCTTTAGAAATATCAGCACCTGCGGCAATTTTGTCGATCAGTTGTGACTTATTCACTCTTTCATCCCCTTTAGAATTCTATCGTCGCGCCGAAAATCCCTACGGACAACACGACAGCGCAGCTGTTATATCAATCCTGCCCAACCTTAGCAAGCAGCCCAAAGGCTCAAACTTTTACCGGACAGCCGAACTAACTTAGCGGCACAAAAAATAGCTGGCAAGTAGCATTTCACTTACCAGCATCAGTTTTATCAATACTTCTTGCGATACGTCACTATTTTGACGCTACTGGCTGTGCCCCGAAGGCAGGATTTTGCAAAGCAATGGCTAAAACATCATCAATCCGTTTAACCGGATGGATTTCCAGATCAGCAATAACGTTGTCTGGAATCTCTTCCAAATCACGTTTGTTATCCTCTGGAATTAGCACAACTTTGATCCCACCACGGTGAGCGGCCAGTAATTTCTCTTTCAAACCACCGATGGGCAAAACTAAGCCACGTAAGGTGATTTCACCAGTCATTGCAACATCAGCACGAACCGGATTACCGGTCAAACAAGAGACCAGTGCGGTACACATTGCAATACCTGCGCTCGGACCATCTTTCGGTGTCGCCCCTTCAGGCACATGCACGTGAATATCGCGTTTTTCGTAGAAATCAGGATTGATCCCTAATTTATCCGCGCGCGCGCGAACCACGGTTAATGCAGCCTGAATCGACTCTTGCATCACTTCACCCAGAGAACCGGTGTAAGTCAGCTTCCCTTTACCCGGAACGCAGGCAGTTTCAATGGTCAGCAAATCGCCGCCAACTTCAGTCCACGCCAAGCCAGTCACTTGACCGACACGGTTTTCAGTATCAGCACGGCCATAGTCGACTTTCTGCACACCCAAGAAATCTTTCAGATTGTCGCCAGTGATCTCAATGTGCTTAACCGTTTTATCCATAAGCAGATTTTTTACTGCTTTGCGACACAGTTTGGATATTTCTCGTTCCAGACTACGCACCCCAGCTTCACGGGTGTAATAACGGATAATACTCATGATAGCGCTGTCATCGATGGTCAGCTCGCCTTTCTTAATGGCGTTGCGCTCAAATTGTTTTGGCAACAGATGCTGCTTAGCAATATTGAGTTTCTCATCTTCGGTATAACCTGACAGACGAATCACTTCCATACGATCCAGCAAAGGTGCCGGGATATTCATGGAGTTAGAGGTCGCAACAAACATCACATCTGACAGATCATAATCCACTTCCAGATAGTGATCGTTAAATGCAACGTTCTGTTCCGGATCTAACACCTCCAGCAGTGCAGAGGCCGGATCACCGCGCATATCTGAGGCCATCTTATCGATCTCATCCAACAGGAAGAGCGGGTTTTTCACCCCAACTTTCGCCATCTTTTGGATCAATTTACCCGGCATAGAACCAATATAGGTACGACGGTGACCACGGATTTCAGCTTCATCACGCACCCCACCCAATGCCATACGCACATATTGACGACCTGTGGCACGGGCAATAGATTGCCCCAGAGAGGTTTTACCCACCCCAGGAGGCCCCACCAGACAGAGGATTGGCCCCTTAATTTTGCTGACTCGGCTCTGTACTGCGAGGTATTCTAAGATACGATCTTTAACTCTTTCCAAGCCGTAGTGATCGGTATCTAGAACTTCCTGCGCTTTGACCAAATCTTTTTTAACTTTGCTGCGGCTGTTCCACGGAACCTGCAACATCCAGTCGATATAGCCACGAACCACCGTGGCTTCCGCCGACATCGGCGACATCATTTTCAGCTTTTGCAGTTCGGCTTCGGTTTTTTCGCGCGCATCTTTCGGCATTTTAGCCGCTTCGATTTTACGCTTTAGCGCTTCGTGCTCGTCAGGCGTATCATCCATCTCGCCCAATTCTTTCTGAATAGCCTTCATTTGCTCATTCAGATAGTACTCGCGCTGGCTCTTTTCCATCTGCCGTTTGACGCGATTGCGAATCCGTTTTTCGACCTGTAACAGATCGATTTCTGATTCCATCATCGCCATCAGATATTCCAAACGTTCGGTCACATCGAACATTTCCAGAACAGCTTGTTTATCGTTTAATTTCAATGGCATATGCGCTGCGATAGTATCAGCAAGACGTGCTGCATCATCAATGCTGTGCAACGAAGCCAAGACTTCTGGTGGGATTTTTTTGTTCAGTTTGATATAACCTTCAAACTGATTAATGGCTGTGCGAACCAATACTTCTTGTTCACGATCATCCATCACAGGCGATTCAAGGTATTCCGCCTGAGCAGCAAAATGCTCACCGCTATCGGAAAGCGTTGTGATGCGCGCACGCTGCAACCCTTCGACCAGCACTTTAACCGTGCCATCCGGCAGTTTCAGCATTTGCAAAATCGAAGCTACGGTGCCGACTGAAAACAGATCATTGATACCAGGCTCATCCGTCGAGGCTTCTTTCTGCGCAACCAGCATGATTTTCTTATCATGGTCCATTGCAGCTTCCAGGCACCGAATCGACTTTTCCCGGCCAACAAATAGTGGGATCACCATATGCGGATAAACCACCACATCGCGCAGAGGCAATACGGGGATTTCTATGCGTTCGGAACGCTCAGGGTTCATAGAGCTCTCTCTTAGTTTAGCTTCCGCCAGATTACTGGAAATCTCGTGAAACGCGAATCATCACGAATTTCACTAAATAGGTAATTGAGTATATGGGGATGAATATCTGACATTCAACGATAACAATGCGAGGAAAAAGAAATGGGGGATAAAATCCCCCATTGTCATACTAACCATCTGGATTATTTGTCTAATTATTCGCCAGAAGCCTGTGCTTCCGGTTGACCGTAGATCAGCATTGGCGCAGATTGACCAGCAATAACTGACTCATCTACGACGACCTTCTCCACACTGTCCATTGATGGTAAATCATACATAGTATCCAGCAAAGCGCCTTCTACGATAGAACGCAAGCCACGAGCTCCTGTTTTACGTGCCATCGCTTTCTTGGCAATGGCAGTTAACGCCTCATCACGGAACTCAAGCTCTACACCTTCCAGATTAAACAACGCTTGATACTGTTTAGTCAGCGCGTTTTTAGGCTCTTTCAAGATTTGAATCAATGCGTCTTCGCTCAATTCGCTCAGGGTAGCAACCACTGGTAGACGACCGATAAATTCAGGGATTAAACCGAATTTAATTAAGTCTTCTGGTTCAGCTTGGCTTAATAACTCGCCTTCTGTTGCCTTCTCTGACTTGCCTTTCACCGTGGCGCCGAAACCAATACCCGTCCCGGTGTTGATACGCTGCCCAATCACTTTGTCCAAACCGGCAAAAGCGCCACCACAGATAAACAGAATTTTGGAGGTATCAACCTGCAAAAACTCCTGTTGCGGATGCTTGCGACCCCCTTGCGGTGGCACGGCGGCAATTGTCCCTTCAATCAATTTCAACAGGGCCTGCTGCACACCTTCGCCTGAAACATCACGGGTGATCGACGGGTTATCAGATTTACGTGAAATTTTATCAATCTCATCGATATAGACGATACCGCGTTGCGCTTTTTGGACGTCATAGTCACATTTCTGCAACAGCTTCTGAATGATGTTTTCAACATCTTCACCCACGTAACCCGCTTCAGTCAGTGTGGTCGCATCTGCCATAGTAAACGGCACATCCAAGAAGCGAGCCAATGTCTCTGCTAGTAGCGTCTTACCGCTACCCGTCGGACCGATCAGCAGAATATTACTTTTACCCAACTCAATGCCATTGCTGGTATCGCCATTGCGTAAGCGCTTGTAATGGTTATACACCGCAACAGCCAGCACTTTTTTCGCCGGTTCCTGTCCGATAACATAATCATCAAGGTGGCGACGAATTTCGTGCGGTGTTGGCAGCGAACTGCGCTCCCGATGTGGGGCAACTTCTTTGATCTCTTCGCGAATAATGTCGTTACACAAATCGACACATTCATCGCAGATATACACTGACGGCCCGGCTATTAGCTTACGCACTTCATGTTGGCTTTTGCCGCAGAAAGAGCAATACAGCAGCTTTCCAGAACCGTCTTTGCGCTTATCTGTCATCAGTAAACCTCTTTTTCAGTATCTGCCACATCTAAAATCACGGTGGCAGGGAGACTATTATCGCTATTTCTGGACGCCACGTTAGCCTACAACGGGCAGCCGATATAATGGATAGTGTACAAACGATACGCAATTGAACGGGTTCGACACCACCATGGGTTCAATTGACATACACCACTTGTTCTATTTATACACAATTATAGTATATCGGCTCACAGAAATAAGTCGTTAGTCACGACGGGTGAACACGGAATCAACTAATCCATATCCTACAGCCTCTTCAGCTGACAAGAAACGGTCACGCTCAGTGTCTCTCTCTATTTCTTCAAGAGATTTTCCCGTGTGAAGCGCCATCAGTTCATTCATGCGCGATTTCACTTTTAAAATCTCTCTTGCATGAATTTCAATATCTGTGGCCTGGCCCTGGAAGCCACCCAGCGGTTGATGAATCATGACCCGTGAGTTTGGTAAGCAGAAACGTTTACCTTTAGCGCCAGCCGTCAACAGGAATGCCCCCATTGAACACGCCTGCCCCATACAGATAGTGCTGACATCAGGCTTAATGAATTGCATGGTGTCATAAATTGACATGCCAGCCGTAATGACCCCACCCGGCGAGTTGATGTACAGGAAGATGTCTTTTTCTGGATTCTCAGCTTCCAGAAACAGCATCTGTGCTGTAATCAGGTTGGCCATATGGTCTTCAACCTGGCCGGTCAGGAAAATAATGCGCTCTTTCAGCAGACGAGAGAAGATATCGTAAGAACGCTCCCCACGTGAAGTCTGCTCAACCACCATTGGCACCAGAGCCATGTTAGGTGCAAATTGATCTCGTTCGCCACTGTATGACATTACCGTCTCCTAATAGAATTTACTTTGGCGCCATTCATAACCGATTCTACTTGAGATAAGTAATGATGACTATGTTCATGCATCAAGGTGCGTGCAGACAGTCTGGTTATCCAGACCTATTCGACAGCGGTAATCAGCCAGTGTTTCATCAACATCTTATGAACGTTTGCTAAGTAAATTGGGGATCAATCTTCTTTTTCAAGCCCCCAGCTGCATTTTTTTAGCTTAACAATCGCTCGCTATCCCGGCCAGAATCCCGACGCTCAATTAATTTTTTGTCCGTATTTCACATTTCAAATATAGCGCAGATTACAGAGAAACATGCCAGATTAATCATACTATTGAGTGATTTTTGTTACCAAAAGAAAAAGCCCGTGGCCAAGGGCAACGGGCTTAATCAATCAAAACACTGGATATCCCATTTCCAATTTCTTGGAGGACGGATTATTTCCAGTTTAATGCGCTAAAAACATTACGCAGTCGTGGTCTGATTCATCAGCTCACTAAAGGTAGTTGGTTTTTCAGTTACTTTGGCTTTAGCCAGCAGAGTTTCCACCGCTTGTTCTTCCAGAGCAACGCTACGCATATTGTTCATCAGCTCTTTGTTTTTGCTGTAGAACTCGATAACTTCTTTTGGATCTTCGTACGCAGAAGCCATCTCTTCGATCAATTCTTGAACGCGCGCTTCATCAGCTTTCAGTTCGTGCTGGCTGATAACTTCGCCCAACAGCAAACCAACAACGACGCGACGCTTCGCTTGTTCTTCGAACAATTCACGTGGCAGTTCAGCAGCTTGCTTCTCATTACCACCGAAACGCTGTGCAGCCTGACGGCGCAGAACGTCAATTTCACCTTCAACCAGTGCAGCAGGAACGTCGATTTCGTTAGCGCTCACCAGACCGTCAATCGCCTGAGTCTTAACACGGTTACGTACTGCGCCTTTCAGCTCACGCTCCATGTTTTTACGCACTTCAGCACGCAGACCGGCAACTGAACCATCAGCAACGCCGAAACGTTTGATGAACTCTTCAGTCAATTCTGGCAGCTCACGCACTTCAACTTTCTTCAACACGATGTCGAATTTAGCTGATTTACCTTTCAGGTTTTCTGCGTGGTAATCTTCTGGGAAGTTTACGTCGATGGTGAACTCTTCACCGGCTTTATGACCGATAACACCCTCTTCGAAACCAGGGATCATGCGACCCTGACCCATTGCCAGTACGAAATCAGACGCTTTGCCACCTTCAAACTCTTCGCCGTCGATAGAACCGGTGAAATCCAAAGTTGCGCGATCTTCAGCAGTTGCTGCCGCGTCAGTCTCTTTCCAGGTTGCTTGTTGCTTACGCAGAGTTTCCAGCATGGTATCAACGTCAGCGTCGTTAACTTCAACAACTGGCTTTTCTACTTCAATGCTTTCCAGATCTTTCAGCTCAACTTCTGGATACACTTCGAACTCAACAGAATAAGTAAAATCTTCACCCTGCTTGTATTCACCCGGCACATAGTTTGGTGCGCCAGCTGGATTGATTTTTTCTTTAATGATCGCGTCAACGAAATTGCGTTGCATCAGGTCACCCAGTACATCCTGGCGAACAGATGCGCCGTAGCGCTGTTCAACGATGTTCATTGGCACATGGCCTTTACGGAAACCGTCGATACGAACACTTTTAGCGGCTTTCACTAATTCACTTTTTACTGCTTTCTCAATGCTGTCAGCAGCAACAGTAATTGTTACACGGCGGCCAAGGCCTTGAGTGGTTTCAACAGAAACTTGCATCTTGTTACCTCAAAAAAATCACAGTGCTCGGTCAACTCCAGAAGCTGCAAACGAAGCAGCACCATTTACCCTTTCAGGAATGATGCGAACTCTGAAAACACCCTCTAAGAACCGGGACGGCCGCATTAAACAGAACCGAGTATCCCAGATGTCAGAAGCGTCCCGAAACCATTCCGGAAAAATAAGACGCGACATTATAGCGGCGCACAGAGTATGAGTCGAGGAAAGCAAGCGAATGTTGTCGCGGTAAAATTCACGCGTGTATCGTTCCCTCGACTAAAACTCCGGCGGCGCACTCATAAAATGAGGGTGTCGCACATCATAGAAAAACAAGCGGCCCATAGGCCGCTTGCGAAATTCTCATCTACTAATACCCTAAATCAGGCCAGAATGACTACTGTTATCCCGCCTGTTTTTGATTAGGCCCGCAGTTTACGCCAATGTCCCCGCGCCGCGACACGACGGTGAATCCGGTACAGTGTCTTGTAATCCTGCCCACTCTTTTAAGGTATAAGTGTGCAGAGCCAGCGCATGAACACTCGCTGCCAGCTCATCAGCTAAGACACTGTAAATCGCACGATGGCGGCTCAGAAAGCGTTGATCTTGAAATTTATTGCTGACGATCACTATTTTAAAATGGCTTTCAGAACCGGCCGGAACATTGTGGCGATAACTTTCATTAACGACCTCCAGATGATCCGGTTCGAATGCCATTTTTAGTTTTTCTTCAATTTGTTCTCGAATCAAAATCATCTTGTTCTCCTTACTGCAAAGGCAGAAAACTGCCCACTCTCTTAATGCAATATTAGTTGATTTTCGCTGTTTTATAACATTTAAGACACAAAATAGCCCGAATATCTCCCTTCAGCTCACTCAAAATATGAGGCTAATCTGATGGTCAGGCAAAAAGGTAATTTGTAAGGTCTTTATGCAAATTGGCCAGTTACTCGGGGAAAAATCCTCTTTTTGGTGAAATTCTCTACATCGGGATCTTCCACCAGCCAATCCCAGTGCTATGATGTCGCCATTGCAAACTCGCAAAATAACATGGCTGCTATCCCGCTCTGATTATTAAAGAATTCCATAACTATTGAGATAAAGTGAACATGCTAAAGAAAATTCTTTTCCCGCTGTTGGCTGTTTTTATTCTGGCGGGTTGTGCTGCCAGCAACAACACGTTGAATGTCACGCCAAAAGTGGTATTGCCGCCACAAGATCCTACCCTGATGGGGATTACCATCAGTATTAATGGTGCTGATCAGCGTCAAGATGCAGCACTGGCTAAAGTCAACCGCGATGGCCAATTAGTCGTGTTGACCCCATCCCGTGACCTGCGCTTCTTGTTACAAGAAGTGTTGGAAAAACAGATGACGGCCCGTGGTTATATGATTGGTTCTGGCGCGCCAGTTGATTTGCAAATCGTTGTAAACCAGCTATTTGCTGATGTGCAGGAAGGTAATCTGCGCTATAACATCACCACCAAAGCGGATATCTCTATTACCGCTACCGCGAAAAATGGCAATAAGCAGGTTAAAAATTACCGCGCTAGCTATAACGTTCAGGGCGCATTTACTGCGACTAATGAAAAAATCACAGATGCCGTTAACACCGTGTTAAGCGATGTGATTGCAGATATGGCTCAAGACACCAGTGTCAGCAGCTTTATCAAACAAAATGCTCGCTAATCTGCCGTTTGCTTAACATCATTATTACTGCTTAACAGAATGCTCTACCCTACTCATCGGGTGGAGCATGTAGGTCTCACATGCCCAATCGCTATTCAAACCTTTTTACCCAGCGCAACTCCCTTATTCTTCTGTTGTTGGGGTTTGCTTCGGGCCTCCCCTTAGCCCTGACTGGTGGTACGCTGCAAGCGTGGATGACGGTTGAAAACGTCGATCTGAAAACCATTGGTATTTTTTCTCTGGTGGGTCAGGCTTACGTCTTTAAGTTTCTCTGGTCCCCGTTAATGGACCGCTACACCCCCTCGTTTCTTGGCCGCCGACGCGGCTGGTTATTGATTAGTCAACTGTTATTGATCGTCGCTATTATCGCGATGGGTTTTATGGAACCGGCTAAGCATCTATGGTGGTTGGCGGCTATCGCGGTATTGGTCGCATTCTGTTCCGCGTCGCAAGATATTGTTTTTGATGCTTATAAAACCGATTTGCTCACAGCCGAAGAGCGCGGGACAGGGGCAGCAGTCTCAGTGCTGGGTTACCGTCTGGCGATGTTGGTTTCCGGCGGGCTGGCGCTGTGGATAGCCGATCGCTACCTTGGCTGGCAATCCACTTATTGGTTAATGGCCGGATTGATGCTTATTGGGGTGTTCGCTACCCTATTTGCTCCTGAACCTGACATCCGCATTGCACCACCGAAAACATTGGAAGAGGCGATCGTTGCCCCATTACGTGATTTCTTTGGCCGCAACAATGCGTGGCTAATTTTGTTGCTTATTGTGTTGTATAAGATGGGCGATGCTTTTGCCGCCAGCCTGAGCACGACTTTCCTGATCCGTGGCGTCGGG
Source organism: Yersinia mollaretii ATCC 43969 (assembly GCF_013282725.1). Lineage (NCBI taxonomy): Bacteria > Pseudomonadati > Pseudomonadota > Gammaproteobacteria > Enterobacterales > Yersiniaceae > Yersinia > Yersinia mollaretii. The sequence continues at coordinate 2,401,249 of NZ_CP054043.1, read as the reverse complement.
TTCGATGCCGGTGAAGTTGGGCTGGTCAATAAAACATTAGGATTGATTGCCACCATTATTGGTGCGCTCTATGGCGGCATTTTGATGCAACGGTTGAGTTTATTCCGTGCTTTGATGATATTCGGTATTTTACAAGCAATTTCCAACATCGGTTATTGGCTATTATCCATCACTGATAAGAATATATTTTCCATGGGCAGCGCTATCTTCTTGGAAAACCTCTGTGGAGGCATGGGTACTGCGGCATTTGTCGCACTGTTAATGACGCTCTGTAACAAGTCTTTCTCTGCCACACAATTTGCGCTGTTATCTGCACTCTCTGCCGTGGGTCGCGTCTATGTTGGCCCAATCGCGGGGTGGTTTGTTGAAACACACGGCTGGCCTCTGTTCTACCTGTTTTCTATTGCCGCCGCCATTCCCGGTTTGTTACTGCTGTATATCTGCCGTCACACTCTAGAGCATACCCAGAAAACAGATGAGTTTATGCCTCGAACCGAATTCAAAACCGCGTATCGCTGGGCATTACGCTTCTTAACCATTGGCTGCATATTGTTAGCCACATGGCTGATTTTACTGATCAGCAACGCACTGGATTGGACCGCAGCACCACAAGTAGCTGATACCTTGCTACTGCGTGGCATCCAGCTCAGCGTGGTCGGTATGGTTCTTGGGGGGCTATTGGATTATCTGGCGTTAAAACGGAAAAAACTAGCGTAATCACCTAAGCCAACCCTCAAAGGCCAGCATTTACGCTGGCCTTTTTGCATTTATCCGCCAGACAAACAATCCCACTCAATAAACAATTTTGGAACCACCTCACAAAATTAGTGAATCAAGTCACACATTACAGTAACAGTTGCAAAATATTGTTCTCAAAATGAGATCAGCATCACTTCAAGCCCTTTATCCTTTCGTGCGGTGAGATTATGATGTGCGCACTTTTTGTTAAGGAGTGTGTCCTTTTGTTTCCCCTTGACATCTTTCAACTGCACAGAGGCATTTATGCGTAAAATTCTTATCGGTGCTATCGCGCTGACCACGGTCACTTTAGCTCCCGCCGTACAAGCTGAATACCAGTGGGGTTTCGGTAACATCAGCATGAACTATCTTGACTGGAGCCGAAGCACTACGCATAAATCAGGTAACTCCTCACATAAAGATGACTTTGCCTATATCGAGCTGGAAGGTGGTGCAGGTTATAGCTGGGGCGAGATATACGGCTTTTTTGATTTAGAAAACCCGTTCAATTCCAAAACAGCACAACCGGGTGATAACCAACGTTACACTTTCAAAACTACCGGTCGCTACTACTTAGGTGACACTGGCTTCAATCTGTATGGCCATATCTATGGCACCTACTCGTTGCCAAGCGCTGAAGGTAACGATTACAGTAATTTCCACGAAGTGAACACCCTGTATGGTATCGGCTATAACGCCACCGTCGCTGGCGTGTGGATGAAGCCTTTCGTGGCGTTGCACTATGTTGATCAGACCTATTACTCAGGTAATAACGGCTATGTCGTGGGTTGGGTTGCTGGTTATGACTTTACTGCGTTCGATGAGAAATTCAGCATCACCAACTGGAATGAGCTGGAATTCAACCGTGCTGAGCGCTATGCCGCAGGTAATGGTGGACGTAACGGGGTTAACGGAGCCATTGCACTTTGGTGGACACCGATTAAGCAATTTACCACCGGTATTCAGTACCGTTATGCTTATAACAAGTTGGGTGAAGACTTTTTACAAGACGCTATCGTTTACTCAATTAAATATAATTTCTAACTAAATGATTCCGGGGTGCCTATTTATGTCACCTCGGGATATATTTTAATTTACTTTTGCATCACATATTCTTCACACAAAATAAGTTTACGTACGAATTAAGAATGCGTATTTCCCCTGAATAAATCCCTAATTATTGTTGTTTTTCCTTAACATCCCAGTTAATCAGCTAAGCCATATCGCCAACATATTGTTGCTATTAGTAAATTGTCACGCGAGTCAACATCTGTGACCCCCTTAACATAAAGTGTCAACAAGCCGCTGACACAATCTTAAGCATGTTTACAGTCCTGCAACCTTCCCGTAAAATGCCCGCACACATGAAACGACAATAGAGCCCTTTTGTAATTGAGGTCGTTAGATGAGACTTAAGAAATACATTAAAAATATGGGTATGTTGTCTTTATTTGCAGCCACGGTAATGCTTAGTGGTTGCGATATGGTATTGATGAATCCCAAAGGCGCAATCGGAGTCGAACAAAAAACGCTGATACTGACTGCTATCGGTTTAATGTTGATCGTCGTGATTCCGGTTATTTTTATGGCGTTCGCTTTTGCATGGAAGTATCGCGCATCCAACAAAAGTGCTACCTACACCCCAAACTGGTCCCATTCCAACAAAATTGAGCTTGTTGTGTGGGCTGTTCCAATCATTATCATCGCTATTTTGGCGACGATAACGTGGAAAACCTCTCACGAACTTGACCCGTTCAAACCGCTTGAAGTGGCTGGCAAAGAGCCAATTACCATTGAAGTGGTTTCCCTTGACTGGAAATGGCTATTTATCTATCCAGAACAGGGTATTGCTACAGTAAATGAACTGGCCTTCCCTACTGATGTTCCGGTGAATTTTAAAATCACCTCTAACTCAGTAATGAACTCGTTCTTTATCCCTCAGTTAGGCGGGCAGATCTATGCGATGGCCGGGATGCAAACCAAGCTGCATCTGATTGCCAATGAAGCCGGTAAATACAATGGTATTTCTAGTAGCTTCAGCGGTAAGGGCTTCTCTGGTATGAAATTCACTGCGATAGCAACACCGACGCAGGAAGAGTTTAACCAGTGGGTCGCACAGGTGAAAAAATCGCCGAACACCCTGAATACCACTGACGATTTCAATAAACTGGCTGAACCGAGCGAAAATAACCCGGTTGAGTATTTCTCCAGTGTTAAACCGGAGCTGTTTAAAGGAATTATTGGCAAATTTATGGGCGATATGAACATGCACAAGAAAGGCGATGATACCCATAAAGGTATGGATATGAGCCAGGGCATGGATATGGGCGAACACGCCGCTCACGCCGGAGCCGAGGAATAAAACGATGTTGGGAAAATTAACACTTGATGCGGTTCCGCTACACGAACCAATCATTATGGTTACCGTTGCTGCAATCGTTCTAGGTGGGCTGGCGCTTGTCGCCCTCCTGACCTATTTCGGCAAATGGAAGTGGTTATGGAGCGAATGGCTAACGTCAGTTGACCATAAAAAAATCGGTATCATGTACATTCTGGTCGCCATGGTCATGCTTTTGCGTGGTTTTGCCGACGCCATCATGATGCGTAGCCAGCAAGCACTTGCTTCGGCTGGTGAGGCAGGATTCCTGCCGCCTCATCACTATGATCAAATTTTCACCGCTCACGGCGTTATCATGATTTTCTTCATGGCGATGCCTTTTGTTGTGGGCTTGATGAACGTGGTTGTACCGCTACAAATCGGTGCGCGTGACGTTGCCTTCCCGTTCCTGAACTCACTGAGTTTCTGGTTCTTCGTCGTTGGGGTGGTGTTAATCAACATCTCTCTGGGAGTCGGTGAATTCGCACAAACTGGCTGGCTGGCCTATCCGCCGCTGTCAGGTAAAGAGTACAACCCGGGTGTCGGGGTCGATTACTGGATTTGGAGTCTACAGATTTCCGGTTTGGGGACCTTGCTGACCGGTGTTAACTTCTTCGCCACTATCTTGAAGATGCGTGCACCGGGCATGTCAATGATGAAGATGCCTGTCTTCACCTGGGCTGCACTTTGCACCAACATTTTGATTATCGTCTCTTTCCCGATTCTGACAGTCACCGTCGCGTTACTGACCTTGGATCGTTACCTTGGCACCCATTTCTTTACTAATGATATGGGTGGCAACATGATGATGTACATCAACCTGATTTGGGCCTGGGGCCATCCGGAAGTGTACATTCTGGTCCTGCCGGTATTCGGGGTGTTCTCCGAAGTGACCGCGACCTTCTCAAGAAAACGTCTGTTTGGTTACACCTCATTAGTTTGGGCAACCATCGCGATTACCGTTTTGTCGTTTATTGTTTGGCTGCACCACTTCTTTACCATGGGGTCCGGTGCCAACGTTAACGCCTTCTTCGGCATTGCCACGATGATCATATCCATCCCAACAGGGGTGAAAATATTCAACTGGCTGTTCACCATGTACCAAGGCCGTATTCAGCTTAACTCCGCAATGCTGTGGACTGTCGGGTTCATCATCACCTTCTCTATCGGTGGGATGACCGGTGTTCTGCTGGCCGTTCCGGGGGCAAACTTTGTTCTGCATAACAGCCTGTTCCTGATTGCGCACTTCCATAACGTGATTATCGGTGGTGTCGTATTCGGTTGCTTCGCTGGCCTGACTTACTGGTGGCCTAAGTCCTTCGGCTTTACGCTGAATGAGAAATGGGGTATCCGTGCATTCTGGTTCTGGATCATTGGTTTCTTCGTTGCCTTTATGCCGCTTTACGTGCTGGGCTTTATGGGGATGACCCGTCGCTTAAGCCAAGATATCAATCCAGAATTCCACCCGATGTTAATGGTGGCCGCTGGCGGTGCAGCACTGATTGCTTGCGGTATCTTGTGTCAGGTTATTCAGGTCTTCGTCAGTATTCGTGACCGTGAACAGAACCGCGATCTGACTGGTGACCCATGGGGTGGTCGTACGCTCGAGTGGTCTACCTCTTCTCCACCGCCGTTCTATAACTTCGCAGTTGTTCCTGTCGTGACTGACCGTGACGAATTCTGGGACATGAAAGAGAAAGGTGAAGCGTATAAACGCCCGGCGAAATACGAAGAGATCCACATGCCGAGAAATACCGGTGCAGGTGTGATTATTGCTGGCTTCAGCTTGATCTTCGGCTTTGCCATGATCTGGTATATCTGGTGGCTGGCCATTGTTGGCTTCGTCGGCATGATTGTGACCTGGATTGTGAAAAGCTTCGACGAGGATGTTGATTACTATGTGCCGGTTGCAGAAGTTGAGCGCATTGAAGATCTTCATCATGAACAAATCAGCAAAGCAGGCGTGAATCATGTCAACTGAAACTCTGACTAACCATAACGTCGCCCATGTAGAGCATGGGCATCACGATGCAGGAGCCACCAAAGTATTCGGCTTCTGGATCTACCTGATGAGCGACTGTATTTTGTTTGCGACCTTGTTCGCGACCTATGCAGTGTTGGTGAACGGGACCGCTGGCGGTCCTTCAGGCAAGGATATCTTCGACTTGAACTTCGTTCTGGTCGAAACCTTCCTGTTACTGTTCAGTAGTATTACTTACGGCATCGCGATGCTGGGCATGAATAAAGGCCACAAAAATCAGGTGAACACTTGGTTGGGTCTGACATTCCTGTTCGGTCTGGGCTTTGTGGCAATGGAAATCTATGAATTCCATCACCTGATTGCTGAAGGCTACGGTCCGGATCGCAGTGCGTTCCTGTCCAGCTTCTTCGCGCTGGTTGCCACCCATGGTATTCACGTTACCGCGGGTCTGGTTTGGATCATCATTATGATGATTCAAGTTGCAAAACGCGGCCTGAATGAAATGAACCGAACCCGCCTGATGTGCCTGAGCTTGTTCTGGCACTTCTTGGATGTGGTCTGGATCTGCGTATTCACCGTTGTCTATCTGTTAGGAGCTATGTAATGAGTCATCCAACATCTAGTCACCCAACAACGACTCACGGTGGAGCCAGCCACGGTAGCTTGAAGTCATATCTTATTGGCTTCATTCTGTCGGTCATTCTGACAGTGATTCCATTTGCTATGGTGATGAGCGGCACTGCCTCTCACACCACTATTCTGGCCACAGTGGTTGGTTTAGCCGTTGTGCAGATTATCGTACACTTAGTGTACTTCCTGCACATGAACGGATCGTCCGAAGAGCGCTGGAATCTGGTGGCATTCCTGTTCACCGCTATGATTATTGCAATCGTTGTTGTGGGCTCACTCTGGATTATGTACAACCTCAACATCAATATGATGGTTGACTGAAGAGCTGCATGTGATGATTAAGCAATACCTGCAAGTAACTAAACCAGGAATTATCTTCGGCAATTTAATTTCTGTCGTTGGGGGATTTCTCCTCGCTTCCAAAGGCGTGATTGATTACCCCCTTTTTCTCGCCACCTTGTTCGGTGTCTCGTTAGTTGTTGCCTCCGGGTGCGTGTTTAACAACTATATCGACCGTGATATCGACCGTATCATGGAGAGAACGAAGAATCGTGTCCTGGTAAAAGGGCTTATCGATCCGAAAGTGAGCCTGATTTATGCTTCAGTGCTGGGTATTGCTGGCATGCTGTTGCTCTATGTTGCCGCCAATCTATTAGCTATGCTGCTAGCAGTCATTGGTTTCGTTATCTATGTCGGGGTTTATAGCCTCTACATGAAGCGGAAGTCTGTCTACGGCACCTTGATTGGCAGTTTGTCAGGTGCCGCACCGCCAGTGATTGGTTACTGTGCCGTTACCGGGCAGTTCGATATGGGTGCATTGATACTGCTGCTGATCTTCAGCCTGTGGCAAATGCCGCACTCTTATGCCATCGCGATTTTCCGCTTTAAGGATTATCAGGCTGCTAACATTCCGGTACTGCCAGTTATAAAAGGAATATCGGTCACCAAAAACCATATTACCCTTTATATTCTGGCATTTATGGTAGCCACCCTGATGCTGACATTGAGTGGCTATGCTGGTTATAAATATCTGGTTGTCGCGGCAGCAGTGAGTGTTTGGTGGTTGGGCATGGCACTGCGCGGTTACAAAGCAACTAATGACATTGTGTGGGCGAGAAAACTATTTGTATTCTCCATCATTGCCATTACGTCATTGAGTGTCATGATGTCAGTTGATTTCAATGTCCCATCCTCGGCAGGATTACTGACTTACGTCGGGTAAATTCGGTCGTATTGCTCTAAAAATGGCTGTTTCTGACAGCCATTTTTTATTTCTGCTCTCCCCTGCTGTTATCTAAAAACTCGCCTGTAATACATTCTAAACATCAATAGATTTACCCATTGGCCCTAAGATCATTACAATGGCGCAGATTGTTTTTTTGAGGTGGTAATGAACGATAATAAAATGACCCCGCAAGAGCTTCGAGCTACTTGGGGGCTGGGGACAGTATTCTCACTGCGTATGCTGGGCATGTTTATGGTTTTGCCGGTCCTCACCACCTACGGTATGGCGCTTTCCGGAGCCAGTGAAGCGCTGATTGGGATTGCTATAGGTATTTACGGTTTAGCTCAAGCTGTTTTCCAGATCCCGTTCGGACTGGTTTCCGATCGCATTGGCCGTAAGCCCCTGATCGTCGGTGGCCTGTTAATATTTGCTCTCGGCAGTATTATTGCCGCATTAAGTGACTCCATCTGGGGCATTATTTTGGGTCGCGCACTACAGGGTTCCGGTGCCATCGCCGCAGCAGTGATGGCGCTGCTGTCGGATCTGACCCGTGAGCAAAACCGCACAAAAGCGATGGCGTTTATCGGCGTCAGCTTTGGCGTTACCTTTGCTATCGCAATGGTATTCGGGCCCATCATCACCCACGCCTTTGGCCTGCAAGCCCTATTTTGGGCGATTGCCATACTGGCGCTGCTCGGCATAGTCATTACGTTAGCCGTGGTGCCGGATGCCGATAGCCATGTGCTTAACCGTGAATCCAGTATCGTAAAAGGCAGCGTGAGCAAAGTGCTCAACAACAGTCGGCTGCTTAAACTCAATTTTGGCATTATGTGCCTACATATTTTGTTAATGTCGAGTTTTGTGGCATTACCGCAAATTATGGCTAGTGCAGGGTTAGCCCCAGCTCAGCACTGGATTGTCTATCTCGTCACCATGCTGGTTTCATTCGCCGCCGTGGTTCCATTTATTATTTATGCTGAAGTCAAACGCCGGATGAAGCAGGTCTTTATGGGCTGTGTGGCCGTGTTGTTTGCCGCAGAAGTGGTGCTATGGTCTGCCGGGCAACAATTGTGGGTCATTATTGCGGGGGTGCAGTTATTCTTTATAGCTTTCAATGTGATGGAAGCCATACTACCGTCACTCATCAGCAAAGAGTCTCCGGCGGGTTATAAAGGTACGGCCATGGGGATTTACTCCACCAGCCAATTTATTGGTGTCGCTATCGGCGGGAGTTTAGGTGGTTTGATATTTGGCATGGAAGGGGCAAGTATGGTGTTTGCCGCTGGTGCAGTGATTTCACTGATCTGGTTTGCTGTCAGCGCCACCATGCAGGAGCCGCCTTATGTTAGTAGCTTGCGAATTACGTTGTCAGAGTTGGCGGTAAAAGACTCGGCATTGGAAGAGCGGATCAAAGCTCAGCCAGGCGTGACAGAAGCGGTAGTGGTGACTGCGGAACGCAGCGCATATGTCAAAGTGGATACAAAAAAAACTAATCGCAGCCAGCTTGAGCAGTTAGTCAACGCGATATAAGCTTGAATCAGGTACAACACCTTTGTACCTGATTCAGCTAACAGTGCATCCCGCCTAATATCAGTCGCGGAAGTTATTGAACTGGAATGGCTGGCCCAGATCAGCTCCGCGAATCAACGCCATCACGCCCTGTAAATCATCACGTGCTTTGCCAGTGACTCGAACTTGCTCACCTTGAATCTGTGCCTGAACCTTCAGCTTGCTGTCTTTAATCAGCTTCACCAGTTTCTTGGCCTGCACACTTTCAATGCCTTGTTTCAGCTTAGCTTCCACACTGTAAGTTTTACCACTGCGATCCATCTCTTCCGGGATCTCCAGTGCTGCACCTTCGATGCCACGCTTGCTCAACTGAGCGCGTAAAATATCCAGCAACTGCTCAACCTGAAAATCAGATTCACTAGCTACTTTGATGCTTTCGTTCTTCTCATTTAACTCAAAACTCGCGGGAATATTACGGAAATCCCAACGGTTTGCCAGATCACGGGTGGCGTTTTCAACGGCGTTACGCACTTCCTGCATATCGATTTCAGATACAATGTCGAAAGATGGCATATTCGCTCCTCCTGATAAGATGAATGGCGAGCATAATAACCGCTTTATCCCCATAGACAAAGCCAAGCCGCTGACAATTGCTCAACTCACCCTCAGTTACCGCTAACCCTGCGTTTGGCGGCTAAAAAGTCTATAATCAAAACATAAGACATAGAAAGAAACAGTGTGCTTTCCGCTCATACCAAGGAGGTCTCAATGAAAATCACTGTGCTTGGTTGCGGAGCTTTAGGGCAGTTATGGCTATCAGCACTCTACCAGCAAGGTCATGATGTACAAGGCTGGCTTCGAGTGCCGCAGCCCTTTTGTTCAGTCAATGTCATCACGTTAAGCGGTGAGGCATTCAATCAAAATCTCCCGACTAACGACCCAGAGCATTTATCGAAAAGCGAATTACTGCTTGTCTGCTTAAAGGCGTGGCAGGTGTCGAGCGCGGTTAGCGCATTACTCCCTAAGCTTAACCCTGAATGTCAGATTTTACTGTTACATAACGGCATGGGCACACAGGAGGAACTACCTCGGGATGAGCATATTTTCCTGCACGGTGTGACCACCCACGCTGCGCGCCGGGACGGCAACACGATTGTCCATGTCGCCAGCGGCATTACCCATATTGGCCCGATGTCTCCAGTGGCGATGGACATCAGCCATTTGGCCGATGTACTGCATCAGGCTTTGCCCGATGTCGCCTGGCATAACGATATTTCATCCGCCTGTTGGCAAAAACTGGCGGTAAATTGCGTGATTAATCCGCTGACTGGCCTGTATAACTGTCGCAATGGTGACTTGCAACGCTACCCTGAGCTGATCGAGCGCTTATGCGCCGAGGTGGCGAGTGTGATGGAGATGGAGGGCTATCACACCTCAACAGAGAGTCTGCTCAGCTATGTTAACAATGTCATCCAAAGCACGGCAGATAACATCTCTTCACTGTTGCAGGATTTACGCTGCCAACGGCACACCGAGATAGATTACATTACCGGCTATTTATTGCGTCGTGCGCGCAGTCACGGCATGGTATTGCCAGAAAATACCCGCCTATATGACTTAATTAAACGTAAGGAAAATGAGTATGAGCGTATCGGCGCTGGTTTGCCTGGCTCCTGGTAGTGAAGAAACTGAAGCCGTCACCACGATTGATATTCTGGTGCGCGCAGGTATTGAGGTCACGACAGCGAGTGTTGCTGGTGATGGCGCATTAGAGATTACTTGCTCGCGCGGGGTGCGGTTACTGGCCGACACGCGTTTAGTGGATGTGGCCGATCAGAAGTTTGATGTGGTCGTGCTTCCCGGTGGCATCAAAGGTGCGGAGTGCTTCCGCGATAGCCCGCTGTTAGTTGCCACCGTGCGCCAAACCCACAATGAGGGCCGTTTGGTCGCGGCTATTTGCGCCGCACCCGCATTGGTGCTTGAGCATCATAATTTATTCCCTGTCGGTAATATGACCGGATTCCCGGCACTGAAAGATAAAATCAATGCGACAAAATGGATGGATCAGCGGGTGGTATACGATCGGAGAGTGAATTTAGTCACCAGCCAAGGGCCGGGAACCTCTATCGACTTTGCGCTGAAGATAGTGTTTTTACTGCTAGGAAGGGAGAAAGCTGAAGAGATCGCCTGGCAGCTCGTACTACCGCCGGGGATCTATAACTATCGAGAATAATATTGGGTGGACGAGTCGGTGAGTGAAGGGTTGACCACACATCTCTTATTCATTTAGCACCCTGTTTTTACTCACCCGATTAAGGCGTAGCGAGCAAAGCCAGTCTGGGTGTGCACAGCGCACAGCCAACGGAGCGTACACGTAGTACGTGACGGCAGCGAGTACTGCGCAAGCCCAGAATGGCAAAGCGCAGTAGCCGTTAACTTATCATCTTAAGGGCGGTACACCTTCACATTGCTATACCCCTGCTCACGTAGATAAAGCGCCTGCAAACGACTCATCACTCCACGATCACAGTACAACAGGTAAGTCTTACTCTGATCCAGATCGGCGAATTGCGAGCTTAACTTATAGAATGGTACAGATTTTACCGTCACCTGATCCAACGTCAGCGGCTTCTCTTCCTGCTCGTCTGGCGCACGGATATCAAGCAATATATCGCTATCAGTTAGCTGAGCTACGGTTTCAACTTCCACCACCTGCTCGCGACTTTGCTCTGCAATCTCACGGATATCGACGTTTTTGGCTTCGCTGACCACCCGATCCAAAATGGAGAAATCAAAGTGAGACTCCTCTTCCTCAATCTTGGCCTTAACCGCTTTCACAGTCGGGCTTTTTGAGATCACGCCGCAATATTCCGGCATGGTTTTAGCGAAATCTTCCGTGCCGATTTTCCGCGCCAGATTGATAATGTGCTCTTTATCATGGGAGATCAGCGGGCGCAGAATCAGAGTGTCGGAGGCATTATCAATTAAGCGCAAGTTGGTCAGTGTTTGGCTGGAAACCTGCCCCAGTGCTTCACCGGTGACCAGTGCCTGAACGCCATAACGTTCTGCCACCTGCGACGCCGCACGTACCATCATGCGTTTTAGCACGACACCCATCTGGCCATCTTCGACTTTTTCAAGAATTTCGCCCACCACGGGTTCGAAATCGATCGCGACAAAACGCACCCGGTGGGAGCTACCGAAACGGTTCCACAGGTAATGTGCGACTTGCTTAACCCCAATTTCATGGGCTGAGCCACCGAGATTAAAGAAGCAGTAGTGCACGCGGCAACCACGGCGCATCAGCATATAGCTGGAGACACCCGAATCAAAACCGCCTGAAATCAAAGATAAAACATCTTCCTGCGTGCCAATTGGGAAACCGCCCAGACCTTCGTGACGCGCCTTAATCAGCGTCAGTTTGTCCTGATCAATTTCCAGATGCACAGTCACTTGTGGGTGGGTCAGTTTGACTTTGGCACTGTCAATATGCTGATTAAGGCCACCGCCAACATAGCGCTCAACATCACCAGACGAAAACTCATGTTTACCACGGCGTTTCACCCGCACACAGAACGTTTTACCTACCAGTGTTTCGCGGTAAGCTTCCAACGTTTGCTCGAAAATATTGTGCATATCGGTGTAGCTGCGATCTTCGACTTCGAGGATATGGTGAATCCCCGGTACACGAGTCAGGGCATCACAAATCAGTGGACCCAGATTGTCATCTTTGGTGCGGATTTCAATATGATCCCAATGACGAACCACCGCGAGGCTGTCATCCTCAAGGTTTTTCAGTACGTTGCGGATATTGGTGGTGAGAATTTTGATAAAGCGCAATCGCACCGATTGACTCTTAATGGTGATTTCTGGGAACAATTTGATGATAAACTTCATGGCGGTTTTTAGTTGTCTGGTTATGGAGTGATGGCGTTGCTATGGGTAGCAACAGTCAATAGACGTCAGCAAAAAGATGCAAGCCGTGGAGTATATCACTATATGATGCCCTGCTGCGTACTAAAAACCAGACTTAAACGTCACGATTTCCCCTGCATTATCCGCTAGAATAGCCAGTAATCAGTTTTTCGCCTGAAAGTGGTTATCAGCCAGCAGGAAAACGTGACGGGCCATCAAGGTTACGTTTCATAAAATATGAGTCGAATAAAAACTATGCCGAAAAAAGTCGCATCACCAGAAAACAAAGCAGCCAGTTTTGAAACATCGCTCAGCGAACTGGAACAAATCGTTACTCGTCTGGAGTCCGGCGAACTCCCGCTGGAAGAGGCGCTAAATGAGTTTGAACGGGGCGTACAGTTGGCGCGCCTTGGGCAGCAGACCTTGTTACAAGCCGAGCAGCGCGTGCAAGTTCTTCTGAGCGACGAAGTTGATGCGCCATTAGCCCCTTTCACGCCAGATGCTGAGTAAGTCTTATGTCTAACGTCCACTCATCCCTTGATTTTAGCCAGCAACTTACTGCCCATCAGCAGCGAGTCAATCAGGCGCTACTAGACTTTATCGCCCCCCTGCCCTTTGGTGATAGCGATTTGGTCGAGGCTATGCGTTATGGTGCCGTGCTCGGCGGCAAGCGGTTGCGCCCCTATTTGGTCTATGCCACGGGTCAAATGTTTGGTCTGTCGCTGGTCAATTTAGATGCCCCTGCGGCGGCAATTGAGTGCATCCATGCTTATTCATTGATTCACGATGATTTACCGGCGATGGATAACGATGACTTACGCCGTGGGCAGCCCACTTGCCACGTGAAATTTGGCGAAGCCAACGCCATTCTGGCGGGTGATGCACTGCAAACACTGGCCTTTTCTATTTTGGCCGAAGCAGATATGTCCGATGTGGCAGATAAAGATCGTCTGGCGATGGTGGCTGAATTAGCCCGTGCCAGCGGTGTCGCAGGGATGTGTGGTGGTCAGGCGCTGGATTTGGAAGCCGAGGCTCGTCAGATCTCACTGGCGGATCTTGAACAGATTCACCGCCATAAAACCGGCGCATTAATCCGCGCGGCAGTACGGCTCGGCGCATTGGCAGCCGGTGAGCGTGGGCGCGCTGCACTACCGTTTCTTGACCGCTACGCCGAAGCGATCGGCCTAGCCTTTCAAGTGCAGGACGATATTTTAGACGTTATTGGTGATACAGCTACAATTGGTAAACGTCAGGGTTCAGATCAGCAGCTTGGGAAAAGCACCTATCCCGCACTTATGGGGCTAGATTGCGCCAAAGCTAAAGCGATGGATCTGTATCAGGAAGCGCTCAGCGCCCTGAATATCCTGTCGGCACAATCCTACAACATAGCGCCTTTGCAAGCATTAGCCTGCTTTATTATTGAGCGCGATAACTAGAAATATACTGGTCGTTAATAGACGCCTGATATACCCAAAGCACCTAGCGTTGCAGGCCAGCAGCAAGCGAATACACCTGCAACGTCAAGTAGCAAGGGTATATACCACTTTTGATATGAGCATCGAATGAGCCTTGATATAGCCAAATACCCGACATTGGCACTTGCGGAGAACCCTGAAGAACTGCGCATGTTGCCAAAAGATAGTCTGCCGAAGTTATGTGATGAACTACGGCAGTATTTGCTCGCGTCTGTCAGCCGCTCCAGTGGGCATTTTGCTTCTGGGCTAGGCGTGGTTGAGCTAACTGTCGCGTTACATTACGTCTACAACACACCTTTTGATCATCTGGTGTGGGACGTAGGCCATCAGGCTTATCCCCATAAAATATTGACTGGTCGCCGTGAACAGATTGGTACTATTCGCCAGAAAGATGGTTTGCATCCGTTCCCTTGGCGCGGTGAAAGTGAATATGATGTACTTTCTGTCGGCCACTCCTCCACCTCAATCAGTGCCGGTTTGGGCATGGCTGTCGCCGCTGAGCGAGAGGGTAAAGGGCGTCGTACCGTGTGTGTCATTGGTGATGGGGCGATTACTGCCGGCATGGCTTTCGAAGCCATGAACCATGCTGGAGATATTCACTCAGATATGCTGGTTATCCTTAACGATAACGAAATGTCTATCTCCGAAAACGTCGGTGGCCTGAACAATCATTTAGCTCAGCTATTATCTGGGAAACTGTACGCCAGCCTGCGTGAAGGCGGCAAAAAGGCGTTTTCCGGTTTACCACCGATTAAAGATTTGCTGAAACGTACCGAAGAGCACCTGAAAGGCATGGTCGTGCCGAGTACATTATTTGAAGAGTTAGGTTTTAATTATATTGGTCCCGTCGATGGTCACGATGTGCAGGCACTGACGCAGACGCTAAAAAATATGCGTGATCTGAAAGGTCCGCAGTTGCTCCATATTATGACCAAAAAAGGCAGAGGCTACGCCCCGGCGGAAAAAGATCCTATCGGCTGGCATGCCGTGCCAAAATTTGATCCCGCTTCGGGCACTTTACCGAAGAGTCAGGGTACTCTACCCACTTACTCCAAAATTTTTGGTGACTGGTTATGCGAAACAGCCGCCAAAGATAGCCAGTTGATGGCGGTGACCCCTGCAATGCGCGAAGGCTCAGGGATGGTGCGCTTCTCTCGCGAATATCCGCAGCAATATTTTGATGTGGCAATCGCCGAGCAACACGCCGTGACCTTTGCCGCAGGTTTGGCGATTGGTGGCTACAAACCCATTGTTGCCATCTACTCGACTTTCCTGCAACGAGCATATGATCAGTTAATTCATGATGTTGCGATCCAGAATTTGCCGGTTCTGTTTGCGATTGACCGTGGCGGCTTGGTGGGCGCAGATGGTCAAACCCATCAGGGCGCGTTTGATCTCTCATTCATGCGTTGCATCCCCAATATGGTCATCATGACCCCAAGTGATGAGAATGAGTGCCGCCAAATGCTGCATACCGGTTATCACCACAATGGCCCTGCGGCAGTGCGCTACCCGCGTGGTAGTGGTACAGGTGCAGTGCTTGAGCCATTAGTGATCATGCCAATCGGCAAAGGGATCGTGCGTCGCGAAGGTGAAAAGGTTGCCATACTGTGTTTCGGCACACTACTGGCGCAAGCGCAACAAGTGGCCGATAACCTGAATGCTACACTCGTGGATATGCGTTTCGTGAAGCCATTAGATGAAGAGTTGGTGCAGAAGATGGCTGCCAGCCATGAGTTCTTAGTCACGTTGGAAGAGAACGCCATCATGGGTGGCGCAGGCAGTGGGGTAAATGAACTTTTGATGGCAAAACGGCAGCGAGTACCCGTGCTGAATATCGGCTTACCTGACTATTTCGTGCCACAAGGTGAGCAAGATGAGATGCGGGCTGAGTTTGGTTTAGACGCTGCAGGCATACAGCGCCAGATTGAAGCTTGGCTGGTGTAATAAGACTATTTAAGGCATAGCCATTCGCGGTTATGCCTTTATTCCATTAAGCGCGGCCAACGCACCTGCAATTTGAAAAATGGCGGGGGTCAGTAAAACAGATCAATTGGCCAATAGTGTCCAATGACAAAAATAATCGCGGCGGCAATCACCCCAGCGATAATGTCATCAATCATTATCCCCATCCCACCGTGGACATTACGATCAAACCAACGAATCGGCCAAGGTTTCCAAATATCAAAAATGCGGAAAGCGACAAAACCAGCGGCGACCCATTGCCAATCATTCACTGGCAATGCCATCAAGGTAATCCACATCCCGACAAACTCATCCCAGACAATGCTGCCGTGGTCATGAACTTTCATGTCTTTCGCGGTCCGATGGCAGATGTACACACCAATACAGATGCTGAACATCACCACCAAGGAGTAAAGCTGCCAAGGTAGTTGAATCAATAACAGCCAAAATGGAATGGCCGCGAGAGATCCCATGGTACCGGGCGCCCACGGAGACAATCCGCTACCAAAGCCGGTTGCCAATAAGTGCCAAGGATTAGATAACCGCAAGCGGCCTTTGGCTTCATCCATGGGGTTTGCTCGTTGAGAAGTGATCAAAACCACGGAAATCCAGATCCACCACTTTGCCTTCACGGAAGAATTTAACCCCTTCCGTCTGTGGGCCTATCTGACCAATGCAAGTATAGTCCGCGCCGGTATTACTGAGCGCAACATCCAATGCACCACGGTTTATTTCTGGCACCGTAAAGCACAGCTCGTAATCCTCACCACCGCTCAATGCCCAGCGCAGCGCTTGTTCTGCATCAACTTGATTTTTTAGCGCATCAGAATAGGGCAAGTGATCCAGTTCAATGCGCGCACCGCAATGACTGGCTTTCAAGACATGTTGCAGATCAGAAATCAACCCATCGGAAATATCGATAGCAGAACTGGCTAGCGAGCGCAGCGCTTGCCCCTGCAACACCCGAGGTTGTGGCCGCAAATGGCGGTGAATTAATGCCGCCCGATCAGCTTCATCATCAACGCGCAGCTCATTTTGCAAGATAGCCAGACCCGCAGCACTGTCACCCAGAGTCCCGGTGACATAAATCCAATCGCCAATCCGCGCGCCTGCACGGGTCAATGCCCGCCCTTCCGGTATCAAACCTTGGATGGTCAGCGTCAGACTCAGTGGCCCACGAGTGGTATCACCACCAATCAACTGCATGCCGTAATAATTAAGCTGATCAAATAAACTGTCACTGAAGGATTGCAACCAGTCTTCATTAACATTGGGTAGGGTCAGAGCAAGAGATAACCAGGCAGGGTCGGCCCCCATCGCAGCTAAATCGCTCAGGTTTACCGCTAAAGATTTATAACCCAGATCGGCGGGATCGATATCCGCAAGGAAGTGAACGCCAGACACCAGTGTATCCGTACTGATGGCTAACAGCTGTTTATCTGCCACTGTCAGAAGTGCGCAGTCGTCTCCAATACCCAGCTCTACATCCCGGCGATTACTTCTGAACCGGTCAAAGTAGCGGGCAATGAGGTCAAATTCGCCACATGCCATAATACAATTCCAGAAATGTTAACTGATCAATAAATTAAGGCCGGAAACCGGCCCCAATTCAAGTCGTTAATGTAACGAGTTACTTTCGCTTACGTACCGTCGGAGCGACCTTATCCAGCACTCCGTTGACGAACTTATGGCTATCTTCCGCACCGAAAGTTTTGGCTAGTTCGATCGCTTCATTGATTGCCACTTTATAAGGGACATCCTCACGTTTGCTCAGCTCAAACAGCGCAATACGCAGAACCGCTCTCTCAACCTGACCTAATTCTTCGAGCTGGCGGGAAAGGAATGGTGCCATTAACGCATCTAGAGATGCGGCATTAACAGCAACCCCAGACAGCAACTCGCGAAAATAGGCGATGTCGACATCTTTGACATCCTGCTCCGACAAGAACTGTAATTCAACATCAGCGATGTCGTTTTTAGACAACTGCCAAGAGTAGATCGCTTGAACAGCGCACTCACGAGCGCGGCGACGAGCAGCAGGTTTCACGGAATTCCCCTTAACTTAACTAAATTCAGCCTTTAATAGCTTTGATTACATTAATCATTTCAAGCGCGGTCAGGGCAGCTTCTGCACCTTTATTACCTGCTTTAGTACCGGCACGCTCAATTGCTTGCTCAATACTTTCTGTGGTCAGCACACCGAAAGCTACCGGGATATCGCTGTTCATGGCTACATTGGCTAAACCAGAACTCGCTTCACCAGCAACATACTCAAAGTGCGCAGTCCCCCCACGGATCACCGTACCCAGAGCAATGACTGCATCGTAACGATTTGTATTGGCTAACACATTAGCAACCATTGGCAGCTCATAAGCCCCTGGAACCCAAACAACTGTAATATTGTCATCGGATACCTGGCCAACGCGCTTCAGGGCATCGATTGCACCTTCCAGCAAGCTGTTGTTGATAAAATTATTAAAACGCGCAATCGCAATCGCCACGCGGGCATTAGGAGTAGCAACAACACCTTCGATAACGTTCATAGCTTTCCTCAATAATGGGTTCATACCCCGCAGGGGGGCGGATTCTATCATATTCTTTCGCGCCCCGCCCCTGCGCATTTGTAAAACGCGGGCAAGGCGGTAATTAAGCTTTGGGAATTGCCACCGGATATTTCATTTAATACTTCGGTTTCAAGCGCAAGCGGAGATCGGGCCCCACCTGTCGTACATCACTGAAGACGAACTCAGGGGCTTGCGATAAGCTCGTTAATCCAGCCAGTTCGCATAATCCTCGAGCATCACTGCCCAGCAGTTTGGGGGCAATATACAAAATGAGCTCATCAACCACGCCAGCCTCGAGTAGCGCCCCCGCCAGTTGCGGCCCCGCCTCAACCCAAACTGAATTAATTTGCCGCTTGCCCAGTTGCATCATCAACAACACTAAATCCACACCGTTGCCATGACGAGGTAACAATAATTGCTCAATATTCTCAGGCCATGGCTGCTCATCTGCATCAACACGTGCTAGCCAGCATGGGCCATCTTGCTGTATCACTTTATGTTGCGGCGTCACACGGTTTTGGCTATCCAGTATAATGCGTATCGGCTGGCGCAGCGCCGCTCGAGGATACAAAGTTTGGGTTTCCGCATCTAACTCATCCCAGCGCACCGTGAGTGAAGGGTTATCCGCTAATACCGTGGCACTGGTGCTCAAAATCGCGGCACTTTCAGCCCGAAAACGCTGCACATCTTGCCGTGCCTGTGGCGAGGTAATCCACTGGCTCTCTCCCGACGCCATCGCCGTTCGTCCATCCAAGGAGGCGGCCATTTTCAGTTGCAGATAGGGGAAACCGGTGCGCATCCGTTTTAGGAATCCAAGATTAACCGCCTCAGCCTCTGCCAGCATTAAGCCATGATCGACAGCAATACCCGCTTGCTTCAACTTATATAATCCGCGCCCTGCTACCTGCGGGTTGGGGTCCTGCATGGCGGCGACGACTCGTATGACGCCAGCGGCAACCAATGCATCCGCGCACGGCGGCGTACGTCCGTGGTGGCTGCATGGCTCAAGCGTGACATAGGCCGTGGCACCATGCGCTTTCTCACCAGCCATACGCAATGCATGAACTTCGGCATGTGGCTCACCGGCTCGCAAATGATAGCCCTCACCGACAATCTCACCATCACGAACCAGCACACAGCCGACGTTAGGGTTAGGAGGCGTGGTAAAACACCCCATTCGCGCCAATTCGAAGGCGCGAGCCATATAGAACTCATCGGGCTGCATGGCTTTCCTTATTTTTGATGCGGAGCTGCTTTACGTTACACCGAATACGCGCACTGAAAGATGCGGGTAACATGCAGACTAATCCTGCAAACGAGCAATTTCTTCGCCGAACTCCCGGATATCCTCAAAGCTGCGATACACCGAGGCAAAGCGGATATAAGCCACTTTATCCAAACGTTTCAGCGCTTCCATCACCAGATTACCGACCATTTTGGTGGGCACTTCACGCTCACCCGTAGCGCGTAACTGGGATTTGATGTGACTGATCGCGGTTTCAACATCATCAGAACTGACAGGCCGTTTCTCTAACGCTTTCAACATGCCACGCCGCAATTTATCCTCATTGAAGGGTTCACGGACATCATCACTTTTAATCACACGCGGCAAAACCAACTCAGCAACTTCAAACGTGGTAAAGCGTTCATTACAATCTAAACACTGGCGGCGACGGCGCACTTGCGAACCATCGCTCACCAGACGGGAGTCAATGACTTTAGTATCCACAGCGGCACAAAACGGGCAATGCATAGCGCTTCCTGATGAGTGAGCCTAAACTTATCGATAGTTTACCGCGAAGTGCCGCGACAACAAAGGGTAGAAGCAAGACCTTTAGTTTGGTTCAGTCGTTTCAACCCGTGCTAGCACAAAAAAGCCCTGATACCGACAATGACAGTATCAGGGCTTATATTTTGTACTACAATTTACGCGCTATTACGGCAGAATTGAAGGCTGGTCTGCGCCCTCTTTCTCAACTTTCTGCTGCAACATATGCTCGCGTTTCATCCCCAGTTTCAACGCTAGCGCGGACGCTACGTAGATGGATGAAACTGTACCGATGGAAACACCGATCAGCATCGTCAGTGAGAAGCCTTGCAGCATCGCACCACCGAAGATAAACAGCATCAATACCACCATCAGCGTGGTTGCAGATGTCATGATAGTACGGCTCAAAGTCTGAGTCAGCGACACGTTCATGATTTCGTAAGGCGTACCACGGCGAATCTTGCGGAAGTTCTCACGAATACGGTCTGATACCACGATACTGTCGTTAAGTGAGTAACCGATAACCGACATCAATGAAGCAATGATGGTTAGGTCAATCTCAATATGGAACAACGACAAGATCCCCATGGTAATGACCACGTCATGGGCCAGAGCGATAACCGCCCCCAGCGCCAAACGCCATTCAAAACGGAAACCGACGTAAATCAGAATACAGAGCAACGCCACCAATAACGCCATGCCACCCGCTTGGGCTAAATCACTGCCCACACTTGGCCCGACGAATTCGATGCGTTTTACCGATGCATTCTTATCAACTGACTCATTGATAACAGATATGACTTTGTTACCTAGCTCCTGCCCAGCAGTCCCGGTTGCAGGTGGCATACGTACCATCACATCACGGGTGCTACCAAAATTTTGCAGAATTGGCGATTCAAAGCCCGCTTTTTCCAGCGTGTCGCGCAATTGATCCAGATCAGCAGGCTTTTCTAGGTTAATTTCAATCACCGTACCACCGGTGAAATCAAGACCCCAGTTAAACCCTTTGGTGGACATCACGGCAATCGATGCGACCAACAGCAGCAACGAGATGCCGAAAGCAACGTTATCCCAGCGCATAAAGTCATAGACTCTACGGCCATAGTTCAGTTGTTCAACAGTATAATCCTGTGCCACAACGTACTCCTCAAATAGACAGCTTGTTAATGCGCTTGCCGCCGTAAAGCAGGTTGACGATGGCACGAGTACCGACTATCGCGGTGAACATTGACGTTACAACACCAATGGCAGTTGTAATAGCAAAGCCTTTAATCGAACCAGTACCCACAGCGTAAAGAATAATCGCTGTGATAAGCGTCGTTACGTTCGCATCGACGATACTTGAGAAGGCACCTTTGTACCCTTCATGAATCGCTTGCTGGATCGTCCGCCCGTTTCTGTACTCTTCTTTTATTCGCTCGTTAATCAGTACGTTAGCATCTACTGCTACCGCCAGCGTCAATACGATCCCGGCAATACCCGGCATAGTTAGTGTCGCCCCCGGTAGTAGGGACATCACGCCCACGATCAACACTAGGTTAGCCAATAGTGCAGTACTGGCAATCACACCAAACTTACGGTAGTAAATCACCATAAACAGGATTGAGACAGCCAAGCCCCACAGACAGGCTTCCAGACCTTGGGTAATGTTTTGTGAACCCAAAGTTGGCCCGATAGTCCGCTCTTCCACAATTTGGATTGGAGCAATCAACGCACCCGCACGCAGTAACAGGGAGAGCTGACGAGCTTCAGCTGGGTTATCAATGCCAGTAATACGGAAGCTGTTACCTAAACGCGACTGAATGGTCGCCACGTTGATGACTTCTTCCTGCTTAACCAAAATCGCCCGGCCATTAGCATCTTTTTTACCGCTGTCTTTATATTCTACGAACAAAGTCGCCATCGGCTTGCCGATATTGTCTTTGGTAAAATTAGACATCAAAGAACCACCAGCACTGTCGAGCGAGATATTAACCTGAGCTTGGTTATATTCGTCGGTGCTAGAGGTGGAGTCGGTAATATGGTCACCGGTAAGAATAACGCGCTTGTACAAGACAACCGGGCGACCTTCACGGGTATTTTTGACTTCTGAGTCACCCGGCACACGGCCAGTGGCGGCAACAGAAGCGTCAACATTGCTGTTTACCAGACGGAATTCCAACGTGGCTGTCGCACCAAGAATTTCTTTGGCACGTGCAGTATCTTGGATACCCGGTAACTCAACTACAATACGATCTGACCCTTGGCGCTGAACCAATGGTTCGGCTACACCTAGTTGGTTAACCCGGTTACGCAGGATCGTAATGTTTTGCTGAACGGCATATTCGCGTGCTTCCCGCAGACGGTCATCAGTCATCACAGCTTTTAAGGTATTGCTGCCATTGGAGCCGATCACCAGATCTCGGTGGCGAGAAGAGAGATAGCTAATCGCGTCATCACGGGTTTTATCGTCGCGAAAACGGACTTCAACACCGTAATTATCGAGTTTACGTACAGTCGCATACGGGATATTTTTCTCACGCAGATCAGTGCGCAGGGTATCCATCGTTTGCTCTTGCAGTTTGCCAAGTGCGGTATCCATGTCCACTTCCATCAAGAAGTGCACACCACCACGCAGGTCAAGACCCAGCTTCATCGGCTCAGCACCCAACTTGGCAAGCCAGGAAGGTGTTGCTGGTGCCAGATTTAGTGCGATAACGTATTTGTCCCCCATCGCCTCCATCAGCGCCTCACGGGCACGTAGCTGGACGTCGGGATCTCTAAAGCGAGCCAGGATTGCACCATTTTCCAGTGCAATGGACTTGCTCGCTATGTTGTCTTTTTCTAAAACATCACGGACTTGGACCAGCGTTGTTTCACTGGCGGCGATTCCTCGCGCACCAGTGATTTGAACAGCCGGATCCTCACCATAAAGGTTGGGAAGTGCATATAGCAGACCGATGAAGATCACGACGATCAGCATCAGATACTTCCACAAAGGAT
Source organism: Yersinia mollaretii ATCC 43969 (assembly GCF_013282725.1). NCBI lineage: Bacteria > Pseudomonadati > Pseudomonadota > Gammaproteobacteria > Enterobacterales > Yersiniaceae > Yersinia > Yersinia mollaretii. The sequence continues at coordinate 2,378,120 of NZ_CP054043.1, read as the reverse complement.
AACGGTTTAACACGGCAATTCCCTTCGGGAAAATCGAAAATTACAGAGCCTTCATAGTACCTTTCGGTAAAACGGCAGCAACGAAGTCACGTTTGATCATCACTTCAGTGGTGTCGTTCAGTGCGATTACGATATAGCCCGTTTCCGCAACTTTAGTAACACGACCAAGTAAACCACCCGTGGTTAACACTTCATCACCCTTACCAATAGAGTCCATCAGTTTTTTGTGTTCTTTGGCACGTTTTTGCTGTGGACGCAGGATCATGAAGTAAAAAATCAGACCAAATACCACCAGCATAATCACTAGGGAGTACGGGCTGCTCTGAGCCGGAGCCCCAGCGGATGCGACAGCATCGGAAATGAAAAGACTCATTAAAATTCCCTCATTGTTATCAATATCAATAGTGTGAAATCAGTGCGATAAAATCAGTAACGGTAAATCGTAACTGTTCAATCTATAAAATACCCGTCATCTTTCAAATCGCCGATGTTTTAGCTACTCGCGTTTGCCGCCTACCTGCATCTTGAAATATTCTGGGTATGCAAAATGGTAATTTTAAAATCAAACGTTTAATGGTGGAACAGGTTTCCCTATCCGACCATAGAAATCTTCGACGAAGCTCTCTAATTTACCCTCTTCAATAGCCTGACGTAAACCCGCCATTAAGCGCTGGTAGTAACGTAGGTTATGAATCGTGTTCAGGCGCGCACCCAGTATTTCGTTGCAACGGTCAAGATGATGCAAGTAGGCGCGGCTATAATTGCGACAAGTGTAGCAATCACAGTGTTCATCTAGCGTAGCAGTATCACTCTTATGCTTGGCGTTACGGATTTTTACCACGCCGTCAGTCACGAACAGATGGCCGTTACGCGCATTTCGGGTTGGCATCACACAGTCAAACATGTCGATACCGCGCCGCACCCCCTCAACCAGATCCTCTGGTTTCCCCACACCCATCAGGTAACGTGGTTTATCCGCAGGGATCTGTGGGCAAACATGCTCTAAAATGCGGTGCATATCTTCTTTTGGCTCGCCTACCGCCAAACCGCCCACAGCGTAACCATCAAAACCAATATCTACCAGCCCTTTTACGGACACATCACGTAAATCTTCGTAAACACCACCCTGAATAATACCGAACAATGCATTTTTATTGTTCAGTTCATCAAAGCGTTGGCGACTACGAGCAGCCCAACGCAAGGACATTTCCATTGAGCGCTTGGCATAATCCCAGTCTGCTGGATAGGGAGTACATTCATCGAAAATCATCACGATATCGGAGCCAAGATCGTTCTGTATTTCCATCGATTTTTCTGGGCTGAGGAACACTTTATCGCCGTTGATCGGGTTTTGGAACGTCACCCCTTCTTCTTTGATTTTGCGCATCGCACCAAGGCTGAACACCTGAAAACCGCCTGAGTCGGTCAGAATCGGACCATGCCAATTCATGAAATCATGCAAATCGCCATGCAACTTCATGATTTCCTGACCCGGACGCAACCAGAGATGGAAAGTATTACCCAACAAGATCTGCGCACCGGTCTCTTTGACCTCTTCCGGCGTCATCCCTTTTACGGTGCCGTAGGTGCCAACAGGCATAAATGCCGGGGTCTCAACGACGCCGCGCTCAAATATTAGGCGACCACGGCGTGCGCGCCCGTCAGTTTTTTGTAATTCGTACTTCACATAACCTCCAGCATCAGAGATACAGTCTGATGTCTGATAAAAAGGAGCGCATGATAGCAACTGATGAACCCGCGACACAAGCCAGCCAACCTAAGTGGCATTTATCATTCAGGTAACCAAATTAGCACGCCACTTTATCGACAGCGCTTTTCCATCATCAACAAGCCACATTATCCGCTGGGGATATAGACTGATATCTTCAAGAAAGTTATGCCTGAACTATACTTTTAGGAATGGGTGATATAGCAGATAGCAGTCTACCTACTACTCTATTTTATGATCTTTACTGATGATACGGGGCATAAAATGACAAAAAAACCAAATATCCTATTGGTGCACGGCGCATGGGGCGATGGCTCTCACTGGCGTCATGTTATTCCTACGCTGCATAACAAGGGTTATCCCGTCTATGCGGTACAGAATCCGTTAACATCACTTGCAGATGACGTGGAGCGCACGAAAAAGCTGGCCGCTTCATTGGAAGGTTCCACCATTTTGGTCGGCCACTCCTATGGGGGTATGGTGATATCTCAACTTGGCGACCTGCCCCATGTTGTTGGATTGGTCTTTGTTGCCGCCTTTGCGCCAGACAAGGGCGAAAGTCTTGGCAGTATTTTCCAACTGCGCGATCCCCCTCTCGGTGCTGCCAATCTGGTTCCAGATCAGGACGGTTTTCTTTGGATTAAGCGGGACAAATTCCACGAAAGTTTCTGCCAAGACGTAGAAAAAACCGAATCCATCGTGATGGCTATCGCGCAAAAACCGACCTCTGGCCACTGCTTTGAAGATACCTCGGCAGAACCGGCGTGGAAAACCAAACCCAGTTGGTACCAGATTTCCAACCAGGACAATATGATACCGCCAGAAACTCAGCATTGGTTTACCGAACGGATGAAACCGAAGAAAACCATTCGTCTGGACTCCAGCCATGCGTCTCTGGTCTCCCATCCCAATGAAATCATCGCATTGATTGAAGAGGCGGCCAGGGGCCATTAGTCCGAATTTATCCCGGAGACGGATACTTTCTGGCTCCGGGTGTTTCAGGGGTTAATCACATACGCTGTTTTTTGGAATATCATCCCAAGAAAAAGACAGGCATAAAGGAAACGTGATCTACTGATTATCCGCCCCATTCAGGGGGGGCAACTCTATACCTGCCTGTGGATTACGAGTGATGAACATCGCATCGCCATAACTGAAAAATCGATATTGTTCTGCCACAGCCTGCTGGTATGCATTCATGGTGTTTTTATAACCTGCGAAAGCAGAAACCAGCATTATCAATGTTGACTCAGGTAAATGGAAGTTGGTGACCAATGCATCCACTACTTGGTATTCATAGCCCGGATAAATAAATATACAGGTATCACCAAAGAAGGGGGCAATCAGCCCCTTCTCCGTGGCATTAGCCGCACTCTCCAATGAACGTACTGAGGTTGTACCCACAGCAACCACGCGCTTGCCACGAGCTTTACAGGCTAAAACTGCGTCAACGACCTCTTGAGGCACTTCTGCATATTCGGAATGCATGACATGCTCTTCGATGGTGTCTACCCGCACGGGCTGGAATGTCCCTGCACCGACATGCAAGGTCACGAAGGCCATCTCAATACCTTTTTCCCGCAATGCCGCCAGCATTGGCTCGTCAAAATGCAGCCCCGCAGTTGGCGCAGCCACCGCCCCCAAGCGCTCACTGTATACTGTTTGATACAGTTCGCGATCAGCGTCTTCATCAGGGCGATCAATATAAGGAGGTAGAGGCATATGGCCGACTGCATTCAGAATAGTGAAAACATCCCGCTCATCATCAAACCGCAGCTCAAAAAGGGTTTCATGCCTTGCCAGCATGGTGGCCCGGATGCTCTCATCATCGCCTAATAACAGCTCCGTACCGGGCTTAGGTGATTTTGATGCTTTAACATGGGCCAGAACGCGGTGGTCATCCAAAACACGTTCCACCAGCACTTCAAGCTTACCGCCACTGGCTTTACGGCCAAACAGGCGAGCTGGAATCACCCGAGTATTGTTGAATACCAGCAGGTCACCGGGCTCGAGCTTATCCAGCAAATCAGTGAAAATACCGTGCGTTAAGGCTCCAGTCGGGCCATCCAGTGACAATAAGCGGCAACCACTGCGCTGGGCTTGGGGGTAATGGGCAATCAGAGATTCCGGCAGTTCGAAAGAAAAATCGGCAACACGCATGGCTTTCCACTTCATATCAGCACAGACCCGCTCCCACAGAGATGCGGGGGCGGGTACACAAAAATAGGCCGCTAGTCTAGAACCCTCAGGGACTGGCTGCAAGAAATAAGGATAGTTGATAGCGATTTGAATTATACTCGATACATGAACTTTCTCGCTCATCTTCACCTCGCCACGCTGGCTGACAGCTCTTTACTCGGTAATCTGCTGGCAGATTTTGTCCGAGGTAATCCGCAGGGTGAGTACACACCTGAAATTGTCGCGGGCATCATGATGCATCGCCGTGTTGATGTGATGACGGATACCTTGCCGTTGGTCAAAGAGGCGCGTACCTATTTCAGTGCCGATTATCGTCGGGTTGCCCCTATTACTCTAGATGTGCTGTGGGACCATTTTCTTGCCCGCAATTGGGATAAACTGGTGCCCGACTCTACGCTGCCCGATTTTACCCAATATGCGCAAAACCAGATTTTGCCGCATTTGCAGCAGACGCCCGAACGTTTTCAGAACCTCAACGCCTATTTGTGGCCCGAGCGTTGGCTGGAGCGCTATGCTGAACTCCCTTTTATCGCTGATGTGTTACAAGGTATGGCTAATCGACGGCCTAAACTGGCCGCGCTTGCTGGTTCTTTTCACGACATAGAACAGCACTATCAGCCGTTAGAACAGCTGTTTTGGGCATTTTATCCCACAATGATGTTGCAGGCGAAACGTCAGCAGATTTAGCTAAAAACATCTTTTTTGGTATGGTTATATGGTGCTAAGTCACTTGCGCTTTCTACCAAAATGGGTATCTTAACAAGACTACGAAACTAAAAACGTCGTAACGATAGGTAAAAGCTATCACAGCGATTGGTATTTATCCCTTTATTCATAACGCTTAAATACCTATGCTGTGCCGATACTTTTAAGACAACTGGTTAATCCATCCCTATTAACAGGAGTAATTTATGGTTCTGGTAACTCGTCAAGCCCCTGATTTTACAGCAGCTGCTGTTCTTGGTAGCGGCGAAATCGTTGAAAACTTCAACCTGAAAAAACACCTGAACGGCCGCCCTGCCGTCCTGTTCTTCTGGCCAATGGACTTCACTTTTGTTTGTCCTTCAGAGTTGATCGCTTTCGACCACCGTTACGAAGAATTCCAGAAACGTGGCGTTGAAGTTGTTGGTGTCTCTTTCGACTCCGAGTTTGTTCACAACGCATGGCGTAAAACCCCGGTTGATAACGGCGGTATTGGTGAAGTTAAGTACCCAATGGTTGCTGATATCAAACGTGAAATTCAGAAAGCCTACGGTATTGAGCACCCAGATGCAGGTGTTGCGCTGCGCGGCTCTTTCCTGATCGACAAAAACGGCGTTGTTCGTCACCAAGTGGTTAACGATCTGCCGCTGGGCCGTAACATCGACGAAATGCTGCGTATGGTTGACGCACTGCAATTCCACGAAGAGCACGGTGACGTTTGCCCTGCACAGTGGGAAAAAGGCAAAGCAGGTATGGGCGCATCTCCAGATGGCGTTGCTAAATACCTGTCTGAAAACGCCTCTAAACTGTAATCACAGTTTACGCTACCCCTGATTTTACTCAGGGATATCAAGCCAGTCAGTTCATACTGACTGGCTTTTTCATGTCCAAATCACCTGAATTGACTACGCAAAAACTCAATGGGTGCTTGAAAGCTGTGACCTGACAACGAAAGGCGGGGATTGCTCCCCGCCCGGTCGCCTTACCGTTCAGATTCGTAAGCTAAAATGGCCGCAACCTCCTTGTTCCCATTTTTCGCACGTAGCTCACACAGTGATTTACGTGTAATTAATGTCAATGCCAGCACTGTTATACAAACAATTAACAGACATAAAACAAGCGTATTTTTGGGCATCTTCAGCCTCCTTGCCTTTCGGCGGGTAAAAGGCTACCGTAATGTTGTCGTGCATTACAGAGGGCCTCGTATTGATTAACATTGATACGGGGCTTTTCTCTGCCTACTCTCAGCCTGATGCAAGCACTTAAAGCAGACAGCTTCAAGCACCCGCCGCAGAGTCTATATAATAATTCTCATTCCCAGTTGAACCGTCTTAGTTATATCCCTTTATTTTCAATCAGTTGTTTTCACTTAATTTAATCTCCTCCGAACAAAAACAACCTATCAATCTGACTGTAGGTCATCAATCCTCCCTCCATCACCAATTAATTAGCTGTAATAAACATTAATTCTGCTATTAATTATTACTGGTGTGTGTTTTGCACATTACATAAGCAGCGATTTTAAGTTGCCAGACAAAAATGACCGGGTAATCCCTGGCGGGCAGGATATAACAGGAGTCAGAATGCTTTTGAAAACATGGAATAACCCCTTGGCTATATTGGCTTTACTGGTGAGTGGTACGCTGCATGCAGCTTCAACACCCGCAGTAGAGGCAAAGAATGGCATGGTTGTGACTTCCCAATATCTGGCTTCACAGGTAGGGACCGATATTTTGAAAATGGGGGGAAACGCCATTGATGCTGCTGTCGCCGTGGGATATGCACAAGCGGTGGTGAATCCATGCTGCGGCAATATTGGGGGCGGTGGTTTTATGACCATTCACCTTGCTGATGGAACCGATACATTCATCAATTTCCGTGAAACCGCACCTGCCGCTGCCAGTGCTGATATGTATTTGGATAAAGAGGGTAAAGTGACCAAAGATGCCAGTTTGTATGGCTATCTGGCTGCGGGTGTTCCCGGCACGGTTTTAGGGATGGACAGCGCACAAAAGAAATACGGTAAATTGACCCGCCAGCAAGTCATGGCACCCGCTATCAAGCTGGCCCGCGAAGGCTTTACATTGACCCGCGCCGATACTGATATTCTGGATACCACGGTTAAACGCTTCCGTCAGGACCCTGAATCTGCTCGTATTTTCCTGCGTAAAGATGGCGAAGCCTTGCAACCGGGAGATCGGCTAATTCAAGCTGATTTAGCTGATACATTGACCGCGATCTCTGAGAAGGGGCCGGATGCATTTTATCAGGGCAAAATACCGCAGGCCGTGGAAAACGCAGCGAAAAAAGGCGGCGGCATTCTAACGGCAGCTGATTTCGCCAATTATAAAATCACTGAAACCGCGCCCATTACCTGTAGCTATCGTGGTTATAAATTTGTCTCCTCCCCTCCGCCTAGCTCAGGTGGAGTGACATTATGTGAAACCTTGAATGTGCTTGAAGGCTATGACCTGAAAAGTATGGGCTTTAACTCTGCCGCTTACATTCACACGCTAACTGAAGCGATGCGCCATGCCTATATGGACCGTAATACCTTCCTCGGTGATCCGGAGTTTGTTAAAAACCCGATTGACCGCCTACTGAGTAAAAGTTATGCCGCAGATATTCGCAAGCAGATCGTCGCCAACAGAGCAACGCCATCGGTAGAAGTGCAACCGGGTATGCAGCCACATGAAAAACCGGAAACAACTCACTACTCCATCGTCGATCATGAAGGCAATGCCGTCTCGACCACCTACACAGTGAATGGTCGCTTTGGTGCGGTGGTGATAGCCCCTGGCACGGGTTTCTTCCTCAATGATGAAATGGATGATTTCACTGTCAAAGTCGGTGAGCAAAATATGTATGGATTGGTTCAGGGAGCGACGAATGCTATCGCCCCCGGTAAGCGCCCACTATCGTCCATGAGCCCGACACTAGTGACCAAAGACGGTAAGACATTTATGGTGTTAGGTTCACCGGGCGGTTCACGAATCATCACGATTACTCTACAAACCGCATTGAATGTGATTGATCACGGCATGGCCCCTCAAGAGGCGGTGGATGCCCCGCGTATTCATCACCAATGGTTGCCCGACGAAGTTTATTACGAGCAGCGTGGTGTCTCCGCAGATAGTCTTAACCTGCTGAAAACGATGGGATATAAGATGGTTGAGCAGAATCCGTGGGGCGCGACTGAGCTGATTCTGGTCGGTTTGGCTGGCGTTGACGGTGTCAGCCCGGCCAACTCGGGAAATGACTCTGCCGTCTCAGGCAAAGTGCGCGAAGGTTATCTGTACGGAGCCAATGATGTTCGTCGCCCAGCGGGTGCTGCCATCGGCTACTGATAGCCATTAATGACTCCCCCATCAATGGATCGATGGGGGAAATTTATCGGTCTATTTATACCCAAATTATACCCAAAATAATTCGAGTTGCGGGAAGGCGGCAATTGAGTGAATCCCGATGAGCTTACTCAGGTAAGTGATTCGGGTGACAAATCGGTCGGGAACCGATTTGAACGCTGTTTGCAGCGGCCTCAACAAGGTGAGGCCCATGGATGGGCCGAATAACAAGAGCAGCCAACGCACATGCAGCTTGAAGTATGATGGGTATAAATCACCACGGCAATGTATGCCCCTGATAGTCGATAAAACCGTGACCACCCTTGCCTGAAGCGCGTTCAATTTGGTCAACAACCCCTTTCACACTGGTCGCGACCGTCAGTGGTGCGGCATCTCCGCCCATGTCTGTTTTTACCCAGCCCGGATGGATGGATAGCACGGTCAGTGTCGGGTCTGCCACCTCAGCGACCAGATTGCGAGTCATCATATTCAGCGCAGCTTTACTGGCGGAATACAACGGCTTATGCCCAGAAGCATTGTGCCCCAAACTCCCCAATTGAGAGGACATAAAGGCCAGCACACTGTGAGTAGGATTGCGTTGCGCCAACAGATGCTGAGCAATGCGGATAGGTGAAATCGCATTGGTTTGGAACAGTTCAAGGATCTCTTCGGGTTTCGCATCCAGCGCTGATTGATGCTCTGGCCCCGAAATACCCGCATTCACAAATATCAGGTCAAACTTCTGGCCCTGTACCTGCGGCAGGAACTGCTTGATGCTTTCTGGCTGATTAATATCTAATGTTAACCAATGAGCCGCATGTGCACCGGTATCTTTCGCCGCACCGCGCGTCGTCGCCGTGACTGACCAGCCACGGCGACTTAGTTCATCAACCAACCCCAGCCCCAAGCCCCGAGATGCGCCGATAATCAATGCCTGTCTTTTAGTCGTGCTCATATCATTTTCCCTTTGGTGAGTGTGCCTACCCACTGTGTAGACCCGCTATATACATACTATCTCACCCAAAGAAAAAGCGGCATTTAGCCGCCTTAATTTCTGCTACTGCGCACTAACTGCTAAGTTAGTGCTCGCTATAGTGCTTAACTAGGACTGGCTGCGCCATAGTGTGACACTCTCACCCTGCAATTGAAGATTAACCCCAGCCGCAATGACATCCAGTTTGGAAAATCCCTCCAGACACCGCCACTCAGCCACATTGAGCAAAGGTGATGCGGACAATAAGATATTCATATCGTGATTACGCTGTATTGCGACCATCACCCGCTCGCGTTGGTAGCTGCGGATGAATACCAGAGAATCATTATCAGCATGAATCACCTGACAGCCGCCACGGCGCAGTGCCATACTTTTGTGGCGTAAAGCCGCCATTCGCTGGCAGAGTTTCAGTAGCTCGCCATCCCACTGAGTCTCATCCCACGGAAAGGGTTTGCGGCAGAAGGGATCATTGCCGCCGTCCAGACCAATTTCATCACCATAAAATAGGCAAGGCACACCAATCCAGCTAAACAGCCACACCAGTGCCATTTGCATACGGGCTTTATCACCCTTGAGCAGCGTGATAAAGCGCGCCGTGTCATGGCTGTCCAACTGGTTAAATAAGCGAAGCTGATGATCATGCGACAGCCCCGCACGATACTCATCCATCCAATAGGCGCAATCTTCGGCCTTGAGTTTTATCGGATGATAAGCCACATCAATACCCGCCAAAAAGCCGCGCACTGGCAGGGCAAAACCCATGTAATTCATCGCTGAATCTTCCACGCCAGCCTGTAACCAACTGCGCGCGTCACCAAAGTGTTCACCCAGCATATAGGCTTGTGAATTCTCCTCTTTCGCCGCCTGATAGATACCGGCCAGATGCCGCAAATTCCCTCTGGCTCCGCCCTGTTCCCCCAGCATGTGCACGACATCCAACCGCCAGCCATCAATGCTATAGGGCGGCCGTAACCAATAACGCACTACGCTATTATCACCGCGATAAATTTGATTCACCACGTCGTCATTCGCGAAGTTAAGTTTTGGCAAACTGGCATTGCCTTTCCAGTCCAGCGCCCGCCCATCGGGGAGGAAGTTAAACCAGCCACGATAAGGTGAATCTGGATGATGACAAGCGCCGTTCGCGCCTTGCTGATGGCGGTCAAACCAGTGATGAGAATCACCCGTGTGGTTAAACACCCCATCGAGCACCAATTTCATGCCCACATCACGGGTGGCCGCACGTAGTTGCAGAAAAGCGCCCTCACCACCGAGATAGGGATCGACCTGATAATAATCTTGCGTATCGTATTTATGCACACTCGGCGCGGTGAAAATGGGATTCAGGTACAGCGCAGTCACACCCAACTGTTGCAAATAGGGGAGTTTTTGCGTGATACCCGCCAGATCGCCGCCATAGAATGTCGAGGCGGCATTCACATCATCCAGCGGCTGCTGCCACTCACGGCGGGAGACCGGATGGCCCGCAGCATGGTGGATATAACAGCCATCCTGCACACCATGCTCACCTTGGCTGCTGGCAAAACGATCAGGGAATATTTGATAGAAAACTTGGTCAGCAACCCAATCCGGGCCGCTGTCCGGCACATCAATGGCAAATTGGGCCAACTGCGCCGGAGGAACAATTGAAAACCCTAATGGGCCGAACCAGAGCTGGTCGTCATCCCACAGCAACTTAAAACAGTAGCGCCGTGTGGGCTGACCTTCATGCAGTGGCAAGGTCGCGCGGTAACACCAGAAACCATCACGTTGCTCCCCCTCCATAGTGAGCAGCCACTCCTCATTATCTGGTTCGCAGCGCAAGAAAACCTGCGCGGGCAACTTATCACCCTGCAACCACTCTCCATCTAACCAAAATGTCATGTGCAATGCGTCGCCCCGCTGACGGACAAACGGCGGGACCGGTAGATGCCAACCACTAAGCATAAAACTCTCCTGCTTTAACCAAAACGATTGCTGTTAAGGCTATCTGGTGCAGACATTAACGCCGCGACACATTCACCTGTTAAATGTAACCGGTATAAACAATGCCATATTACGGGAGGCTTACCCTCATCTATCTGCATAAATATCGGGGATGAGAGCGGGGGCGGAGAGAGGTTCTAAGCAAATCGCACCGATAAAAAAACCGGGAGATAACATCGCCCGGTTTGATATGCAGTTCAACTCAGCATTACTCCGCGAGTTTCGCCTGTTTCGCTTGTTTTTTCTGGTGGTTGACCTTGAAGTAGTAGCCCACCAACAGCAACGCAATCCACACTAAACCCACATACAGTGAAATTCGGGTTGTTGGGAACCAACCAATCAGACCAATGATAAACACCAAGAAAATGATAGCCAGAACAGAGGTGAAAGTGCCACCACGCAGAGGGAAGTCTAGCGCCTTAATTTGCGCTTTGCTCAGCGAGCGACGGAAACCAATCTGAGAGAACAGGATCATAATCCACACCCAAACGGTCGCAAAGGTCGCGAGTGAGGCGATCACCAAGAACACATTTTCCGGCATGATGTAGTTTAGGTAAACCGCCGTCAGCATAGCGCCCATCATCACTAACACCGTGACCCACGGCACACCGCGTTTGGAAATCGCGGCAAAGGCTTTTGGTGCATGACCCTGCTCTGCCATGCCGTTCAGCATGCGCCCAACACCGAACACATCACTGTTAATGGCGGATAACGACGCGGTGATCACCACAAAATTCAGAATGCCGGCCGCAACTGTAATCCCCATATGCTGGAAGGTCAGTACAAACGGACTACCGTTGGTGCCAACTTGATTCCATGGGTAAATAGACATGATGACGAACAGAGTACCGACGTAGAACACCAAAATACGCCATGGAACGGAGTTGATCGCTTTCGGGATGGATTTTTTCGGGTTCTCAGCTTCACCCGCAGTAATACCGATAATCTCAATACCGCCGTAAGCAAACATCACCAGCTGTAATGATAGAATCATGCCGACAAAACCATTACTAAAGAAGCCGCCATGGGTCCATAGATTATGAATCCCGGTTGCTTGCCCGCCGTTGCCAATCCCCCAAACGATGATGCCGATACCGGCCAGAATCATGATGATAATGGTGGCAACTTTGAAGAATGAGAACCAGAACTCCAGCTCGCCAAAGACCTTAACGCTCATCATATTGACTGCGCCAATGATCAGAACAACACTCAGCACCCATACCCAGTGATCGACATGCGGGAACCAGACCCCCATATAGATACCAAAGGCGGTCACATCCGCAATCGCAACAATCAGAATCTCAAAGCAGTAGGTCCAGCCGGTGATATAACCCGCCATTGGCCCAAGGTAATCTTGTGCATAACGAGAGAAAGAGCTGGCCTGCGGGTTATTCACTGACATTTCGCCCAAGGCGCGCATGATGATAAATGCCACCACACCACCAATCAGGTATGCCAATAATACGCTTGGCCCCGCCATTCTTATTGCATCAGCCGAACCATAGAATAAGCCTGTACCTATTGCTGACCCCAATGCCATAAAACGGATATGGCGTGTCGTTAGGCCGCGTTTCAGCTTATTTTTGACTGGTAATTCCATGAACAAAGCCCCGTCTTTTTTTCAGCAAAAAGCCACGGGTATGAGCCGTGGCTAAAAAATCCTATCGCTGTGCCGTTATTGCTTGGCAGCAACTTCCTGACGACAACAGACGCGATCGTACAACCCTACGATGACGAATACCAGCAGCGAAGGTGATAACCACGCCAGACCTTGCTCTGCCAGCGGCAAATGCTGCGTCCATTCGGGTAGGAAGTGTGCAAAAGCGGAGGCTTTCACGGCATCAAGGATACCAAACAACAAACTGACCAACATCACTGGAGCCACAATGCGTGAGGCATGATTCCACCAGCGCAGAGTGAAACTCATCAGCACTAGCACGATACATGGCGGGTAAATTGCCGTCAGTACCGGAATGGAGATCTGAATCAGATGGCTCAGTCCCAGATTCGAGACCATCATCGAGAAGATACCGAGGATAAACACCAGCGCTCGGTAAGATAATGGCAAGTATTGGGCAAAGAATTCAGCACAAGCGCAGGTCAGGCCCACCGCCGTCACCATACAGGCGATGAAGATCAATGCAGCCAAGAACACACTGCCCAAGCCACCAAAGGTGTGCTGCACGTAAGCATGTAATACCACGGCACCATTTTGTGCCTCTGGCACCAAACTACCACTGCTGGAACCCAGCTTAAACAAGCTCAGATAGACCAGTGTCAAACCGATCCCAGCAATCAACCCAGCCCAGATGGTATAGCGCGTCAACAACTTGGCGGAAACCACGCCACGTGAACGAGCCGCATTGACGATAACAATACCGAAGACCAAGGCTCCTAAGGTATCCATGGTCAGATAACCATTCACGAAGCCGGAGGAGAACGGCACTTGCTGATAAGCATCCGTAGCGGGAATCAATGGGCCTGCTGGCCAAAGCAGTGCGGCGATACCCAGAATCGCCAGCGCCAAAATCTTCAGCGGTGCCAGGATATGCCCGACCGTATCCAGTAAACGGCCTGGATATAGCGAAATTCCGATAACCAGAGCGAAATAAACCACGCTATAGATAAACAGAGGCAATGGACCATCACCCGTCAAAGGGGCAATACCCACTTCGAAGGAAACAGTTGCAGTACGTGGGGTAGCAAACAGTGGGCCGACTGCCAGATAGCAAACGGTCGCCAGCACCAGACCAGCACTGCGGCCAATCGGGGTGCTCAGAGCATCAATGCCACCGCCGACACGTGCCAGCGCGATAACCGTAATGACCGGCAATCCAACCGCAGTAATCAGGAAGCCCAGCGCCGCCACCCAAACATGTTCACCCGATTGTAAACCTACCATCGGCGGGAAGATGATATTGCCAGCCCCGACGAATAAGGCAAAGGTCATAAAACCTAATGCCATAATATCTTTAGACGATAAACGATGACTCATAGTGATGTGCGTTGCCTAGTTAAATGACCAAAAGAAAAAGTCCTAAGTTGCGGTCTTTCCGACGTGATCGAAACGATACAAAGCTCTGATAAACGCAAACTCCGGCGGTTAATAAGCAATCTATTTCGTCAGTATGCAGTGTTTTTGAAGTTATTTGCAGGTGGAATAGGCCAACAACGGCGCTAAGTAGACCGTTTATAGCGGAGAAAGGCAAGTGAGGATCATAAAAGCAGAGTCATCATCCAGATAATTTCACCAAACCAGTTAATCGTGCCAGATTTAGATAAATACACCCCACAAGATTTGTATCATTTATATCCAACCGTTAACATTTTATCGTCAATATCACCCCACCAACTCAGCGAATCTGGTGAAAATATCATCGGTCAGTAGCGGTTTTTTATCACGGGTAATCGCACCTGATTACGTGGATGAAAAGTGACATTGGAAACAGACTAATCAGCAAAACCCAAAGCTTTTCGGGTGCGCATCAGCACATCAGGTGGCAATGGCAAATAGCCGTCATGGGCTGCCTGCTTTTGCCCTTCCGGTGATAACACGCGCTCAAGGAATGCCGCAGTGAGGGGCTCCAACGGCTGGCCCGGTGCCTTATTGATGTAAATATAGAGATAGCGCGACAAAGGATAGCGGCCATCTTTAACATTTTCGGGCGTCGGCAGCACAAAATCCTGCCCAGAGGCCGCCAGTGCCAGTGGTTTAACACCACTGTTACGAAAACCGATACTGGCATAGCCAATGCCATTTAATGACTCTGCTACGGCTTGCACCACAGATGCAGAACCGGGCAACTCATTGACATTATTTATAAAATCGCCATCGCACAGCACCCGATGCTTAAAGTAGCCATAGGTTCCCGAGGCTGAATTTCGGCTGTAACGCTGCAACGCGCGAGCCGCCCAGTCCCCCTCCAGCCCCAATTCACCAAAGCGCTGAACTGGGCGGAGCGCCCCACAGCGGCGATTTTGCGAGAAAATAGCATCAAGCTGAGATAAATTCAGTTTATTCAGTGGGTTGTCCTGATGAACAAAAACCACTAAGGCATCGACGGCCACAGGTACAGCCAGCGGCGGATAGCCATAACGTTGAATAAATGCGCTAATTTCACCATTTTTCATTGGCCGACTCATCGGGCCAAGTTGGGCAGCCCCAGCGGCCAAGGCGGCAGGGGCAGTTGAAGATCCTGCCGCCTGAATCTGCAAATTAACGCCGGGATAGTGATGATTGAAATCGTCAGCCCATAAGGAGATCAAGTTGGCTAAGGTATCAGAGCCAACACTGGAGAGATTGCCTGACAGGGTATGAGCAGTAGAAACTGACGATGATGAGTGCTGCGTCATCATTGGAGATAGCACCACCTGTTGCGCGAAAACGCCATAGCACAACCCTAGCATGGCGGTGAACAGCGCCCATTTTCCCCATCTCATCAGCTTAATATCCATGCAGTGTTAGGATTTGACTGCATTCTCGGCTAAAACTGTGGGAACAATCAACCGGTTCGGCAAGGTAAAGATAAATCGCGTGCCCAGACCAATTTCACTCATCACCTCTAAACGCGCGTCGTGGTGGCTCAATGCATGTTTCACAATCGCCAGCCCCAACCCACTGCCGCCCGTTTGCCGTGATCGCGCTTTATCCACCCGATAGAAACGTTCCGTCAGCCGTGGCACATGTTCCGGACCAATCCCCGGCCCATTGTCGCTGACCTGAAATTGCGCGCCTTGCGGTGTTTGCTGCCAACACACCTCAATTTTAGTGCCCTCAGGAGTGTGATTGACCGCGTTATAGACCAGATTTGATACCGCACTGCGCAGTTGGTCTTCATTGCCAAACACCTTTAACTGCTCGTTCACCCGGAAAGTAATCTCATGGCGACCATTACTCAGCGCCTGCACCTCATGCTGCAATACCTTGAGCATCAACGGAATATCCACCCGCTCATTCATATCCACATTAGGTGCAGCTTCAATACGTGATAGCGTCAATAGTTGTTTAACCAGTCCATCCATGCGCTTGGTCTGCTCCTGCATCGTCCCTAGTGCTTTGTCCCGTAATGGCCCAGCTAACTCTTGGTCATGCATCATTTCCAGATAGCCCTGCAACACCGTCAGCGGGGTGCGCAGCTCGTGGCTGACGTTAGCAAAGAAATTACGTCTCGCCCCTTCCAACTGACGCATTTGAGTCACATCACGGGCGACCATCAATAATTGCCCCTCAGAATAAGGCATCACGCGGAACTCGACGTAATAACCATTGTTCAATTGCAGGGTCAGCGGGCGGGAAAAGGTTTGTTGTTGCAGGTATTGGCTGAATTCAGGATAGCGCAATAAGTTGAGAATATGCTGCCCATTATCCTCCGGCCAACGGAACCCGAGCAATTGCTGAGCCAAGCCGTTACACCAGAAGATATTGCCATCAATGGTCGTGATAACCACTGCGTCTGGTAGTGACTCGGCCCCGCTACGGAATCGCTTGATAAGTAATGCTAACTCACGCCGACGCCGACGATTTCTCAGTTGCATCTGGTACAAGCCGTAAAACAGCGGCTCCCAGCTCCAACGCCCCGCAGGAGGGGTCATGCTACGGTCTAACCACAGCCAGTGAGATAATTTGAGTTGGTTATAGAAGTTCCAGACCAGCGCCGCGAGCACGGATACCAGCAACAACCAAGGGAGATACCCGATAAAAGCACCCAGCAGCAGTGCTGGCAAACAAAAAAGAGCCAGCTCTAAAGCCAGCGTTTTCCATGATAAACGTTCTAACACGACGAATTCTCCGGCACTGAAAACTCAGTAGCGCGTTGAGAAACGGTATCCAGTTCCCCGGACAGTTTGTACCATGCGATCATGACCATCAACTTCAAGCGCCTTGCGTAGCCGACGAATATGCACGTCAACCGTACGATCTTCTACATAAACGTTAGTGCCCCAGACATAATTAAGCAACTGTTCACGGCTGTAAACACGTTCAGGATGGGTCATAAAAAAGTGCAGCAACTTAAACTCGGTTGGCCCCATCTCTAGTGCTTGCTCATTAGCCATCACTCGATGAGAGGAGGGGTCAAGGCTTAACCCTTGCATTTCAATCACTTCTTCAACTGCCATCGGCGATATCCGCCGCATAACCGCCTTGATACGCGCCACCAACTCCTTCGGCGAAAAGGGCTTGGTGATGTAGTCATCAGCACCCACTTCCAAACCGCGCACCCGGTCTTCTTCTTCGCCACGGGCGGTCAACATCATCACAGGAATATCTCTGGTCAATGCTTCGCGTTTCATATGCTTAATAAACTGGATACCCGAGCCACCCGGCAGCATCCAGTCCAGTAGCACTAAATCAGGGTAAGGCTCCGACAGACGAGTGACTGCGCTGTCATAATCTTCGGCTTCTAAGGGTTGGTAACCATTCTGTTCCAACACAAAGCACACCATCTCACGGATTGGTGCTTCATCTTCCACCACCAGTATGCGTCTTGCCATCATCAACCCTGCCAGTAAGTTAGTGGTCACTATTTGATTTCGGGAGCCATTATGCGTCACTTTTGTGACATTTTTATGAAAAACATCACGCTTCTATCAGCAATAAGCATAGTGATAAATTTCACAGTAATTGCAAAATGCAGCAGCCAAGTTTGCGAGACGTCTCGGAGATTTGCCTCATGCTCTTGTTTTAGCCGCGACATCCTGCGACCAGCGTTTATAATCAGCGCCATTCTCTTTGACTGATAACCTGCCGTGCGGGAGATTTATGCGCATTATCCACACCTCTGATTGGCATTTAGGCCAGCATTTCTTCACCAAAAGCCGGGCTGCCGAACATCAGGCATTTCTGCACTGGCTCATTAAGCAGATCGAAGAAAATCAGGTAGATGCGCTGATTGTCGCTGGCGATATTTTTGATACTGGCTCCCCACCTAGCTATGCCCGCGAGTTGTATAACCGTTTCGTGGTTGAACTCCAGCCCACTGGCTGTCAATTAGTTGTTCTTGGGGGGAACCACGATTCAGTATCAACACTGAATGAATCACGCGGTTTGCTTTCTTATCTGAATACTACAGTGATCTCCTGCGCCAGTAGCCATCTCGAACAACAAATTATTACGCTGAAAAACCGTCAGAAACAGCCTGCGGCCTTGCTGTGTGCCATTCCCTTCTTGCGCCCACGGGACTTGGTGACCAGCCAAGCCGGTGAATCTGGTGGGCAGAAGCAATTGGCGTTGCAAGAAGCCATTGCGGGCCACTATCAGGCGTTATATCAGCGAGCCGTTGAACTGCGCAGCGAACTGGGTTTGCCTCTGTCTATTATTGCCACGGGGCACCTCACCACCGTAGGGGTCACCACCTCAGACTCGGTTCGTGATATCTATATCGGCACACTAGATGCCTTCCCGGCGCAAGCGTTTCCACCGGCTGATTATATTGCGCTGGGCCACATTCACCGCGCACAGCAAGTAGCTAAAACGGAGCATATCCGCTATAGCGGCTCGCCCATCGCCCTGAGTTTTGATGAATTGAGCAAAGAGAAAAGTGTTTATTTGGTGGAGTTTGCCCAACAAACATTGGCGTCAGTGGCCCCGCTACTCATCCCTCAATTTCAGCCGATGCAGCTCATCAAAGGGGATTTGCAGCAAATAGAGCAGCAGTTGGCTAAATTTGCTGACCACCAAGGCTTACCTGTCTGGCTGGATATCGAAGTGGCCACCCAAGACTATCTTACTGATATTCAACGGAGAATTCAGGCGTTGGCAGCAGATCTCCCCGTTGAGGTTGTACTATTACGTCGCAGCAAAGAACAGCGCAACAACAATATTGAGCGGCAAGAAAAGGAGACACTCAATGAGCTGAGTGTCGCCGATGTCTTCGAACGCAGACTGGCACTGGAGCCAGATTTAGCCGAGCCACGCCAGCAGCGGATGCGCCAAATGTTCAATCAGGTGGTTGAAGCGATCACCCAAGGTAATGATGCCGCAGAGGAGCAGCCGAAATGAGAATTTTAAGCCTGCGCCTAAAAAACATTAACTCTCTACAAGGGGAGTGGAAGATAGACTTTACTGCTGAGCCCTTTGCCAGCAACGGCTTATTCGCCATCACTGGCCCGACGGGGGCGGGGAAAACCACACTGCTGGATGCAATCTGCCTTGCGCTATACCACCAAACACCACGTCTGAATGTCACGCCCAGCCAAAATGAGCTGATGACACGCCATACCGCAGAATCTCTGGCCGAAGTTGAATTTGAGGTGAAAGGCACCCGTTATCGCGCCTTCTGGAGTCAACGTCGCGCTAAAAACAGCCCTGAAGGGAGCCTACAAGCACCTAAAGTTGAGTTGGCGTTATGTGAAAGCGGCAAAATCCTGGCCGACAAAGTGCGTGACAAGCTTGATAGGGTTGCAGAGATAACGGGGCTGGACTTTGGCCGTTTTACCAAATCCATGATGCTGTCACAGGGGCAATTTGCCGCGTTCCTTAATGCCAATGCTAATGACCGCGCTGAGCTATTGGAAGAGTTAACTGGCACTGATATCTATGGGCGACTATCCGAACAGGTGTTCGAACAGCATAAACAGGCCAAAGCCGATCTGGATGCCTTACACCAACAGGCAACTGGTATTGAGCTGCTCAATGAAGAACAGCGGTCAGCTCTATCACAACAAATAGATGTTCTCAGCCAACAAGAGAAGCAACTCGCCGCCGAACAATCGATTAATCAACAACAAATAAGCTGGCTAACACATTGGCAACAGCAGCAAAAGAGTGCACAGGAGTATCGGCAGCAACAAAAATTGGTTGAGCAAGCCCTCCTGCAAGCTCAGCCAGAGCTGCAACGGCTAGCCCGCAGTGAACCCGCTGAAAAATTGCGCCCCTTACTACGAGAGTGCTCACGCAGCCAGCAAGATGTGCAACAGATACAGCTGCGTATCACCACACTGACTCAGCAACAGCAGCAACTTCAGACTCAGCTGACACCACTGGCTCAGGCGTTGGAGCAAGCCAATTTGGCCCGCCAACAGCAGGCGGCTAAACAGCATGAGCAAGAAACGTTGATCGAACAAAAAGTCGCCCCATTGGATAACACGATTGCACAGCAGCAGCACACATTGGCGCAACTTGCTATGCAATTACAACCACTACGGGACCAAGAACAACAAGAGAGGCAGCAGCTCGAACTCAATGAACAACAGCAGCTAAAAAACCTCCAGCGCCTACAGCAATTGGCTGAATATGCCCACCTGCACCCCCATCATCAGCACTGGGAAAAGAACCTCCCCTTATGGCGCGAACAGTTCCGCCAACAACAAATAGTGCAACAGCAGTGGATTGAAAGTGAACAGCAGTTACAGCAACAGGCCGCATTGCTGAACACATTGCAGCAACAAATCACCACGCTGAATGAGCAAGACAAACAACAGCAAGCCACATTGATACAGGCCAGCTCGCAGGCGGGTAGCATCCAACAGCAATTAGCACGGCTTGAGCAGCAACACCCCTCGACACAGCTACGCCAGCAATGGAGTGAACTCCAGCAACAACGGCCAATTAGGCAACAATTAGCCGCATTATCGCCTTTGGCGCAACAAATTCAGTCGCAGCTCGATAAACAACAGCAGCAATTCGATAGTCTGCAGCAACAGCTAAAAGGACTTGAACAGCAGTTAGCTGAAAAACGTCAGTTGTATAAACAGCAAAAACAGCATCAAACTGATCTGGAAAGCTTGTGGGAACGCGAAAAACAGATAGCCGGATTAGAAGCTGAAAGGGCCAAATTGCAATCGGGAAACCCCTGCCCATTATGTGGTGCACTGGATCACCCAGCGATTACTGAATATCAGGCGGTAAAACCCTCAGAAACAGCCGAGCGCCTTGATAAACTGCGCCAACAAGTTGAGCAGCTCTCTACCGTAGGAACAGAACTGCGCACTCAGGTTGAGAGTGTGCAGCAACAGCAGCTGCGTTTGGAGCAAGAGTTACAGCACAACCGCCAACAACTGGCGGATTATCAACAACGTTGGCAGACACTGGCACAACCATTGGCGCTGACTTTTGCCTTGCACGAACCCAAAGCCTTAGCAACTTGGCTGGAGGAGCAAGAACGGTTAGAACAAAACTGTCAGCTAAAACTGACTGAATATGAGCATTTAAATCAACAATATCAGCAAGCAAAGGATGCTCTGACCCAAGCAGAACAGCAGCAGCAAACACATCTACAACAGTTGGCACTCATCACGCAGCGTCACCAAGATACCCAGCAAATTCACCAAACATTATTAGCGCAGCATCAGCGCCAGCAGGATGAATTAGCCCTGATGCAACAGGGTTTCCATAATTCGCTAGCTGAATTATCGCTCACCCTACCTGAAGCAGATCTGCAGCAGAGTTGGCTGAGGCTGCGGGAAGAAGAGAGCCAACGCTGGCAACACTATCAGCAAGAGCAACAGCAACTGATGCTGGAACAAAAAGCACTGGAGACGCGGATTGAAGATGAGCGCCGCCATTTGCAATCGTGCGTTGATCAATTGACGAAGCTGACTCAGAAACATCAGCAGGCTGAAGCCCTGTTACAACAACAGCAGCAGCAGCGCCACGAACTGTTTGGTAACACGAGTGTGAGTGAGGCCCGCCAGTTATTACGCCAGCAACAGCAGCAAGTCGATCTGGCACAAAAAAATGCCTCAGATGCCCTACAACTGACCCAATCTCAACTCAACCGGCTCTCCGGTGAACTTACGGGGTTAGAGCAGCAATACCAGCATAATCAACAGCGTGCGGCGGCGGCTCAAGCTGAGTTACAGCAGGCACTGGAGATCAGTGAGTTCGACGATGAAGCGGCCCTAACCGCCGCCTTGCTGAGCGAAGAAGAGAGGCAACGTTTGCAGCAATTGCAACAGCAATTGAACGAGCGGCAACAGCAGATCCACATTCGTCAGCAACAAACTCAAGAAGCGCTAGAACACCATCTACAGCAGTGTCCCCCGGGAGTCGATCAGACATCTGAATTGGCGGTACTACAGCAGCAATTGGAACAACTATTTGCACAGCTAAAAGCCAATACATTACGGCAGGGCGAGTTACGCAATCAGCTAGAGAGTGACGCCACTCGCCGTAACAACCAGCACACTCTATTTGAACAAATTGAGTGCAGCCAACAGCAATATGATGATTGGAGCTATCTCAATCACTTAATTGGCTCCAAAGAGGGCGATAAATTCCGCAAATTTGCCCAAGGGCTGACACTCGATCATCTGGTCTATCTGGCGAATAACCAGCTCAGCCGCTTACATGGCCGCTATCTGTTGCAGCGAAAAACCAGTGATGCACTGGAGTTACAAGTGGTGGATACATGGCAAGCCGATGCGATACGTGATACCCGCACACTATCGGGAGGTGAAAGTTTTCTAGTCAGTCTGGCGTTGGCACTCGCGCTGTCGGATCTGGTCAGCCATAAAACCAGCATTGACTCTCTATTCCTTGATGAAGGCTTTGGCACACTGGATGCCGAAACACTGGATACCGCACTGGATGCACTTGATAGTCTGAATGCATCGGGCAAAACCATCGGGGTTATCAGCCATGTTGAGGCAATGAAAGAGAGAATTCCGGTGCAAATAAAAGTGAAGAAAGTCAACGGGCTGGGTGTGAGTCGATTAGACAATATTTTCCGGATAAATCAAGACTGAGCATCTCCCCAAAGTCATTGGCGTTACAGCTAGGCGGCAAGCGAGCGCATCCCGATGAGCCTATTTATAAGCAAGGCCAACGGCACGTCAGTGGCTCGGGTAAACGAGTACAGCTAACAACGCTGTAGCGTCAAGGACGAAGGGCTGTGGGCCATAACCAAGCGGCGCCACGCACCCCGCTCGAATCACCATGCACCGCCTTGCGAATGGGAGTTTCACACTCACCACCAAATACCCAAGGGCTGATTAATGCAGGTAATGTTTTATATAGGCGGTCGACATTGCTCATTCCTCCGCCCAAGACCACCACATCGGGGTCAAACAGGTTAATGACTTGAGCCAATGATTTAGCAAAACGCTGCTCATAATGGCTCATGGCCTGCTCTGCTACCGCATCCCCCTGTTCAGCCAACGTTATGATTTCATGACCTTTAAGGGGTTTTCCACTCAGGCGGAAGTAATCCGTGGCAAAACCGGTGCCGGAGACAAATGTCTCAATACAGCCCTTTTTGCCACAATAACAAGCCACTTCCTGCTGATATTGTCGCTCTTCGTCATTCTGCCACGGCAAAGGATTATGGCCCCACTCCCCGGCGATGCCATTGCCGCCAGCATGTACCCGCCCATCAATAGCAATGCCTGACCCACAGCCCGTGCCAATAATGGCAGCAAATACCAGATGCTTGCCTGCACCCGCCCCATCAGTTGCCTCAGAAACAGCCAGACAGTTCGCATCATTTGCCAAACGCACCGGACGAGAGAGAAGATCAGACAGATCTTTATCGACAAACTGCCCATTCAGCCATACGGAATTAGCATTTTTTACTTTGCCGGTAAAAGGAGAGAGTGTCCCCGGAATACCCACGCCGACACTGCCCTTCTCGCCCGTAGCCAGCTCAGCGTCAGCGACTAAAGTGGCAATCGCCTGTAACGTTTTTTGATAATCATGGCGTGGGGTATCAACCCGCTTACGGAAAAGTTCCAGGCCATCATTGCTCAATGCAATGACCTCTATTTTGGTGCCACCCAGATCGATACCAATGCGCATTGCGCTACACCTCATTGACGGAATTGTTCGTTTTACTGCGAGCGATAAACATGCCCGATATACCAAGGCAGTGACGATAATAAAAATCTTATCTTTTCAGTGTGGACAATAGCTCGTGGCGGCACAATCTTTGTTACCCGTAATTTTGCATTACGTCGTGTTTAAATCCTATTAGGCTAAAATTACCTTCCGAAAATGACTGGCTGGCGCTCTTTTTTCTTATTCTTTACTAGGGGTCAACGCATCAATTCGTTATCATGCCGCCCTGCGTTTGATTAACTCGCGCGCTACAGGCGCGCCCGAGCCAGGGATAACACTATGCTGTGGTTTAAGAATTTAATGGTTTACCGTTTGAGCCGGGAAGTCTCACTGTCTGCGGATGAAATGGAGAAACAGTTAAGCGCGCTCAGTTTCACCCCCTGTGGTAGTCAGGATATGGCAAAAACCGGCTGGGTATCACCGATGGGTTCACACAGCGATGCCTTAACGCATACGATTAATGGTCAGATCGTGATTTGTGCACGTAAAGAAGAGAAAATCTTGCCATCTCCGGTGATCAAGCAAGAGTTACAAGCCAAAATTGAACGTCTGGAAGGTGAACAACATCGCAAACTGAAAAAAACTGAAAAAGACTCATTAAAAGATGAAGTCTTGCACAGTTTATTGCCACGAGCATTCAGCCGTTTTAACCAAACCTTCCTGTGGATTGATACGGTCAATGATCTGATTATGGTCGATGCGGCCAGTGCCAAACGAGCAGAAGACACCTTGGCACTGCTGCGAAAAAGTCTAGGCTCCTTGCCAGTCGTGCCGCTGACATTAGAAAACCCGATTGAGCTGACACTCACTGAGTGGGTGCGCAGCAAAGAATTACCTGCTGGTTTTACCTTGATGGATGAAGCTGAACTGAAAGCTATTCTGGAAGATGGCGGCGTGATCCGTTGCAAGAAACAGGATCTGTTCAGTGACGAAATTGCGGTACACATTGAAGCGGGCAAGTTGGTGACTAAGCTGGCACTGGATTGGCAAGAACGTGTTCAGTTGGTGCTGTCCGATGACGGATCACTTAAGCGCCTGAAGTTCTCTGACACCTTGCGTGAACAGAACGATGATATCGATCGGGAAGATTTTGCTCAGCGTTTTGATGCTGATTTTATTCTGATGACCAGTGAACTGGCCGCTTTGATTAAAAATATCATTGAAGCTTTGGGTGGTGAGGCTCAGCGCTAATATCGCTGTTACTCAGGAACAGATAATATTGCCCTCTCTGCTATGGAGAGGGCCGTAATATTCGCTAAATCAGAAGTGGATTAGCTCAAATATTTGCACAGATACGATGATGCTTCAGCCACTTGCAGGTTAAATTCACTCTCCCCTGGGATGTAGAAGGTTTCACCGGGCTTGAAGACTTCCCAACCTGATGACCCCGGAATCAGTACTTTTAAGCTGCCCGTAATGACCGTCATCTCTTCCGGTTTAGCTGTACTGAAGGTGTATTCACCCTTTTCCATCACCCCAACGCTAGCTGGCCCAATGCTGTCACTGTCAAAACCAATAGATTTCACTTTCCCGGTAAAATACTCATTAAATTTCAGCATAGTTTTGCACCCGCGTCTTAATCAAAATTGAGCTTTCATATTAGAGTCTCTATAAACGCGCTGTCACTGATTATTATGACGAAATGGGATCATTGCCGAATTCATAATCGAGGTTGCGGAGAAAACGCACGAATTGATGCTGTATTTGACTTTTTCCCCAGAGGAGAGCGGCTATTTGGCGAAAATAGCGCCGCTATAAATAGTTGACCGTATAAATGAGAGTGTATTTTATGAAAAATAGAGTGGCATCAGAGGTTTCGTAAGATATATAGCGCCAGCGAGGTTTCAAAGACCACAATCAATATTGACCAGAATGCCGGCATGAAATTGGTGTGTTGATGGATAAACAATTTGAAGGTTTTCATCGGCCCGCCTTGAATGGCCTTGCCTTAAGTGGCTTTAATCAGCGCAAATGATTTACGTTGAAATGATTACGTAGGTGATGATTGTACGCTTCGTATAATTATCAGGCAATCAGATGGGCTACTTATTCATAATACAATTTTATTCGCCTTTCAAATCTACTCATCTTATAAAGGGGGTTAATTTCTCCCGCTATTTCACTGTTTCATCCGCTAAAATCTGCAAAATGTGCTCGACAACATCCTGCGGTCGTTGAGTGGCATCCAGTACATGGTGGGCGACCTCCTGATAGAGCGCTTCCCGGCTGGCTAAGACATCCTGCATCTCCTCAACGATCGGTTTGCCGGTGAGGCTTGGCCGTTGAGCATCTTCTGGATCTTCGGCTAAACGCTCTGCCAGTATATTCGCTGATGCACGCAGATAGATGACCAACCCATGATTACGCATAAATGTGCGATTTTTAGGTGTTAACACCGCACCACCACCGGTAGCCACCACAGTTTTAGGGGCCGTGACCGTCTCCAGAGCCATACTTTCGCGCAAACGAAAGCCATCCCAGCCCTCGCGAGCGACGACTTCGGCAACACTTAACTGTAAGGTTTGCTGCATAAATAGGTCTGTATCAATAAAGCGATATCCCAACGCCTCTGCCAGCGCCTTCCCTACCGTTGTCTTACCCGCACCACGCGCACCCACCATGAAGAGAGTTTGTGTCATTACTTGAAAGTCCTTTCGCATCAACTTCTGAGGATAAATTCTCGACATCAAAAATCTGGCCACCATTGTTAACCGACTCAATTAGGTTAACACTCAGCCATATACTGTAGATGCAAATCATACCGATAATTGAGAGTAGTGCAAACTTTACAGATTCGTAAAATTAATGATACACAAAATACGCTACCTCCATCCAATATAGCGCATTCTTTCCTGTGGCTTAGGCATAAGTTCGTCATGCTTTTTCAGGTTTTAGCACCGTTATTGGTTAGCAAGATGATCTATTCCATTTGATAATCCTCTGAAAAACCAGAGGCCAAGATGAAATGAAACATGAGGAGCAGTAAAACGGGGCCGCTAACGTGGCTGACAAATATAGACTAAGGCCGGAGGAAAATTACGGACCACCCGAATCTTTCTCCAGATGAAATAGCGGGATAACAAGGGTTCAGAAAGGTGGCTGTATTGGAATAAAACCAACATCCCTTTATTCGCTCGTAAGCGTTGCTGAGTCTGCTGCAATATTCTGATGCTGATCTTGGTGGGGATCGAGAGCAGTGGCAAGCAACAAAAAACCACATCGTAATTCTGATCTAATTGTTCGGCTGAGCGATCAGCCACCTGTAAACGCGGATCGTTTATTTGATGTAATGCGTGCACAAAGTGAGGCAGGATTTCGTAAGCCTGTAAGCGAGAGTCTACTGACATATGTGACAAAATGCGCTTTGTCAGCACACCATCTGCTGCGCCTAATTCGGCAATATTAAGATGTTGTTGCCAATCGACCTGATTCAACATCGCTTGGCATAACCAAGGCGAGGAAGGCGCTAATGTGCCAACCGTGCGGGGGGAGGCAATAAAGCGCTGTAAATAGGAAAATTGACTTTTAAAATTACGCCGAACGGTGTTTAGCATGGCTTCTCCTCGGAACCCCAGATACACCACAATAACACCTTATATTCCTTAAGTTATCATTAAGATTGCTCTAATAATTAATTATTTTTGTCAGTTAATAGAAAATACAAGCAAGAGGAATAGGCGTGATAATGAAATAAGTGAGTCCAAGGTAACAATAATTTACGATTGTCACCTTGGACTCATTTGTAGACTAAAATGTTGTTGCTATATCAACACACTATCTGACTATTTCAGTCATTATCACTTGGTACGAAGAGTTAGCGATAAATCTCAGCACTGGCACTGAAATTGCTGGAATCACCGGGGTTGCTCATACCAATAACCCGATAGTGACTTGCACCATCAGCAGTGGCTTTCTCATTTAGTGCTGACTCAACATCCATGGGTGAACCACTGATATTAGACAGTGAAATGACCCCCATGCTTTGCAACTTAGTGGCTTGTTCTGGGCTGACTTCTTGCGCAGCCATAGAGGCGAATGATGCAGTAGCGATAAGTGCAGCGGCGATGACAGGTAATAATTTCATAATATGCTCCAACTGACGGGTTATATGTAACGTCTTTGTGAGGTTAATTATGAGCGAGCCAACGCAAGCGGACGTAATGCTGTGTAAAGAACATCAATCATTGTGAGGGGAATAAGGAGGAAATAAATTAATTTATGTCATAGAAGATAAAGCGTTAATATGCTTTTCTCGAACTTAATCCACTATAGTGGGTGAATTCAAGCATCACAATAGCGTGGGAGAGAATATGGTAACGCTCAGGGCAATGCGGGCTGAGGAACTTTGCGACTATAGGAATTTATTTATTACCGAATATGCGCAAGATTTGTCGTCTAATAGCAATTATAGTGTCGAGCAAGCTCTGGCTTATGCAACACATAGCTTTGATGGCTATTTGCCGGAGGGGGTTAATAGCCCAAATGACCACCTTTTTTGCATCGAAAATAGAGAGGATATCGAGGGCGAAGAGTCATTGGTGGGTTATTTATGGTATGGGTTAGGTCAAGAGGATAGCGCCGCCTTTATTAAAGATTTCTATGTACTGCCACAGTGCCAACGCAAAGGTTATGGCTCCGCGTGTTTAGAGGCGTTGGAAAAACAGCTTATTGATCAGGGGATATTCGAGATAAAACTGCGGGTCGCGGCTGATAATCCACAGGCAAAAAGGTTGTATGAGCAAATGGCGTTTGTCGTCACCGGATTCAATATGTCTAAGTCGCTGAAATAACCTGATGAGCAGTGGCAAGGATGAAGACAATATTCAGCGGGCGCTTGCAAGGCTGCAAACGGAAACGCGTTAAGCACTGATTATCGGATGAACAGTTTATCAGGCACGATATCGGCTGTTCTTCTGATTAATCAGTCAAATAGATCTGTTATTGCTGGCTTAAACTATTTTATCTTCTCCCATCTGTTGCAACTGATTTTTGTAAGATTTCACTTTTTGGCGTTTCTTCATCCAAATAGAGAATGACACGACAAAAATGCTACCCGCCAAGCTTAGTACGCCCAACTCATGCTGATAAAACAGCATAATAACAAAATAGACAGCAGATATAATTGCTACCCATTTAGCCGAATGACCAATCGAGTTTTTCTCATCAGTCAAACGGCGGATACTCTCTTCTTCGCTGATCCCCATGCTTACTTCTCCTTATCCTCCTTAATAACTAGCTTATAATATTGGGTCAGTAGCATGATAATTCAACATATTTTTTAGTTTTTATTTTATCCAGTTGAGATAGCGCTGATTGACTATCTCGACTGAGTGGGTCATGGCTATAAAGTCACAATCAATTCGTACTCGCCACCATCCAGTGCGACCCGTAATCCATCAGGTTGATAGGATACAGCTGAACCATTCAATGTCGCTGAATTGATGCCCTGACAACGCGAGTTCGGGTTTTCAACGCGGATGGCATAGCGGGTGTTGGCCAGATTAATGGTCACCTCAAATCCCTGCCAACTGGCGGGAATACAAGGATTAATCACCAACTCCATCCCTTCGCGGTGGATACCCAAAATGCCTTCAATACCCGCACGGTGCATCCAACCCGCAGAACCGGTATACCACGTCCAGCCGCCGCGCCCGACATGGGGGGCGACAGAGTAGATGTCGGCGGCCACCACATAAGGTTCAACTTTGTAGCGCGCCACTCCCTCAGGGGTATTGCCATGATTGACCGGATTGAGCAGAGCAAACAGCTCATGGGCTTTATCCCCCTCCCCCAATTCAGCAAATGCCAAAATCGCCCACATGGCGGCATGACTATATTGCCCACCATTTTCCCGCAGGCCCGGTGGATAACCTTTGATGTAACCGGGGTCATCGGCGATTTTGTCAAAAGGTGGGGTGAAGAGGAGTGCCATGCCATCATTGGGGCGAATAAGATGTTGCTCCAGTGAGGTCATCGCCTGCACTGCCCGTTGCGGATCTGCCGCTTTGGAGAGCACCGCCCATGACTGCGCAATCGAGTCAATGCGGCACTCAGCGCAGGTTTTGGACCCTAACCAGCTACCATTATCAAAGGTGGCCCGCCGATACCAATCGCCGTCCCATGTCTCTTGCTCTAACGCGGTAATCAGCCCCGAGAGGTGTGCTTGCCATGCTCTGGCCCGCAGCGGATCACGCTTTGCCGCCAACGGAATGAACATCTTGAGTGTCGCCACCAGCAGCCACCCCAGCCAGACACTCTCGCCTTTGCCGCCTTCCCCGACCCGATTCATCCCATCATTCCAGTCACCGGTTCCCATGAGTGGCAAGCCCAGTTCGCCCGTCAGGTCGATACATTGATCCAACCCTTTGGCGCAGTGCTCAAACAGAGACGCAGCTTCCTGCGCCACCAGTGGCTGGAAGAAAGCATCGTGTTCCCCCGGATGAAGTGCTGGCCCTTCGAGGAACGGTACCAACTCATCCAGCACAGGGGTGTCTCCGCTAGCAAGAATATAGGTGGCGGTAGCAAATGAGAGCCAAACTCGGTCATCGGAGATGCGGGTACGTACCCCCTGCCCCGAGTGCGGCAGCCACCAGTGTTGCACATCGCCTTCAATAAATTGCCGTCCGGCAGCGCGCAGCAGGTGGTGACGGGTGGTCTCCGGCTGAGCAAAGGTCAGCGCCATGCCATCTTGTAACTGGTCACGGAAGCCATAGGCACCGCTGGCCTGATAGAAGGCCGATCTTGCCCACACACGGCACGCCAGTGTCTGATAAAGCAGCCAGCCATTAAGCATGATATCCATCTGCCGATCCGGCGTTTTCACCTGAATCGCCTCCAGCAAGCCCCGCCAGTAGTCGGTCACTTCACTCAACACCGCATCCAGATTGGCCTCGCGGTAGCGAGTAATCAATGTCTGTGCTTCACCCACCGAACCACATTGGCCGATAAACCACACCACTTCCACCTGCTCACCGGCGGCCAGTTCAATGGTCTGCTGTAGCGCACTGCACGGGTCAAGCCCCGCCCCAGTCACCCCGGAGAGCGGTAGGGTTGCCAGCAGGGCGGCTGGTGCAGAGCTGTTCCCATAGTGGCCGAGGAACTCGCTGCGATCGGCTGTCCAGCTCTTTTGCTGCCCATTGAGATCGGCAAAAGAGACTCTTCCGGGGAAGGCGGTGCTCCACGGATTGCGTGCCAACATGGCTCCGGTTGACTCATCCATCTCGGTAATAATAAATGGCCCACTGGCCCCCCGAGAGGTCGCTAGCACCCACTCGGCATAGGCGGTCACCGAGAGACGCCGAGGTTTATCTGATCTGTTGTGCAGTGTCAGCCGCGATATCTTGATGGGATCGGCTAGCGGGACATACTGCAATAGCGTCATACCCACACCATTCGCCTGATGATCAAATCGGCTATAGCCGTGTCCGTGGTGAGCAATATAGGTGCCGCCATCACGGATCGGTTGTGCCGTTGGGCTGCAAAGTTGGCCGGAGTCCTCATCGCGCAGATAGAGACACTCGCCAATAGGATCGATGACCGGATCATTCAGCCATGGGGTTATTTGGTTTTCGCGGCTATTTTCAGCCCAGGTATAGCCGCTGCCGGTCGCCGAAACCTGAAAACCGAAGTTCTGATTGGCGATCACATTGATCCAGGGCGCGGGGGTATTTTCTCCGTCATTCAGGCAGATGACATATTCCCGCCCCTGCTGACCAAAGCCACCTAGCCCATTAAAGAACTCCAGCTCTTCGGGGAGTGGCAGCAAGGTTCTTGGCAGTGGCGATAGCGCCGCCAGAGGGAAATGGCTCGGTTTAGCCAATGAGAAAGCCGTTTTCTTCTCTGCGGAGACCCCTTTTTTGTTCAGGGTAAACAGTAGGTGATGAAGCTGATGGCCCAGTTTGCCCGCGCGAGCCGTCAGTACCACGCGCGCGACCGAGCACAAGAGCGCTCGGGTCTCGGCACTCATCAGATCCGCGCGCAAAGCATAAGCCGAACCTTGCCGGAGTTCATCCCCCAGACGAGGCCGTGACTGGCTACTGCGGACGGCGGTTTCGATGGCAATTTGTAAGTCTTGCACATAAGACGAGGCCCGCTCATTGATGATAACCAGATCCACCGCCAGACGTTTAATGCGCCAGTATTCATGGGCGCGCAGTAATTGCCGCACCTGTTCAATGTCTTCGCCGTCATCGATTCGCAGCAAGACAATCGGCAGGTCGCCGGATATCGATTGCGCCCAGAGTGCCGACTGTATCCCCGCGCCGCGCATGATGGTACTGGAGGGCGAACGGAAGCGAGGATCGGCATACAGAATCGGTGCCGCCAGTTGCTGAAAGTCGGCCGCCTCTTCCGCTTTAATGCCCAGATGGCGTAATTGCACCTGCGCCTGTGTCCAAGCCAGCGTTTTCGCCCGCTCGTAAGCACTGCGGTCGCGGTGTTTGTCCACCATATCCAGCAGAGCTTCTTTTGATGAGGCGATCAGTGTCCAGAAGGAGACAGTGACGGTTTTTCCAGCGGGAACCAGCAAGCTATGGCGCAAAGAGAAGATGGGGTCCAGCACGGTTCCCACGGTATTTGACAGTGGCACATCCACTTGCATGGCCGCCGAGGTGGCTACCCGGTTACCACGGCCAATAAATTTAGCGCGGTCCGATTCGTATTGCAGTTCACGCACGGGCAACCCCTCTGCCACGGAGAAGTGCGCCGCCCAAACTTGAGGCTCTTGTGCCGTCCGAGGCCGCCGCGTCGCAATTAATGCCCCCAACTCCGGCAGATATTCGGTGACCACAAACATTTTGGCGAAGGCCGGATGGGCATTGTCCGCTGACGCGGCGGTGAGCACCACTTCAGCATAAGATGTCAGCTCAATCTCCCGCGCCCGGCGGCCCGTATTGAGCAGAGAGACGCGCCGTACCTCGCCATCATCTTCGCTGGAGATCAACACATGCATGGTGCTGGTGAGGGTGCCGTCTCGGCAGATAAACTCGGCATGATCCTCAGCGAAGATCACCTCGCGGTGCGCATTATCACTGGCAGCCAATTGCGCCCCTGCCGACCAACTGCGGCCACTGCGTAAATCACGCAGGAAAATAAAGGAACCGTAATCATCACAAGTCGCATCCTCCCGCCAGCGAGTGACCGCCATATCCAGCCATCGACTGTAGCCCGCACCAGCGGAGGTTAGCATTACCGCATAACGACCATTGGATAACAGGTGAGTGATCGGCGCGCCGATCACCGGAGAAGAGAGGCGGCGCACCGTCGGCAAGGCACTGTCTGCCACGGCGGAAAGCCGCACCTCCTCGGTGCGTGGGTAGGCAATCGCCACATTGCGCGGCATCCGCTCTTGCAACAATAGCTCACAGGCTTGAATCATCGGCTCATGATGGAAGCGGTTGCGCATCCGCCCTTGCTGCAAGGTATTGGCGATCGCCACAATGGTCATCCCCTGATGGTGAGCCATATAGTTGCGGACGATCACCGCCTGCTGATTTTCCGGTAAGCGGGAGCGGGTAAAATCTAGCGCTTCATAAAAACCGTAGCGCCCCAGCGCCCCCATCTCAGCCAGTCGGCCATAATTCTGCAGCGCACCGTGGGGATCAATCATGGTTGCCAAGCCGGTCGCATAAGGCGCAATCACGGTATTTTCTGATAAGCCGCGCTTTAACCCCAGTCCCGGCACACCAAAGTTGGAATATTGATAGGTAAATTCGATATCCCGCGCACTGTACGCCGACTCAGATATCCCCCATGGGATATTCAAGCTGCGCCCGTAAGCCTGTTGCCGTTCCACCACCAGTTGATTGGTTTGTTCCAGCAAACTGCCTGCTGGCGCGCGCATCACCAGTGATGGCATCAGATATTCGAACATGGAACCCGACCATGAAATCAGCGCCGCGCCTTTACCCACAGGCGTTGCTGCTCGCCCCAGTCGGAACCAGTGGCGGGTGGGGATATCCCCTTTGGCAATCGCAAACAAGCTGGCCAGCCGCGCTTCTGAAGCCAGCAAGTCATAACAGCTAGGATCAAGGCGGTTATCTGCCATCGAATAGCCGATGGAGAGCAATTTGCGTTCAGGGTCGAGCAGGAAGGCAAAGTCCATCGACAGCGCCATATGGCGGGCCTCTGCTGCCAGCTTGAGTAACCGATTATTGACCTCCTCCTGCATCTCAGCCGACAGTTGCTGGTCATACTCATGTTCGGCGGCGGCCAGAACCAGCGCCTCAATCCAATAGCTCAAATCAATAAATGCATTATCATCAATTGGACGAGCAACGCCATGCACCATCGCCGAGGCTTTCGCCAATAAAGGTTTCACCGCCAGTGGCAGCATTTCAGCTTCGCCAACATACTTTAAGTCCATGCGAACCTGTTCCAGCACCGCCCAAAGTTTTCTTTTAAAATCAACGTCTCCCCGCGGCAACTGCCGGAAAGCGGCTTCAGCCAACAGCAGGTTATCCATCAACCCCTTGGCCCAATTGGCCGCGAGCGGTTGTGTCGCCCACTCCTCACAGGTATTCGCCAGCACAATCAAATGCCCAGCCAGATTGCCACTATCGACGGAAGAGACATAGGCGGGTTCCAGTGCCCGCAGATCCTGCGTGCCATACCAGTTAAAGAAATGCCCTCTGAAGCGATCCAGCTTATTTAAACTGTCGAAGGTGGCTTCTAGGCGCACCAGAGTGCGGTAAGTGCCTGCCCAGCAAAAATCACGGGCGACCACCGTCGAGAGCAGATAAAGGCCCATATTGGTCGGCGAAGTTCGGTGCGCCACCACCGGTTTTGGGTCCTCCTGAAAGTTATCTGGGGGCAGCATATTTTCATCGGGCGTGACAAAGGTTTCGAAGAAACGCCATGTGCGGCGAGCGATCAGCCGCAACTCGGGGATATCCTCCACCGTCATCGGTTTATGCTGAACCACCGGATGGGCGCGGCTGACCCACAATGCTATCGCTGGCGCGAAAAACCAGAGTGTGGCAAAGGGGAGAATCAGCGGCCACGCTGGGGGAGACAGGGTTAGCGCAATGGCCGCCAGCAGCAAGCCGAGTAGCGTCCCTCCGGCCATATGGCGATAGAAACCGGGCAGACCGGGGCGGGGTTGACCTGCCGATTGGGCCGCCGTCGTCCACTCCAGTAAATGGCGATGAGTAATACCGATCCGAATCAGTGTGCGGCCAATGGCATCCCCCATTTGCCATGCGTGGTCGGCCAAAAAAATCAGCGAAAGGAGTGTCTGACTTCCCGCCCGTTTGGCATCGTCTGATAAGGAGCGTAAATGGTGACTCAGCCGAGTATTATGAGCAGGCCATAATGAGAACAGAACCGGCAAGAATGAAGGCAGCGCCGTCAATACTATCACCAGTAGCACGCCGACCCACGCGGCGGGCAGAGGTAATACCCAACTCATCCCCAGCAACAACAGCGAAAAAGGCGCAACCAGTGAGCGCCTCAGGTTATCCATCATTTTCCACCGGCCCAACGGCGGGATACCCTTGCCCGTGTTGTTGCTTTTGAACACCCAGCGCAGTAATTGCCAATCACCTCGGGTCCAGCGGTGTTGGCGCTTACTCACCACGTCATAGCGGGCCGGAGACTCTTCGACCACCTCAATATCCGAGGCTAATCCGGCACGGGCAAAAATTCCCTCGAACAGGTCATGACTGAGTAAGGTGTTTTCCGGCACCCTGCCCGCCAGCGCGGCTTCAAAGGCATCAACATCATAAATCCCTTTGCCGGTATAAGAGCCTTCACCGAAGAGATCCTGATAAACATCCGAAACGGCTGCCGCATAAGGGTCGATACCACCGGGGCCAGAAAATATCCGTTGGTACAATGATCCGCCTTTACCCATTGGCAACGCCAATGTCACTCGCGGCTGAAGAATGCCGTACCCCTCAATGACCCGCTGCTGATCCTCACTAAAGCGAGGCTGATTAAGCGGATGGGCCATTTTGCCAATCAATCGTCGGGCCGCATCTCGCGGTAGACGGGTATCGGCATCCAACGTGATCACATAGCGCACGTCCGTTGGCACCTGCGGTTCACCAGCGGCAGCCGGGGTAAAGGAGGTGTCGGTTGCACCACGTAACAGGCGGTTAAGCTCATGCAGCTT
This sequence comes from Yersinia mollaretii ATCC 43969, assembly GCF_013282725.1. NCBI lineage: Bacteria > Pseudomonadati > Pseudomonadota > Gammaproteobacteria > Enterobacterales > Yersiniaceae > Yersinia > Yersinia mollaretii. The sequence continues at coordinate 2,342,282 of NZ_CP054043.1, read as the reverse complement.
GCCCCGCTTGCGCTCCCAGCCCATCCAGCAGTTTTCACTCTCATTGAACCTCCGCTGACGGTAGAGCAACAGAAAGCGTGGGCCTGTTGGGCCGGGGCCATACTGCTGATTCAGCCGCGCAATGGCCTCATCGGCTAGCGCCAACAGTGGGCCATCACTCGGTAAAACTTGCTGATCCGCATCGACGCCATCCAGTAGCAGAGCAAAGGTCAGAGAGCCAGTCATGCCGGAGAGATGGTGAACTTCCAACTGCTCGATTTGCTCGAGTAAATCCGCTTTGCCAGTGAGTAAGGTGGGCACCACCACCAGTGTCCGCAGGGTATCAGGGATCTCGTCGGTCAGCGACAGCCCCGGTAAAATCGTGGCACCAAAGCTCCAAGTGATAACGCGGTTCACTAGCGCTGTCGCCACTTCTGTTAGCGGGATAAATCCGATGACGGCAAATGCCACCCACCAGCCGATCGCCAGACCGGGAAAGGAGATAGCCCACAGTGCCAATGCCAGCAATCCCGCGGTAACCAGTAAAATCGCCCCCATATAGCCGCCCACCCCAAGGCGGATACTCATGCGGCTAAACCATTGACGCATTGAGGGGCTAAATCTGAGTTGACTCTCCAATTCACGCCGCCCGGCACCAATTAAGTGATAACCGGGGTCACGACAGCGCTCAACCTCCTCCGGTTCGGCGCTGCTGGCGGCATCCTGCGCCGCTTGCAAGGCGAGATTGGCAATCTCCAGTTCAGTGAAGGTGGAACCACGACACAACTGTTCGATGGCGCTGCGGTAGAGATTGCGGGTTTGAAAATCCATGCTGGCAAAGGCGCTCCCTTGCCGTAAGCAGGCATCCACCAGACTGACGCTCTCAAACAGATCCGCCCAGTCGATATCTGAGATCAACCGCATGCTGGTAATCACATTGCGTATCGAGACATTCGATGTCCCTTGGCGCAATTGGGCATGTTGCACGACTTCGCTGACGGATAACCCTTGTAGCTTCAGGCGATCTTCCAGCCACCCCAGCGCGGGCGTGGTGCGCGGATCTTGATCCCGTAATCGCTTTGCCAAGTGAGCCGCAAATGGCTCCGATAGCGGCTCAGTTGAGCGCATGGCAATATCGGACTCCAGCGCAAAGCGGCTCTCCCCGCTCGCCAATAAGCGATTCGCCAGTGCTTCAGCATCTGCGCGGGCTTTGCGCCCTTGGGTTATCTGATCCGCCAGACGACGTAAATTCTCTATCAGCACGATGCGCAGTGTAATCGCGACCGCCCAGAGTTCGCCGATAGTCAGCGGCTGGACACGCTGATAGGCCATAATAAAACGGCACAAAACATCGGGGTCCAGATGGCTGTCAGTGTGCGCCACAAAGGCCCAAGTCATGCCAAACACCCGTGGATAACCGGCAAAGGGGCCATCAGCCAGTTTCGGTAACTGGCGATAGTAACCCGGTGGTAGGTCATCCCGGATTTCGCGGATTTGCTCCTCAACCAGATGATAATTATCCAGCAGCCATTCAGCCGCAGGCACAACCGCATGGCCCTTTTCCAGCTCTGCTGCGCTGGCCCGATAGGCGGCCAGCAAGGTATCGGCGTTATCATTGAGGCGGGAATGCAGTGTGGAGACCCGTGGGGGATGGTCCGTGATCGATTGTGCTTTGGCTAAACTTTCAGCATGTTGCTCCAACCGCTCGACACTGAATAACTCCTCCCTTACCGGGGCAGAATCATGCCAGAGGTTGCTTGTCGTTCGTGATCCAAGAATAGTGTTGATAATTGATTTCATAGCTACCTTTCCGAACAGGTGAACGTCCTGAGCCTGACGAGCCGCGTGATAGGGCGCAGAAAATGTTCTGACAGGCGGAGTGCTGTCAAAATGGCTGAATGAAGGTGGAAAGCAACAGACTGATGCACCAAAGCCTTCAGTCATAAAAAGAAGCAAATAAAGGCTGACAATACGCAATAAACGTAGCGCAGCAAGAAAGCTGAATAGGATTAACTATAGTCCAAAAATGAAATTAGGGATCAGGCCATACCAGAAGGGGGAAATATCTGTGGGTGGTGGCGATAGCCAGTCAGAAAAATAGGATACCTGCTGCCAATGCACTATTACATCAGCCACAGGTCATCACTCATCGTACCAAAAACTAAATACTGTCCTGAAATTTTCGCGCCTTGGCAGTTTGCTGCTTTTCCAGCTCAAAAATGGCGCGTTGCAATCCTTTCTCCTGAATGGGGCTTAAGCGAGGGAATTTAAAACTCAGGCGTTGCACTGTGAGTGTTTCACCTTTGTTATTGACCACCTGCTTATCAATGGCTCGGATAAATTGCAGATCCAGTTTAAAAATACCAAAACCACATAAATCAACCGAGACATCACGCAGAATGCCACATCCTTGCAGAGGGAACTCACTGCCTTTCGCGGCATATAACCCCATCCCGCCCAAGGAGATATCGGCTAGCGTATAGGAAAAGGGGGTGCCATCAACGAATTTCCCAGAGCAATAATAAGCGGGCCACTGCGGAATGTTGACACGAAAATACTCCCGGCGCTGGATGAAATAGAGCTGATCAGGGAGGGCGGTACTAAAAGCGGGCAGTGACAGATACTTTATTTCTTTCAATGGATTGCAGGTAAACTCGATTTTCGCACCGGTAGGTTCCGCAATAATCGTTATTTGATTAGCAGCAAGGGCTGAAATGTTTTCATGTCCTACGCTGCCAAAATCAAAAATAAACTGATTGGTTTCGGGTACCACATCCAGAATACGGCTAATAAATTGCCCGCGCGCATGTGTCACCATCACGGCAGTATCATTCTTCTTTAAATCGCGAAGAATTGCACAGATTGCTAATTTATTCGTTTTGATAAAATTTTCTTTCGACGCTTCGCTCACCTGCCATTCCCCATCTTTAATTTATCACTCTAGCTACCGAGATAATTAATAAGCATATAGATAACAGGTTAGTTATCGGCAGGTGATAAAATGACTTTAGTGATTATTTTATATTTCTACGAAACTAAAATAGGCATAAAAATAAAGCGACATTGGCATAGGCCCAATATCGCTTTAATACCCACGCCATTATTGGCAGTTAATCAGTTACGGACTAAATCGTCACCGTAGCCAATCCACTTATAGGTGGTTAATGCATCCAACCCCATAGGGCCGCGCGCATGGAGTTTTTGTGTGCTGACAGCCACCTCTGCCCCCAAACCAAATTGCCCCCCATCGGTGAAGCGCGTACTGGCATTCACATAGACCGCTGAGGAGTCTACCGCACGGACAAAATGTTCGGCACTGCTGAGTGAGCGCGTCAAAATAGCGTCGGAGTGGCTGGTGCCGTGTTCACGGATGTGACTAATGGCGGCATCAATATCAGCCACGATGTCCACATTCAGATCCAGTGATAACCATTCGTCATCATAATCTGCCGCCTCCACCGCCACCACTTTAGCCTGACCTTCTGCCAGATACGGCATGGCTTGCGGGCTGGCGTGCAGTGTCACACCAAAAGCATGCATTCTGGCGCTCAATACGGGCAGGAAGCTTTCGGCGATGGCCTGATGAACCAGCAGCGTTTCCAGTGAGTTACAGGCGCTTGGCCGCTGAATTTTTGCGTTTTCAATGACCAACAGTGCTTTCTCAATGTCTGCGCTTTCATCGACAAAAGTGTGGCAAACACCGATTCCACCAGTAATCACTGGAATGGTTGACTGCTCGCGGCACAATTTATGTAAACCCGCACCACCACGGGGAATCAACATATCGACATAGCGATCCATCCGCAGCAATTCATTCACCAACTCGCGATCGGGACTTTCAATCGCCTGCACTGCTGCTGCGGGTAAACCGCACTGCTCCAGCGCCTGTTGGATCACTTTCACCGTCGCCTGATTGGTGTGATGCGTCTCTTTACCACCGCGCAAAATGACCGCATTGCCGGTCTTCAGGCATAAGCTGGCCACATCAATGGTGACATTAGGGCGGGCCTCATAAATGACACCAATCACCCCCAGTGGCACACGGCGGCGTTCGAGTTTTAAGCCGCTGTCGAGCAGGCTACCATCAATCACCCGGCCCACAGGGTCATTCAGGCGGCATACCTGGCGTACATCATTAGCAATGGCGGCTAATCGCGCGGGCGATAATAACAACCGATCGAGCAGCGCTTCACTCATGCCACTGTCACGGGCAGCTTTCATGTCTTGTTCATTGGCCTGCAAGATGGCCTGACTTTCAGACTCCAGCAGGTTTGCAATGACCGCGAGTGCCTGATTCTTTTTGGCCGTGCTTAGCATCGCCAATTGCCAGGAGGCTTGTTTGGCGGCCTTCCCCATCTGTTCCAGCATGCTCATGCTTGCTCCTTAACTGACAATCATATCGTCACGGTGAACAGCCACTGGGCCGTATTCATAGCCGAGGATTTCACTGATTTGTTGCGAGTGGTGACCCGCTAGCAGGCGCAAGGCGTCACTGTTATAACGTGAAACGCCGTGGGCCAAATCCCGCCCACTGAGGTTACGGATGCGGATCACTTCACCACGGGAGAAGTCCCCTTTGACGCTGCGAATCCCTTTTGGCAATAGCGAACTTCCCCGCTCCATAATGGCAGAGACAGCGCCGTCATCGACGGTAATTTCGCCCGCCGGTGGCGCACCAAAAATCCAGCGTTTGCGGTTTTCCAGCGGGGTTTCCAGTGAGTGGAAGCGGGTGCCGACGGGGGTGCCATCAATCACATCTGCAATCACACCGACCTGACTCCCTGCCGCAATCACCACATCAATCCCTGCGCGACAGGCAACATCGGCAGCTTGCAGTTTGGTTGCCATCCCCCCGGTTCCAAGGCCCGAAACACTGTCGCCCGCAATCTCGCGCAAAGCATCATCAATACCATGCACTTCGCGAATCAGCTCTGCTTCTGGGTTGTTGCGAGGATCGGCGGTGTATAAGCCCGCTTGATCGGTCAGTAACAGCAACTTATCCGCCCCCGCCAAAATCGCTGCCAGCGCGGAGAGATTGTCGTTGTCGCCCACTTTGATTTCAGCGGTGGCGACGGCATCATTCTCATTGATGACAGGAACGATGCGATTATCCAGCAAAGCGTTCATGGTGTCGCGAGCATTCAAAAAACGCTCACGATCTTCTAAATCAGCACGGGTCAGCAGCATCTGGCCCACATGAATGCCATAGATAGAAAATAGCTGCTCCCAGAGCTGAATCAGCCGACTTTGCCCGACGGCGGCCAGCAGTTGCTTCGATGCAATGGTGGCGGGTAATTCCGGGTAACCCAAGTGTTCACGTCCGGCAGCAATCGCCCCGGAGGTAACAATAACAATACGATGACCTTTGGCGTGTTGCTGGGCGCATTGGCGCACCAGTTCAACAATATGGGCACGGTTAAGACGACGGGAGCCGCCCGTCAGTACACTCGTCCCCAATTTCACAACCAATGTCTGGCTGCCACTCATAATTTTTCTGCCGTTTGGATAAATAAAAAAGAGATGATAGAGGGAACTTTGTAGCAGGCGCGAAGCATTATGCCAACAGGCATAGCCATATATTCCCCCTTTTATTGTGCTAAAAGGGGGAATATGCTTCTTAATTAGGGAGTAACAACTCAACTCTTACGCGGATAACTTAACTGGCTGTTCGCTAAAATCTTGCGCTGGCACCAATTTCATCTCAATAGAGGTCAGCATTTCGGCTAGACGCTTATGAAAACCACGCAATGTGGTCTCCAACTTCTCTTGTACTTCAGGATCTTTAATGTTTTCCGCCTTCCAACTGCCCTCTTTGTTAAACAGGCCAAACTGGTAAACATAGGTGAAGTGGTCTGCCGCTGGCTCCAGCTCTATCCACCACCCCCAGAACTCACGCTTCTCTGGAGCAAGCTTTACATTGACGCAAACAGCTAAACAGTCAAAGAAAAAACGGTCATTCTGGCACTGCCCTTCACGTAGGTATGGCCCCAAAGCTGCAAAACGTTTCATAAGCTTGCTTTTAGGATGAGCACTGGTTGACGTCATTCTTAAATCTCCTTATGTAGACGCACCTTTTTAGCAAACTGTTAAAAATTAGCAACTCATTAACGCATTTTATCTTCTAACCATTCGCTGGTTTGCAATAATGCGCGATGGAAATTGTCATACAGTGGTGTAGATGGTATAGCCAATAACTTGCCATCAGCGGAGGAAGAACAGATGAGTTTCGACTCCTCTTTCGGGCTGAAGGGATCATTTTCCCAGAAGCCTGCCAGCATGGGCGTTTGGCAGCGCCGTCCCAACAACCCCTGTGTTTTCAGGGAGTAGCGGTTCATTTCTGTTTTCAGTGTCTCATCCGACGCATCTGCCATGCCCAAGCGACTGGCCATCACATCCATATACATGTCCGGCACTTTGCGCTGGCTATCGCTGTTGCACAAAAGATGGTGAACAATCGGCCCAAGGCAAGCCACTGCGCGGACCCGCTGAGGCTCAAGATAACCTAAGCGCACTGCCACATTGGCACCAAAACGTAAGCCGAAAACAGTGACTCGCTGATGATCAACCCAAGGAATATTCGGCAATGCCTGCAACACTTGTTGGTGCAGATAACTGGTATCTTGCGTTAATTTCCAGCGGGATGATGCCCCTACGGATGGCATGTCGATGGTCAACATGGCGATCCCTTTTGGGGCCAGATAGTCGCGGAATAAGCGGTGGTAATCCCCTTGTAGGGTATCCAGCCCACCGCATATCAGTACCGTTGGGAATGGCGCACTGCCCACCGTTGGCATATGCAGGAAGCCAGAGAGTGTGCCACCATCGGAAATCGTGAAATCGAGCTTTTTCAATGTGTAGAGCAAGTGCTCAGCGGCAGCTTCATAGGCACGATTTGACAGCACTTCGACTTGCTCGGCCAGCTCATCACCTTTTAAGTGCGGGTAACTGGCGATGCTGTAAAGATTGGCCGCGTTTAACCAATATTGACCCGCATTCACCGGATCAGCTTCTTCCATCGCTTTTTGCTGCCACTGCATCGCTTGATGGGCCCACTCATAAATCCAGTTACCATTACGATAACCCACCACGGTATCCAGCAGTTCGTTATCGCTATGCTCCGCCTTTGAACAGGCAATCCGCGATAAGACTTCTTCTATTTCAAGTGGATCGACACCACGCCAAGTCCAGATGAGGCGGTTTATCATGCGATACCAGTGGCTAGCGGTATCACCATCCAGTGCTGAATGAACACTCATAGGATGATTGCAATGGGCATGCCGGACTAACGTCGAGGTTTCAGGATGCTTAAATTTGGGTTTGAACAGAATTTCAGAAAGGTTGGCTTGTGCCATGGTAACAATAGCCTCCATAAGCCGTGAATCAGGCCCGGTAAGGGCTGCTCAGATGGAGTCAGTGTACTCATACTGCGAGGAAAATGGAACGCCCGGTCAATACCGAGCGTTTAAAGTCAGCTAAATTATTTACCGCTTAAAGGGGCAACAAAAGTCACCGCCATATCCCATGGTTGTTCAATCCATGTGTCCTGAGGGATATCAACTACATAGTCATCAACTAATGGGCGGCCAGCCGGTTTGGCGAAGATAGTCACAAAGTGTGCTTTCGGATACATATCGCGAATGGCTTTCGCGGTGCCACCGGTATCCACCAAATCATCAATCACGATAAAGCCTTCGCCATCGCCTTCAGCACGCTTTAAGACTTTAAGATCACGTTGATTATCATGGTCATAGCTAGAAATGCATACGGTGTCTACATAACGAATACCCAGCTCACGCGCCAGAATACCAGCCGGTACTAACCCACCACGGCTCACCGCGATGATACCTTTCCATTGCTCGGCTGGCAGTAAACGCTGTGCCAGTTTGCGGGCGTGAATTTGCAACATATCCCAGGTAACGACGTATTTTTCGCTCATAAAATGTAATCCCAGCCAGTCTAGAAGTGGCTTGCCATGTATCAGAAGGGGAAAAAAGGTTGCGCGAGATTATAGTGAGCCAGCCGGATAAAAACCAGCAATTATCTGGCTAATTAATCGGATCGGATGCGGTAATTGTGCGGCGATACGCGCGCAATGCCAATGAAAGTGATATTCTCAAACTATCTCGCCATCTTGATGGCGGTGTGTCACCACCCCTAAAATCTTTAGTCATCAACCCAATAGCGTCTCTGGCATCTCCATTACGAGGTTGCCAAGATGAGAATGCTATTACAGGAGACTTACAGTGTCTGAACTGTCTCAACTTTCGCCTCAGCCGTTGTGGGATATTTTCGCAAAAATCTGCTCAATTCCACACCCGTCTTACCATGAAGAAGCGCTAGCGCAGCATATTATGACGTGGGCCAAAGAAAAAGGTCTGCATGCCGAGCGTGATCAAGTCGGTAATATCCTGCTGCGTAAGCCTGCTACCAAAGGGATGGAGAACCGTAAGCCCGTTGCACTGCAAGCCCATTTGGATATGGTTCCACAGAAGAATAATGATACGGTACATGACTTCACCAAAGACCCTATCCAACCTTATATCGATGGTGAATGGGTTAAAGCCCGTGGCACCACATTAGGGGCTGATAACGGTATTGGTATGGCCTCTGCGCTGGCAGTATTGTCTGACGATAGCGTCGAGCATGGTCCACTGGAAGTGCTGCTGACCATGACAGAAGAAGCGGGGATGGATGGCGCATTCGGCCTGCAACCTAACTGGCTGAAAGCCGATATTCTGATCAACACCGACTCCGAGCAGGAGGGCGAAATCTATATGGGTTGCGCCGGTGGTATTGATTTCATTACGACGTTGGCGCTGAAGCGCGAAGCAGTTCCTGCGGGTTATCAAACCCTGAAACTGACCTTAAAGGGCCTGAAGGGCGGTCACTCTGGCGCGGATATCCATTTAGGTTTAGGCAATGCCAACAAGCTGCTGGCCCGCTTCCTGTTTGAGCAGGCAAAAGATTTAGACTTGCGAGTATTGGATCTGAATGGTGGCACATTGCGTAACGCCATCCCTCGTGAAGGCTCTGTGACGCTAGCCATCGCCGCAGATAAAGTCGATCAGCTGAAAAGCTTGAGCCAAGATTATCTGGCGACGTTGAAAAACGAATTGTCCGCAGTGGAAAAAAATCTGACTGTGGTGCTGGAACCCGTCACTACCGATGCAAAAGCCCTGACAAAAGAGACCCAACAGCGTTTGGTGGCACTCTTAAATGCGACGCCAAACGGGGTAATTCGCATGAGCGATGCCGTGAAAGGCGTGGTAGAAACCTCACTGAATGTGGGTGTGGTGACCATGAATGAGAATGAAGCAGAGATCATTTGCCTGATTCGCTCTCTGATCGACAGCGGTAAAGATTACGTGGTAAGCATGCTGACGGCAGTGGGTGAGTTGGCGGGCGCTAAAACCTCGCCAAAAGGCGGCTACCCAGGATGGCAGCCAGATCCTAGCTCACCAGTGATGGCATTGGTGCGGGAAACCTACCAAAAGTTATTTAACAAGACACCGAATATCATGGTCATCCATGCCGGTTTAGAGTGTGGTTTGTTCAAAAAACCTTACCCAGATATGGATATGGTGTCGATTGGGCCAACCATGACCGGCCCGCATTCACCGGATGAGCAGGTTCATATTGAGAGCGTGGGTCAATATTGGCAGCTGCTGACTGCGCTGTTGAAAGCGATTCCAGAACGCGCATAAATAGGTTTAACCAACCTATTGATACGATAACGGCGGGCTTGATGGGTCTGCCGTTTTTTTATGCCGCGTTATTCCCAGCTAAGCAGCAATTGCCGCTCCAGTTGTGGGTCAAGCAGGGTGACATGTAACCCCACTAACCTCACTCCCCGCCCTGCACGCCGCTCGTTCCACGCGGTTCGCGCCACTTGCAGCAAATCAGCTTTATTCAGTTGCGGCCAAACATGTTCCTGTGTTGTTTGCTGAAAATCATGAAATTTCAGCTTAACCCCTTGCCGGGCAATATGCAGATCCGGCCTCACCTTACGCAAGCGAGTTTCCAGCTCAGCATATAGCTGTTCAATCAATGATTCACAGCTATCCCAATCATGAATGTCTTCTGCCAAGGTTCTTTCGACACCCACCGATTTACGCAAGCGATCGGGCGAGATCTCTCGCTCATCAATGCCATGGCTGCGCTCCCATAGCACATGCCCAAATTTACCAAAACGCTTCAATAATTCAGCTTGCGGATAGTTTTGCACATCACTACAGGTGACCAAGCCCACTTCTTGTAAACGTTTTGCGGTCACTTTCCCGACACCAGGAATTTTGCTCAGCGGTAAATCATGCAGGAAGGGCAAAACCTGATCGGGCGTAATCACATATTGCCCATTGGGCTTATTTAAATCAGATGCGATCTTGGCGAGAAACTTGATGGGAGCGATGCCTGCCGAAGCCGTCAGGTGCAATTCATCAGCAATCGACTGGCGAATTTCTTGTGCAATTAACGTCGCTGAGCCGCTGCACACGAGGCAATCAGACACATCCAGATAGGCTTCATCCAAGGATAGCGGCTCAATCAATGGGGTATAGCGGGCAAAAATTTCACGAATATGCAGTGAAGCTTCTTTATACGCCGCCATTCGGCCAGGGATAACTTTGAGCTGCGGGCACAGTTTCAGAGCCATCGCCGTTGGCATAGCACTGCGTACGCCATAACGTCTGGCGGGATAATTGGCAGTGCTGATGACACCACGCCGATCCCGGCTGCCGCCAATTGCAATGGGAATATCGCGCAGGCCAGGATCGTCGCGCATTTCCACTGCCGCGAAGAAGCAATCCATATCCACATGAATAATCTTTCGCATGTCACCCCCCTCGCCACAAACCACTGTATAAGAATACAGTTAAATGAGGGAAATTCAAGATTATCCTAACTCATAGTGCCTACCCAATCCTTCAGTTGAAAGGTGGTAGTAATTATCCTAATCAAAACACCAACCAATTACACATATAACAGAATTGAATTCTGTTATTGAGGTTTTTAAGTATTTTGTTATTTATTTTTATAAAAAAATCATTAAATTCGACAGAGTCGTAAAATGTTAGTTATATGATTAACATTAACCTCAGAAAGATTCATTATTCACTAATGGATGGAAACTCAATATTATGCGAAATTATATAATGGCGACTTTACTATTATCTTCTGGTTTTTCAGCAAACGCACAGTCTGTTGCATCGCCTGTATTACACCCGACACCACAAATTATTGCTCACCGTGGGGGAACGGCTGACGCACCGGAAAATACACTACCTGCCATCAAAAAAGCGTTAGATAATGATGCCAATGCAATTTGGATCACACTGCAATTGTCAAAAGATAATATTCCCGTATTGTATCGCCCCTCTGACCTTAAGGAATTAACGAATGAATCAGGAAAGATCTCTGATTATACTGCACAGCAACTTGCAAAAGTTGGCGCTAATGTTGCTTATGATAAAAAAAATAATATTACACCTAAGACAGATGCGCATATTGGTATTCCCACACTTGATGAAGTATTGAAACAGTTTCCTACCACCACATTTTATCTCGACATCAAATCCCCAGATGCAAATCCGGCGACTTTTGCCAAAGTGCTACAAAAAGTACTTGAGGCGACTACTAAAAATGAGGAAAACCGCCTATCCCGCACCCGTGTCTACTCCACCGACGATACTTACTTAACTGCGCTGGACGCAGTGAATAAGACAAATGATCCATCACATCAGGTAAAACGTTTCGAAAGCCGCGACCTTACGCGGACTCAGTTAGCCAACATCACCATGGATCATAAATGTGATTTACCAACAGATAATAAAGATCGTTGGTATGGATTGGAATTACATCGCAACGTTGAAGTCGTAGAGAAATATACGCTAGGTGAAGGGCGTTCTAACGCGGTATTAAGTTGGGATAAAGAAGCTGTTGACTGTTTCCGTAAAAACACTAACGCACATATTATCTTCTTCGGTATCAATACTCTTGAAGACTATAAAAAAGCGAAAGAACTGGGTGCAGATGGCATCCTAGTTGATTCACCTGCCATGTTTAAAAAAATTGTCAACGACAATAGGTATTTGTAGTAACAATCAGTAATTAGAAAATCCAAAGGGAGTGTAGAAATAGCAAATAAAAAAACACATTAATTTATTACCCACACAAATTGGATATTAAACTATCTGAATAATAAAGCCCCAGACAACAAATAGCTGACTGGGGCTTTGTCGTCTCTACGATATTTATCGTATCGACGCTATTTTATCGGTCTTACCGCTAGCTATAAAATACGATATTTATCCAGCGCCTTCTGGCGAGCAGACTCTTTCGCCAAACGTTTCTTACGAGCATCACAAGGCTCAGGGCAATCACAGACTTTTTCCATCCCCAACGCCCCAATGCCGCCACAACTGCCCTGTAAGGTTTTACGTTTTACGATATAGCCGAGCGACATCGCAGCGATAGCCAATAGGAAGAAGACAAAGGACGCGATAAAAACAGTCAACATATCTCCTCCGATTAAGGCCGTTTTTGTCGATAAGGCTGGAATGCATCGGAATAGCGTTCCTCAAAGCCCTGATCGGTTTTGACAATCATCAATACCGGAATATCAAGCAGATTGGCTAATGCCATTCCCCGCTCCGGTCCAAGAACATCTAGCCCAGTCGATAGCCCATCCGCTGTCATACAGCTCGGATCTAGAACCGTGATCGACACCAACCGATGGTTAATGGGTCGGCCGGTATCAGGATCAATAGTGTGAGAATAACGGACACCATTCTGTTCGAAATAGTTACGATAATCCCCAGAAGTGGCTATTGCCATGCGCCCAGGCTCAATAATCTCTTGGGCACTTTGTGCCATGCCAGACACGGGCTTCTCAATCGCAATGCGCCACGGTTTGCTCTCCCCATTGTTGCCACGAGTCCGCACTTCACCACCGATATCAACCATATAGTTGGTGATATTATTAGCTTCCAGATATTCAGCCACTACATCGACCCCATAACCTTTAGCAATAGAGGAGAGATCGACATACAGTTCGGGGATTCGTTTGACCAAAGCCCCGTTTTCTACCGCCAGTTTATCAATACCGACCCACGCCCGACGTTTAGCAATTTCAGCTTCGGTAGGCACCGTATCTGGTCGCCCTTCCGGGCCGAACCCCCATAAATTGACCAATGGCCCGACAGTCACATCCAATGCGCCGTCGGTCAGGCGGTTAATTCGAATTGCTTCCCGGACCACTTTCGCTGTCGCAGCAGAAACGGGGAAAGGGGTATCCACCTCTCGGCTGGTGTTAAAACGGCTCAATTCAGAACCTGGCCGATAAGTCGACATCTGGTCATTAACGGCTTCCAACTCGCGATCTATTTCCTGCTGTAGCTTCTCTGGGCTAGGTGTCGATGAGTCACTCACATACTTAATTGAGTATGAGGTTCCCATGGTTTTACCATCGAGATTGATTTGCTCGGGGCCACACCCCGTCAGCAACAACGCCACCACCACAACCATTAGCCAATGTATTAACTGTTTTTGCACGATATCCCCAATAGCTCTATTCCCTACAGACTTGAAGCCGGATGGTAAGAAATTAGCCACCGAAATCATCAAGCATAATATTATCGTCTTCCACGCCGAGATCTTTCAGCATTTTGATGACTGCCGCATTCATCATTGGCGGGCCACACATATAGAATTCACAATCTTCCGGTGCCGGATGATTTTTAAGATAATTTTCTAACAATACGTTGTGAATGAACCCCGTATAGCCCGTCCAGTTATCCTCTGGCTGTGGGTCTGAGAGCGCAACATGCCAACGGAAATTATCATTCTCAGCCTGTAACTGGTCAAAATCTTCTTCGTAGAACATTTCGCGCCGTGAACGAGCACCATACCAAAAGCTGATTTTGCGCTTCGAATGTAACCGCTTGAGCTGATCAAAGATATGTGAGCGCATTGGTGCCATCCCTGCACCACCGCCAATAAAGACCATCTCTGCATTGGTATCTTTGGCAAAAAACTCACCGAATGGCCCGGAAATAACCACTCTGTCACCCGGTTTCAGTGACCAGATATAGGAGGACATAATCCCCGGTGGCGCATCAGGTTGTGAAGGGGGTGGCACGGCAATACGCACGTTAAGCATGATAATACCGCGCTCATCTGGGTAGTTGGCCATGGAGTAAGCACGCACTGTCTGCTCAGTGGCGACTGACACATACCGGAACAAATTGAATTTATCCCAGTCGCCACGATATTCCGCTGGCACCTCAAAATCAGCATATTTTACTGTGTGGGGTTCAGCCTCTATTTGAATAAAGCCACCCGCGCGGAATGGGACAACCTCACCATCAGGTATTTTCAGCTTTAGCTCTTTGATAAATGTGGCTTTGTTATCATTGGAGATAACTTCACACTCCCATTTTTTCACACCAAAGATCTCTTCTGGCAATTCAATTTTCAGATTTTGCTTCACGCTAACCTGACAAGCCAGCCGACACCCCTCTTTAGCTTCGCGCTTTGAGATATGCGAAAGCTCAGTGGGCAGAATATCCCCGCCCCCCTCTTTAATCTTTACTCGGCACTGCCCACAAGAGCCGCCACCGCCACAGGCTGAAGAGACAAAAATACCGTGGCTGGACAACATATTGAGTAGCTTATCCCCCGCTGGAGCAACAAAACTTTTTTCCGCGTCATCGTTGATATCAATACTAATATCACCGGTATTCACCAACTTTGATTTGGCAAATAAAATCATCACCGTCAGCGCTAGCACTATGAGGGTGAACATCACTACGCCCAGAATTATTTCCATGAATTATTCCTGCTTTTATAGGCTCACACCGGCGAAAGACATAAACCCCAATGCCATCAATCCGGTCGTGATAAAGGTGATCCCTAACCCCTGTAAGCCCGCAGGCACATTGGCATATTTCATTTTTTCGCGAATACCCGCCAGCGCCACAATAGCCAACATCCAGCCCATACCTGAACCAAAACCATAAACAATCGATTCGGGGAAGTTGTAATCACGTTGCGCCATAAATGACACGCCGCCAAAGATGGCGCAGTTCACGGTAATCAGTGGTAAGAAAATACCTAGTGCGTTGTACAGGGCTGGGAAATAGCGATCGAGGATCATCTCCAGCACTTGCACAATGGCGGCGATAACACCAATAAAGGTGATGAAGCTCAGGAAACTGAGATCAACCCCCTCCACCAATGCGCCATCCCGTAGCACAAGGTTATAAACCAAATTATTCGCCGGTACTGAGATACCTAAAACGACCGTCACGGCAATACCCAGACCAAAGGCCGTGGCCACTTTCTTGGAAACCGCCAGAAAAGTGCACATCCCCAAGAAGAACGCTAAAGCCATATTCTCCACAAACACTGCGCGGACAAACAGACTGATGTAATGTTCCATCGTCAATTACTCCTTCTCAATCTGCGCAGGTTTCAGGGTTCGCAGACCCCAAATCAGCAAACCAATGATAAAGAATGCGCTAGGTGCTAGCAGGAATAATCCATTCGGCTGATACCACCCACCGTTCTGAACTGTTTCCAGGACCGTCACACCAAATAATTTACCCGAGCCAATCAGTTCGCGGACAAAGCCCACCAGCACTAAAATCACGCCATAGCCTAAACCATTCCCAATGCCATCCATGAAGCTTTCAATCGGCGGGGATTTCATCGCGTAGGCTTCCGCACGCCCCATCACAATGCAGTTTGTGATTATCAAGCCAACAAATACCGATAGCTGTTTGGATATCTCATAGGCATAAGCGCGCAAGACCTGATCCACCACAATCACCAACGAGGCAATAATTACCATCTGAACAATGATGCGCACACTGTTTGGAATATGATTTCGAATCAATGAGATGAAGAAACTGGAGAACGCCGTCACCAAGGTCACCGCCAGTGTCATCACCAAGGCGGTTTCCAGCTTGGTCGTCACCGCCAGCGCAGAGCAAACCCCAAGGATCTGTAACGCAATCGGGTTGTTGTCAAATAACGGCCCGAATAAGACCCGCTTAATCTCTTTGGTATCAGCCATTTTTTAACGCTCCTTCGCGTACTTTTTTCAGGAACGGGCCAAAGCCGTTTTCACCAAGCCAAAAATCGAAGCTGTTTTGCACCCCGTTTGAGGTCAGCGTCGCCCCTGATAAACCATCTATCGCATGGGGGTCGTTAGCGGGCGCACGCCCTTTAACGATACGGATAGCGGGTTGCCCCTGCTCATCAAATAACCGCTTACCAATCCACTGGTTACGCCAAATTGGGTTTTCAATCTCGCCGCCCAGCCCCGGTGTCTCACCATGATCGTAATAGGTAATGCCGCGAACAGTTTTGCCGTCGCTATCAATGGCCACAAAGGCATACATCATTGACCACAAACCAGAGCCATAGACCGGCAAGACAATTTGGTTGATCTGCCCGCCTTCACCGCGCACCAGATAGATCTCAACCACATTCGCCCGACGACGGATACCAGCGGTATCTTGTGCCGCAGTCAGTGCGATACTCATTTGGTTATCTCGCAGCGCCTGAGTACGGTCAAAGGTGGCGGGATCTTGTTTGATAAACTCGCCACTTTGTAAATCCAGTAATCTCGGTTCAATCCGTGCCGCAAATTCCCGCTGCACCTCTTCTGCGGGCATTCTCGGTTGCAGTAATCCGGTCACCGCCAGAATATTGCGCTGTTTATCCAGCAGGCGCTGCTCTTGCTGCTTGGCTTTCAAGCCCACAGCCGCACCCGCGACTACCACGGAACAGACCAAACAGAGCACAATCACCACCAGCAATGTTTTGCCGATGCTGTCATTATTTCTTGGTTTATCACTCGCCACGAGCTTTCCTCCGCTTGATGTTGGCCTGCACAACCACATAGTCAAACAGGGGTGCAAACAGGTTGGCGAACAGGATAGCCAGCATCATTCCCTCCGGATAAGCCGGATTGATGACGCGGATAAGGACACACATCGCGCCAATCAAACCGCCATACCACCACTTACCGACATTGGTGAAGGAGGCTGAGACAGGGTCGGTCGCCATAAAGATCATGCCGAAAGCAAAGCCGCCCAGTACCAAGTGCCAATACCATGGCATGGCAAATAGCGGGTTGGTGGACGAACCTATCCAGTTAAATAAACACGCGGTCGCAATCATGCCAATCATCACGCCAGCCACAATCTGCCAAGATGCTACGCGGGCAAACAGAATAATGGCACCGCCAATCAGAATCATCAGCGTAGAGACTTCGCCAATAGAACCGGGAACATTGCCGAGGAATGCATCCATCCAAGTGATAGGTTGCTGGGTCACTGTATTGACCAAGCTGTGGCTACCATTGACCGTCCATTGTGACAATGGGGTTGCGCCGGAAAAACCATCCGCAGCGGTCCACACTAAGTCACCTGAGATCTGTGCAGGATAAGCAAAGAACAGGAAAGCACGCCCAGCCAAAGCGGGATTGAGGAAGTTACGCCCCGTGCCACCGAAGATCTCTTTGCCGATAACCACGCCAAAAGAGATCCCCAACGCCGCCTGCCAAAGAGGCAATGTCGGCGGCACAATCAGGGAGAATAAGATGGAAGTAACGAAGAAACCTTCGTTGATTTCATGTTTGCGGACAATGGAGAAAACGACTTCCCAGAAGCCGCCGACCAAAAACACCACCGCATAAATTGGCAGGAAATAGGCGGCACCCAGTACCATCTTACTTATCCAGCCGGCATCGGGAGCAAAAGAGGCCCCTAGCAGGTGTGCCAATTGGTAATGCCAGTCACCGGCAATAATTTGTTGTAGCTCCACGCCACTGTAGAGCTGGTTCAGTGCCGGAATCGCCTGAGCACCGACGTTGTACATCCCCCAGAACATCGTCGGGAAGACCGCCAGCCAGACCAGAATCATCATCCGCTTTAGATCGATGGCATCTCGTACATGAGAAGCACCCGGAGTCACTTTGCCCTGAGTATAGAAAATGGTGGCAGCAGCTTCATACAGCGGATAGTACTTTTCTAGTTTGCCACCCGCTTCAAAGTGGTGCTCTATTTTCTCAAGAAAACTTTTCAGGCCCATAGGTTATCCTTCCTGCTCAATCTTGGTCAGTATGTCGCGCAGTACCGGACCGTATTCGTACTTACCGGGACAGACAAATGTGCATAAAGCCAGATCTTCTTCGTCCAGCTCCAGACAACCGAGCGCCTGCGCACTGTCGGTATCACCGGATAGCAAGTCGCGCAGCAGATGTGTCGCCAAAATATCCAGTGGCATCACCCGCTCATAGTTACCAATGGGCACCATAGCGCGCTCTCCGCCCTGCATATTGGTGGAGAAGGCAAACAATTTGTGTTTGAAGAAATGGCCTAGCGTGGTGCGGGTAATCGAGTATTTATCGCGACCTGGCATCATCCAGCCAAATAGCTCTTTTTCTCGCCCTTCGCGGATAACAGAGACTTGCTGATGGAAACGCCCCAGATAGCCATGAGTGACCGAGGACGCAGTGCCACTAAGGACTGAGCCGGAAATAATGCGGTTGTCACCCTCATTCAACCTGCCGGCTGTCAATTCAGATAAACTGGCACCAAGACGAGTACGCAGTAAAATCGGTTGATTCACTTGCGGTCCAGCCACTGCGACGATGCGATCAGTGCACAACTCACCCCGGGTAAATAATTTACCGATAGCAATGACGTCCTGATAACCCACATGCCAAACTGTTTTGCGTGCGCTCACGGGTTCAAGGAAGTGAATGTGTGTGCCAACCAGACCGGCCGGATGCGGGCCGGAGAACTCATTATAAGTGACCTGAGCATTCGGGTGGCTGGTAATCACCGGCCCCGGTGCATGACAAACATGCACTTTACCTTCAGTTAAGCGCGAGAGTACAGTGAGGCCATGCTTAAAAGCCTCAGGTTCAGTGGCAATAATCACCTGCGGATCAGCCGCCAGTGGTTGGGTATCCATGGCGCTGACAAAGATAGCGCGTGGGATGCTACCGGGTACGGGAGTTTTACTGAAGGGGCGAGTTCGCAATGCGGTCCATAAACCCGATGCCAGCAAATAGTTTTGTACTTGTTCATTGGTCAGATGATTGAGAGAAGCTTCATCGTAAGGTTCGAATGGGATCTGCTCATCCCCTTCAACGTCGATCACGACAGATTGCAGCACCCGCCGCTCACCACGATTAATAGCGCTCACTTTGCCGCTGGCCGGTGCGGTATACATCACGCCCGGATTTTTTTTATCTTCAAACAGAACCTGACCTTTCTTAACCCAATCCCCCTCTTGCACCAACATTGAGGGACGCATACCCACATACTCTTCACCCAGCAGGGCGACACGACGAACAGTAGGACCCTCTTCTACTACCTGCAAAGGTGCGCCAGTAATGGGTAGGTCGAGTCCTTTCTTTATTTTAATCATAAGGTTGGACAACTTTATTAGTGATATTAAGTGCTGTACTTGAACCCAGAGTGTACAGCCACACAAAGAGAAGATGCTTTCATAATTCATTAAAACGGCGGCTTAAAGCCGAGTCAATTGGACAAACATGAATGCTTACTGAAAGAATATCTGAAATAAATGCTATATCCTTACTCGCCTGATATGCCACTGATGAAATAACCCTTCGACGAGCAGGTTAACCGCGAATGATTTTAGCATTGTACATCTTGCAGTGTCTGAGAAATGCAGTGACTTGAGTCAAGCAAACACAAATAATTCCCCGCTAAACTCTAAATATATTCGGTAAAATCGCATCATCAACTCAACTTTACCGAGTTGGTATTTATTTTATACAAAACATATATTGCTAAAAAATTTCTGACTGATAATCTGCGCCTATAAATCAGAATAGTCAGTGGCATCTATAAATATAAGTAGGAATAATAATGGGCAAAGTCGCGCTATTGTTTGCGATGATAATTTGTTTGCCTGCGGTATCCTTCACCAGCTCAGCCAGTGAGCCTGTGGCGGTGTCCAAAGAGCTAAAACAGCAATTACTCGGATCATCAGTCTATATTCAGATCTTCAAAGAAGAGCGTACTCTGGAGCTATATGCCAGATTACAGGGCGAGTATCGCCTAGTACAAAGCTATCGCATTTGTGAATTCTCAGGTGGGCTTGGCCCAAAACGCCGTGAGGGTGATTTCAAAAGTCCGGAAGGGTTTTACACTATTGATACGCGCCATTTAAAACCCGACAGTAAGTTTTATCGAGCAATCAATATTGGCTTCCCAAATGATTATGACAAGTCACAGGGCTATTCAGGAAAATATCTGATGATCCATGGCGCTTGCAAATCAATCGGCTGTTACGCAATGACCGATGCTTATATGGACGAGATATTTAACTACGTGCAAACAGCATTTATCTTTGGTCAGGAAAAGGTCGATATCAGTATTTACCCATTCCGGATGACGGAGCAGAATATGCAGCGCCATCGTAACTCTTCGGATTACAACTTCTGGCGTCAATTGCAGCCGGGATATGCCTACTTTGCCAAGAATCGGATGCCACCTTCAGTTTCCGTGATCAACGGGCAGTATGTCCTGAGCCGCCCGCCGGTCTCCAGCGCACCAGCATCGCAGTACGCCGTGACCCACTCAAATTTGCTCACCAAAACAGAATAATGAAAACTCACCTGGTGCAATTTTGTGCCAGGTTTCATTTGCTGTCAGTGGCTGAGTCGCGATCACCGTGACCACATCGTTAGGGGTCGTCTGTTGTTGAAAATCGATCTCGACATCTTGATCCAGCAAAGTCGCTTTGCCGAAAGGCGCACGGCGGGTTATCCAATATAAATTGGTCGAACAGAACGCCATCACAAAACGCCCATCCGAGAGCAGCATATTAAACACCCCTTTAGTGCGCAGTTGCTCACATAACGTGGCGATATAGCGGAACACCGCTGGCCAGTTACTCGGGGTGCGGGGGTAGCGTTTTGCCAATTGATTTAGCAACCAGCAGAAAGCGTATTCGCTGTCAGTCTGGCCGATGGGACGGAAAGTGCCGGTATCTAATTGACGATAACCCTTGAGCTGACCGTTATGGGCATAAGTCCAGTTTCGCCCCCACATTTCGCGAGTAAATGGGTGAGTATTTTCTAACGCCACTTCCCCCCGATTTGCCTGACGAATATGCGAAACGACCGCGCAAGATTTTATCGGATAGTCTTGCACCAAGCGGGCAATCGGTGAATTAAAACTCGGTTTGGGATCTTTAAACGTGCGGCAACCATTACCTTCATAGAAAGTAATCCCCCAGCCATCTTTGTGTGGGCCAGTCCCACCGCCTCGTTGCACTAGACCGGTAAAGCTAAAGCAAATATCCGTGGGAACATTTGCGCTCATCCCGAGCAATTCGCACATAACCAACCTCCCGCGTATACCCTTCATTCTTGGTGTTGCAGCGGTGTTAGCTGCGCTTTTAATTTACCGGATTGCCATATTATTGATGAATATTCAAAATCATTAACCGCTTACCCATGACTCTTCAGGTTGCCTGTGTTGGCGGCTTGGGTGACTCGACGAGTCCGCTGCCAGCCGCCTTCCTGCGACTCGAATTAGTTAGCAGATACCATCTCTTTTTCAATCAACTGGATCAAGATATGAATCGCTTTGATATGAATTTCCTGAATACGATCGGCATAACCGAAATGGGGAACCCGGATTTCGATATCCGCAGTGCCTGCCATTTTGCCGCCATCTTTACCTGTCAGGGTGATGACCTTCATGCCCTTGGCGCGGGCAGCTTCAATCGCCTTAATAATATTGCCTGAATTACCTGAAGTAGAAATGCCAAGCAAGACATCCCCCTCGCGGCCGACAGCTTCAACATAGCGAGAGAAGACATAGTCATAACCAAAGTCATTGCTGACGCAAGAGAGATGGCTGACATCTGAAATAGCAATGGCCGGATAACCTGGGCGATTTTCGCGATAGCGCCCGGTCAACTCTTCGGCAAAATGCATGGCATCACAATGGGAGCCGCCATTGCCGCATGACAATACTTTGCCACCAGCTTTAAAAGAATCAGCCAATAGGACGGCTGCGCGCTGAATAGCATCGATATTCGCATCATCTTTCAGAAAGTTTGCCAGCGTATCTGCGGCTTCGTTCAATTCACTGCGGATTAAATCGTGGTACATGGGAGCCTCTTTTATAGTCCTATGGCATCAATATCTTCCTGCGCCAGTGTACCGGATCGTATAAACAGCGAGAAGCACTGTAATCATATTAGGCACAAGAGTTTTGGCGAAAATGACGATCAATTTGTGAGATAAGTTGTAAATAACATGTAATGGTATTGATAAAGATAATGAGATGAACTAAAACAAATGTATCACTCAACAGGTCAGACCTCCTACATCTCAGGAGCTTTATCATGATGGTTCTTAGCATTGTTGCCTTGCTGGTTCTTATTGGTGTGCTGTTCTATCACCGGGTGAACCTCTCTCTCAGCAGTTTGATTCTCGTGGTTTACACCGCAGCAATGGGTGCGTCGCAGTTATGGTCATACTGGGTATTATTGCCGCTGGTGATTGTTTTGCTGCCCCTACTGCTCACGCCACTCCGCCAATCACTGTTTTCTGCCCCGGCGTTGCGCATGTTCCGTAAAGTCATGCCAGCGATGTCACGGACCGAAAAAGAGGCCATTGATGCCGGTACGACATGGTGGGAAGGCGATTTGTTCCAAGGTCAACCCGACTGGAAGAAGCTGCATAACTACCCAAAACCGCAGTTAACCGCAGAAGAGCAAGCTTTTATCGATGGGCCGGTTGAAGAGGCCTGCCGTCTGGCGAATGACTTCGAGATCACTCACGAACTGGCTGATCTGCCGCCAGAATTGTGGGCGTATCTGAAAGAGAATCGCTTCTTTGCGATGATCATTAAGAAGGAGTACGGCGGCCTTGAGTTCTCTGCCTATGCTCAGGCTCGCGTGCTGCAAAAGCTCTCGGGTGTCTCGGGTATATTAGCTATCACGGTGGGTGTGCCTAACTCCCTCGGTCCCGGCGAATTGCTGCAACATTACGGCACTGAAGAGCAAAAAAATCATTATCTGCCGGGTCTGGCCCGGGGTGACGAGATTCCGTGTTTCGCCCTGACCAGCCCAGAAGCTGGCTCTGATGCCGGGGCGATTCCCGATACAGGCACCGTCTGCATGGGCGAATGGCAAGGCAAGCAGGTGTTGGGTATGCGCCTGACGTGGAACAAGCGCTATATCACTCTCGCGCCTATCGCCACCGTGCTCGGTTTGGCCTTCAAACTCTCGGATCCTGAACATCTGTTGGGCGAAACCGTGGACTTGGGGATTACCTGCGCCCTGATCCCCACCAACACCCCAGGGGTGGAAATTGGTCACCGCCACTTCCCGCTGAACGTGCCGTTCCAAAATGGCCCGACGCGCGGCAATGATATCTTTGTCCCGATTGATTACATTATCGGTGGGCCAAAAATGGCCGGGCAAGGCTGGCGGATGCTGGTGGAGTGCC
The DNA here is from genome assembly GCF_013282725.1 of Yersinia mollaretii ATCC 43969. NCBI lineage: Bacteria > Pseudomonadati > Pseudomonadota > Gammaproteobacteria > Enterobacterales > Yersiniaceae > Yersinia > Yersinia mollaretii. Next base: position 2,318,791 of record NZ_CP054043.1, on the reverse strand, counting down.
TGTCGGTTGGGCGCGGTATTACTCTGCCGTCCAATGCGACTGGCAGCCTGAAAAGTGTGGCCATGGGCATCGGGGCTTACGCCTATATTCGCCGTCAGTTCAAAATCTCCATCGGTAAAATGGAGGGAATTGAAGAGCCATTGGCGCGCATTGCCGGTAATGCCTATGTGATGGACGCCGCCGCTATCTTGGTCACTAGCGGTATCATGCTGGGTGAAAAACCGGCGGTGCTCTCCGCCATTGTGAAGTATCACTGCACCCACCGTGGTCAGCGCGCCGTAATGGATGCGATGGATATCGCTGGCGGTAAAGGCATCTGCCTTGGCCCGACTAACTTTATCGCGCGCAGTTATCAGGGTGCCCCGATTGGTATCACTGTCGAGGGCGCGAATATTCTGACTCGCAGCATGATTATCTTCGGTCAGGGCGCGATTCGTTGCCATCCGTTTGTGCTCGATGAGATGGCTGCGGCACAATCCAATGATGTTGCTGCCTTTGATAAAGCGCTGTTTGGGCATCTGGGTCATGTCGGCAGCGCTAAGATTCGCAGTTTCTGGCTGGGCCTGACGAATGGCCGCACCAGCGCCACACCAGTGAAAGACAGCACGCGCCGCTATTACCAACAGATGAACCGCCTGAGCGCCAATCTGGCACTGCTGTCCGATGTCTCGATGGGTGTACTGGGTGGCAGCTTGAAACGTCGCGAGCGTATTTCTGCCCGTCTGGGGGATATTCTCAGCCAACTGTATCTGGCCTCGGCCACACTGAAACGCTATGAAGATGAAGGCCGCCAGAAAGAGGATTTGCCACTGGTCCATTGGGGGGTTCAGGATGCGCTGAATCAGGCAGAGCAAGCACTGGATGACTTGCTGCGTAACTTCCCGAATGGTTTGATTGCTGGGTTAATGCGGTTTGTGGTCTTCCCATTGGGCCGCGTGCATCAGGCACCTTCAGACAAACTGGATCACCAAATTGCCCAATTACTGCAAGTCCCATCAGCCACCCGTAGCCGTATTGGCCGTGGTCAATACCTGACACCGAGCGAGTTTAACCCGGTAGGCCTGCTGGAAGCCGCATTGCAAGATGTGATTGCCGCAGAGCCGATTCATAAGCGCCTGAGTAAAGAAGCAGGTAAGAGCCTGCCATTTACCCGCTTGGATCAACTGGCGAAACAGGCACTGGCGGAAGGGAAAATCAGTGCCGAGGAGGCCGCGATTCTCACCAAAGCGGAAGAGAGCCGTCTGCGTTCAATTAATGTCGACGAGTTTGAAGCCGATGAGTTGGCCGCCAAACCGGCAGTAAAGTCACCCGCGAAACAGCGGCATACTGAAGCGGCGTAATCGATCGACCTTATAGAGGTTATTGGCCTTATAAAGGTTAGTGTCTACTCAAGCCCCCAATGGTTACTGGGGGCTTTTTTTATTGCGCCTCTCTCTGGCACGATGGTCATCAAGCAAGCCACGGACAATCAAACCAAACTGCTCAGGCTTACCGGTAAACAGCACGCGATCGGGCTGCATCTTCAGCAGCTGGCGGCGCAAACTGTTGCGCCACTTGATATCCGTAATCAGCCGCACGGTCACCGCAATATAGTCTGGTAAATTATGGGTAATCAGCACTTCAGCCAACCCCAGTCGGCGAAATAGCCCTTCGTCGATATGCTCATGGACTTCAGATCCGCTCAGACACACACCGGGTAGCCCCTGACGCACGGTATCGACAATGCCATTGGTATTGCCAAAGGGGAATGGGCTAATAAAGAGGTCACACTGATTAATCACCTGTAAATAATCCAAATACCCCAAGTGTTCATACACGATGGCTTGCGGGACAATGTGATTAACTGCTTTTTCCATGACCCGATGGCTAATCCCCCAGCAAAAACCCACCAGAAAATGGAAGACCACTGGCGTGGTTGTTCGCTGAGTGATTTTTGCGCAAGTGGCTAAAAAGCGCGGATTAATCTTCATCGCGGAGGCACAAACCGCAATATGTACCGCTGGCCGCTCATAAAAGTGCCGAATAGGTTCGGGCTGACTGATATTGACCGGAGGCACATAGGGCAGGCAATCTTTGGGGAGCGGGATCACTTTTTCGGAGAAACAGGCCGTATCCCCCAAATAATCCTCTTCCACCAGCACCGCATCAATATAGTCAGAGTGTGTCGTCGCCGGGTGGCCTAACGCCATCACCTGTAGGGGGGCTAGCCGTAAATTGGTCAACGCCACGGTCAGCGGGAACATGCCGACACTGGGGAAATAGATCACATCTGGCTGCAACTGTTTCGCCAATGTCGCAATCGCCTCGACCGCACCTACCCGGCTCACTTCAGTGAAATCATCAAATACTTTCTGGGTGATAGCATCCGTGGCTTCGACAATGGTGACGCCATGGGTAGAAAACTGCGCACGGGCGGCACGCAAGGTACTGGAGTGAGTGCGATAGATAGAATGACCGCTGTTAAACCATTCTAAGATAACTAACATCAATGGCTTACTGCGTGATGGCGGAGGTAATTTGCTGTCTGACAGACCATTGTGAAGCAGTGCATGACGTAAATGAAAATTGATACTGCGCTTGATACGGTGCTTCTCTGCCCCATCCGCATAGCTGCAATGCATGTAAACATCGTGCAGGATACGCTCGGGTAGATGCTCGAGGCTCTCCAGCGTTAACAGCTTCTCCGGTAGCCAAGCCAGTAGAAACTCGCGCTTTGCGTGCCCTGCGGCGCTGGGTAAAATCCGTGGGGATAACAGGGCTAGAAACAGGGCTGCCGCCACACTGGGGTTAAATTGCCACAAGATATCCGGCTGAAGGGGAATGCCTGACTCAGGTAAATACATCAGACAAAATTTCAGGAAATTATTGCGCTCAAAACGCAAAGGATGCACACAGCCCTCCCCCGCCTGATTGAGATTGGTAATCACATGATCTGCATGTAAAAAAGGTGAGGCGGCAAAAATTAAGGCGATCCAGCGATGGAAATTAATCAGTTGCAAAAAACCTTTATCGGAAAGCACAAATCCGGGATCAGAAAACAGGGTGCCAATGGCGGCGGCCAGCCGACTACAGTAGTGTTCCTGTTCCTGTAGCGGCTGTTTTTTCAGGGAAAACACATCCCAGCGCCCATAGTGGGCATCCAACTCCTCCAACATAAACACCAATATCTGCCCCGCCTCTTCGTAACGCCGGGTGCAGACTAAAAACTCAAAATAGGGCAACGAAAAAACAGCCGGGCGCTCAATAACTGGCGCGATTTCAATGGGTTTCTCCACCATTTGCAGCTCTCCCTGACAATGTGCTATTCACGCTATTTTGGCTGACGGGTTGACCATCGGGGTTCCCATTTGCCGAGAACATGCTCGTCGCAAGGTGCCTGTTCACTGCCAGAGACACAAATCGCGATACTGATATTGGCCGTGCTATCTTGCGCTAATTCAAGCAGCGGGGATGAGGGGGCGTCGTGCCCTTCAAGGGAGCTGAGGATCTGAATGCGCATCATCAGTAATGAGTCGAACGCGTCCCCCTCGGTATGTTGTACTGTCGTCGTGCCATCCCCGACTGTTGTGCCGCTTGGGAACAGGGTTAGTGTTAGGGCTGAGGTTGAAGTTAGGACTGAGGTTGGGAATAAGGTGGGGATTGGCGTTAGCGTTGGCACTGGCGGTGATATGCCGTTATTGGCCCCGACAACCTGGGCTTTGACGAAAAGTTTGCCATTAATAGTGACATTTTCACCTATCAGCTCTGGCGGTACGGTATGCACCTGCGGCTGACCTGATTTCGCCTTTCCGCCAATCGCAATTTCAGTGATAAATGCATCATCATCAAGGAATACACCGCTACTCTTGCCAGAACTGCCATTCACGCGCCCCCCCGTCACGGTGCCATCAATATGCACCCCGTGACCCTCACCCGAAGCCTCCCCTTCAATGGCGCTATTGCCTTTATTGATTACTGGCCCGGTGATCTCGACTCCATGCCCCTCGCTGGCATGACCCGACAGCGAGGTATTTTCAAGTGTATTGTTGCCCGCCAATATCAGCCCCGTGCCTTTATCACCGCGAGCATCGCCGCTGATCACCAGCAGATCATCAGACCCGCCGCCCGTCAGGTCAGGATCTCGGCTGACCGCCACGCCCGTCCCATTCACGGTCATCCCCAGCACCGCACTGCCCTCACTGCCAGTAAGATCAGCGGTGATATGAACCCCCTTGCCGTCCGTACTGCTGCCATTGAGGGTGACATTATCCAGCATGGTGCTGCCTTTCACTTTGATACCGCGCCCCATGGCCGACGTCCCATTGAAGGTGCCACCGCTGAGCGCGCCGTTCAACTGCACCCCATCACCCTGTTTGGCGTGCCCCTCAACCGTGCTGTTGCTACTCACCAGCGGGGCGGTGATATCGAAACCAATGCCGCCAATGGCATTGCCCACCAGCGAGGTATTATCAAGGGTATTGTTGCCCGCTAATATCAACCCCGTACCTTTCTCACCACGGGCATCGCCACTGATCACCAGCAGGTCATCGGCGGCACCGCCCGTAAGGTCGGGATCTTCGCTGACAGCAATGCCCGTCCCATTCAGTGTCACTCCCTGCACGGAGCTGCCCCTGCTGCCGGTCAGATCAGCGGCGATATCGACCCCTTTACCATCAGCACTGTTGCCATTGAGGGTGACGTTATCCAGCGTGGTGCCGCCTTGCACTTTGATGCCGCTCCCCTCAGCGGAAGTGCCATCGAATGCGCCGTCGCTGACCGCCCCATCCAGTTGCACCCCCACCCCTGTCGTGGCCTTACCGCCGACAGAACTGTTGCTATTCACGAGCGGGCCGGTGATATCAATCCCCATACCGCTGATCGCTTCGCCCGCTAGCGAGGTGTTATCGAGGGTATTATTGCCCCCCAAAGTCACACCGCTACCGTTCGAGCCAGCCGCAATCCCGTTAATCACCAACAGGTCATCCAAACCGCCGCCAATGAGGGTGGTATCTCTCTCGATAGTCACCCCCACGTCATTGGCTGTCGTCCCTTGCACCACACTGCTTTGACTGCCATTCAGATTGGCGGAGATCTCAACCCCTCTGCCGTCAGTGCTGCTGCCTGTCAGTGTGGTGTTACTGAGCACACTCTCACCATCGATTTTCACCCCACTGCCATGGGTCGAGATCCCCTTGATACGGCTACTGCCTACCTTGCCATGGAGTTGCACGCCGATACCGCTGGCGGAAGTCCCATTGACAACACTCTCACTGAGTGATCCATTAACATAAGCCCCCATACCCGCACCGGACGCGGTGCCGTTTAATGCCGTGTTGCTGCTATTACTCAGTGGGCCGATGATATCCAGCGCAATACCGTCAACCGCCGATCCGTTTAAGCTGGTATTGCTTAAGTCGTTATCGCCATTTATTTTTATCCCAGTACCGGCTTCGATTATCGCCACGCCTTGCAGCATCAATAAATCTGCCTCGCTGGTGCCTGTCACACTTAAACCCTCTCCAATATCAATGCCATAGCCCGATCCATCGGTCATTCCGTTAATGGTGCTGTGGTTAATGCCGTTGATACTGCTGGTTATCTCCACCCCTTTACCATGGGTACTTGTGCCATTGAGCGTGGCATTATCCAAAGTGCCATGGGTCACTACATTGGAGCCTGACAATGAATCAATCTTCACCCCACTGCCATTGATCGACTTGCCGGTGAGAGTGGTGTCGGTGATGGTGGTATTCCCGCTAATGATCAAACCCTCGGCCTGCGTCGAACTGCCCGTCACATTAATCCGGTTAATTTGATGCTCTGCACTGAAAAGGCGGAACCCAATATCTTCGGTACTGGTGCCTTCAAGGGTGACGGGGCCAGTACTATTGTTAACCACGCCAGAGAGAGAGACTCCTGTGCCAGTCACACTGCTGCCTTTGATCAGGGTGTCACCGTCGCCATTGAGTATCAGGGTGTTATTGCTGGTAGGGAAATTAATCCCCGCCCCGCTGGTTGAACGCCCCTCCATTTTTAAGGAGCCATGGTTATTGATCGTTAATTTTTTAGGGCTGACATAAGCTATGCCATTTCCGCCAGAGGTATCTTGAGCACCACTATTTTCACCGAGGAGAGATAATTGGCTCCCTTTCGCCACATCCAATGTATTCGTGCCATAAAAAGTGATGCCGTTACGTGCCGCACTGGTGCCTTCTGTTTCACCGCGAAAAGCGATATTCCCTTCAACAGATAAGCTGTTATTGGCTCTAAAAATAATGCCCACGCCCTGTGTCGTATTCAACGCTTTACCCATCAGCGACCCGCTTTTGGCTTTTATACTGTTATTATCACCCATGCTGAAAACTGAACTGGCGGAAGAGGTTAAAGCGGTCATTGTCTCAGCATAAACCGTCACGTTACCCGCAGTGGCATTAAGCTCGACATTGGTAAAGTTAACATCCCCCGTGCTGGTGGATGAGCCATTGATATCAATATTTTTTCCGGTTGATATCAGGCTAACATTCCCTAAGTTGATCGATGAACGTTGACCCGCACCACGACTATTTTTACCTGTAAGGGTAATATTCCCTTGAGCGGAGAGCGTATTCCGTGAACTCTCTGAAAGCCCCTGAATAATAATTCCTTCATTAGCACCACGGGATACCCCATTCAATGTCATATCTCGGTTAGAGCTTAATGTTGAGTTTGACTTAATCCAGATCCCTTTACTGCTTGCTTGGGTGACAATGGTGTTGATATTAATATCACCCACTGCGGCTGTTATGTTGGCATTATCCAATATGACACCACCGGAGCCAGTGATATCAGAAATAATATCAATGTCACTCGCCGTAATATTAACGCCTTTAAAGGATGCACTTTTAAGCCCGCTGGTCTTTGAGGTAAAGGCACCCTTATTAGCCACAATATTGGCATTCTCAACATAGGTGTTAGTGCCTGATGCAGAGCCATTATTGTACGATATGATTGATATATTATTTCCAGCAGAAATATTCATCCTATTATTCGCTGAAGTGCCATTGATTTTTACCGCATCAAAATTACCCGTTATATTGGCATTGGTCCCAGAGATACTATTTCCCACCAGAGTGATATTCTGGCTCGCCGTCATCCCACCATTACCTTTGAATAAGAAGCCGGTCGTCGGAGAGGTCAAATTCGTTTTAATATCACCCGCTTTAGCCGTAAGGTTAGTATGAGTCATCACTAAACCGTCAGAATCAGTGATATTACCATTCAGTGAGATCGTGTTAGCGCTGATATTTGTGTTAGTAAAGCTGCCGTTTTTGGTGCCACTCATATTGACATTAAAATCACCGGCACGGCTCTCTATATTGGCATAGTCGACCACCAAACTGGTGCCGACTTCTTGCCCTGAATTCTGCCCTACCATCGAAATATCGCCCTCAGCGGTCATGTTCACATTACTCGTCGAACTCCCTCTGATCTTGATTCCATCAGCCCCTGCGGCAATCGCGGTTGTCTTACCGTTGAGAGCAATATTGCCACTCGCGCGCAGAGTACTATTACCTGAAATTCCAATCCCCTTATGGGTTGTTGTTGCATTGGCATTAATATTGCCGGAGGTGGCATTAATATGACTGCCATTTAATAAGATACCATCCGCGCCCGTAACACGGCTTTCAAGGCTAACACTCTGCCCACTGACCTGCGAACCGTTGAGATAAATACCTTGATTCGTTGCAGTGAGAACCTCGCCCTGTAAATGAATAGAAAGGTCGCCTGATTTAGCGGTTATCGTGCTGTTATTCAATGAAACCCCACCCAATGCGGTGCCATTAGCCTCAATTTTAACCTCTTTATCACCGGCAATAGTTACATTAGTGAATGAGCCCATCCATGCACTCTTAGCGTTGGAATTCATCGTGAAGGTCATATTTCCTGAGCCGATTATCGATGAATTATCGGTTATCTCTATCCCACGCCCCCCTTGCCCATTAATATTGCTACTCTCCCCAGAGATATGAACCTCACCAGCGGCACTGATATTAGCAGCATTGCTGAGATTGACCCCCACCTGTGATGTCATTCCCGCATTCCCTTCCAGAGTCAGATTGCTGACACTATGCTGCCCCCCTATAATGGCGATATGTGTCTTGTTATTTTTACCCGCATGTCTGGCAACCAGATCTCCTCCATTTAATAACAGGACACTATTATTTAATGTAATCATGGAGTCTTCTTTAGAATTGCCCGCCAATAGATTTAAATTTAACTTTCCCGTATCAGAGGTAATATTATTCTCAACATTAATATTACCATCCGCATATAATGTTAGCGTAACATCAGTTCCAGCCTTTTTATTGATATCGGCCCGCAGAGTGATATTGCACCCTTGGCAATTGTTATTCAGTTGACTATTACTGGTCATAATAGTCACATTTGCCCCCCCATCAAGATGGGAATTGATGCTGCTATTCAATATTTGAGACATATTGGCTGTCGGGGTAAAAACCTGCGCATTTGACGTATATTCAGCAGGTATATCACCGACCTGAATCGATGTACCGGTCTCAGCACCACTATCAACAATCGTGACCTCAGCCGGATCAAGTAACCAATGCCCCTTGATCCCCCGATTGGCGATAACATCAACTCGACCAAAAGCCGTTAATAGCTTCGCACTGGAGGTTTCAACCTGCCCACCACGCCCTGACTGTGGGCCACCACTGGCATGAATATCCCCCTTAAAATGGGTGTAACGCTCAGACCACAATACAACAGTTCCGCCATCCCCTTGACGCGATGCGGAGGCATCAATACTTGCACCATTCTCCATTACGACTGAATCGGCATTTCTTATCTGGTTATTTTTACCCTGCCAGCCCCCGCCAACAAAGACAGCCCCCCCTCCTTCCGATCCATGGGCATCAATTTTACTCCCGGCAACCAAATGAATATGTTCCCCTTCCAGAATCGCCCGCCCCCCACCTCCCTGTGGGTTACTGACATCTGCCGCCCCTCTATGGCTTATAACCCCATCGGTGCCACCGTCTAGATGAATAACCCCATTCTTTTGAGTCAATCCACGGGCTTGCAAAATACCTGAGTTATCAATCACCGTATTCATTAGCGCATCTTTGCCCCGTGCGGTTAGCTGAATCACCCCACCATCAGCTTTAATCAGCCCACCATTTTGTAACAGGGTAATCACCTGTTCCCCCTGAATTTGTACCCCGAGCAAGCGACCTTCATCTAGATCCAGCGTGACACTGCGCCCGGCCAGCAGCATCGTTTTCCCCTGTGGGGTTTCAATGATGCCGGAATATTGGTTATCCACTTGCTGCCCCACCAGCGCGATATAACCACCCGGAGTGACACTTAAGTTGGCCTGATTAATGATGCTGCCTTCGTGCTTACGGCTCTTTAGCCTATATCGGCCATTGATAAAATCTTTATCAGACATTGACTTAGTGCTAGCCAGCAGCCCGCCAACATTCACTTCTGCCCCTTTCCCGAACAGCACGCCATTCGGATTGAGCAGAAAAATCTGACCATTCGCCTTGAGGCTGCCATTGATTTGTGACCCATTGCTGCCCAACACTCGGTTTAGCGCGATACTTTGGCTCCCCGGCTGCTGATAAATAACCGTGTGCCCCTGCGCAATGTCATAACTCCCCCAATTAATCGCCAATTTATCCGTTTGCTGGGTCACGGTTAGCGTGGTGTTATCCACATTCAAACTGCCTTGACCAACCACAATATTGCCGTTAACGGGCAGTGAGGGATTCGCCAATATCCGCGAGGGCAATGTGCCCAGCGCTAATCCCACCATGACCACCAATCGACTTAATATTCCGGCTCTAGGATGATTATCTTTAATTAAAGCCCCGCCCATAGACGAAAACGATTGACCATAAGATCGCGCAAATTCGCTAACAGCCACTAAACATCCCAAACGACGACAGAAAATATGTTTGTATAATTTACTGTTCATTGTTTATATCCCTTAAATCAGCCGATCGGCCAATAAGCGCTAAAACATCTTGTAAGCGCTAAGCCAAAGCTGATCGTTATCCGGATTACTCGCCACGGCCTGACCGGTTCGGTGTGCCCAAGTCAGATTTAGGGCGTAATCTGCCGGACGGGCGAAAGTAATATAGGCACCAAAACCCGATAAATTGATGTTATTTCCAGACACATTCGCGATTGGCTGGCGATAATAAGCCCCCCATCCCTGATCAAAGAATCCTGCAATTGTGATTTGATTCCCCACGCCAGCCCATGCAGGAAAGGGGGGTTGCCAACGCGCACGCAATTCAGTGGTAAACACCGTGCCTTTATCCACCGCCCCCTCGCCAATACCATAAGCACGAACTGCCAATGGCCCACCCAGTAACAGTTTTTGTGAGCTATCCAAATTCTTACTGGCCATTTGACCGGTAAATTGGTTGAAAAATGAGAAAGTTGAAGAGAGAGCCGTAGTATCAAAACTCTGATCATGGCCCGCGCGATAATTAAAACGGGCAAAGGTGCCGCTGACTCCCGTCACAGAGTCTATGCTTTGGCTAAATTCGTCATCCAGTGAAAGATGACCCGACGTGCCCAGTAAATTGAAATGGCTAAGTCCACGGGGTAATGCGCTAAATGTTCCCCCAATACCCAACTCGCCCGCATTAAGATGACGTTTTTGTTCGGGTATCATATTCAGTGAATCACGCATCCTCGCATTATAATAACCGGCATTCGCATCAATCCTTGCCGCTGAATCACGTATCCACGGATGACGTAAGTTAACTCCCCAAGTATCGGAGTAACCATGTGCATCCAAAGGCTCGAACGGTCCGGTCAAGGTATAATTTAAATGACTATAATCAAGTGCCGCTCGGCTACCATAATTATTAATAGGAAAGTTATAATCAAACTGCCCACTAAAAACATCAGTCGAGCTGGATAGAATTAAGTCTGTGCGTAGTTGATCACCCCAGCCCGTTATATTATTGATTGCACCGCCGGCTAATAGCCGATTATGACCAGAGTAGTCATTACCCTGATTGTCCAGACCGAGATAACCCATGGCTATTGGGGCTGGTTTAATATCGGCATAAATTCGCGTGGTGCCCGATTTCGTTCCTGGTTTTAATGCCAGAGATGCCTCGACACCCGGTATTTCATTCAGAATCAATGCGGTCCGTTCAAGACGGGATAATTCTGCGGGTGAGGCTGCACACTCTTTTTCACCAAAGATCCCGACATGTTTAATACAACTATTACTTTCAATGACAGCGGTAGCAAATTGCGTATTCAAGCGGCTCTGATTATTCACTTCTGGTTTATCGAGTTGGCCAGCAATAACACGCACCACAACGGTGCCGTGATGAACAGTTTGCGGCGGTAATATTGCCTGAGCCGCTATCCATCCTTGCTGCCGATAAAAACCGGTTATTGCCGATACCATGGTTTGTAAATCAGAAAAGGTTAATGACTGGCCTAGCCAAGGGGCAATCACTGCTTGCAGATTTTTATTACTCCCAGAACGGTCTGAGCCGGAAGAATACAATAATAGTGTATCTCCCTCTAATCTAACCTCACGTAGCGTAATTTGTGCCAACGCAATACGGTTATTTGGTGGCGAGGGTACAAGTAATGGCGGTACTTCAATATCTGCCGCCTGTGGTGCAAGCAGTGGCTCTATCGTGGTTTGCCGTATTTCATTGCCAATAGTTCCCGCATTAGGCACAGGTCTTACGGGTGGTGCTGAAATGAGTGATGAACAAAAAAAAACAAGAAATAGTATTATGCAAAGCTTAACTAATTGATGACGACATAAATTTGCGGAGTAATAAAAACATCGCATACAAATACGCCCACGTAGAATAATAGGAGTGACACCAACTAAAACAATAACAATCATTATTATTTAATGCTGGCCCGAGCGGTTAACCGCTTTCAATTGGCGATTGATAGAATTATTGAATAAAATAAGCATCAAAATAATACATTACCAATTTTTCCTCATGGAAATAAACGTACTCTTTAATATGGCAGACTAATATATCAATCATATTTATCACAAATAGTTATTTAAGATAAAAGAGAAATCAATAACATTAAATAATAGTAAGTTGTTATAAAAAATAATTTCACAACTGTTTTTTTGATATTAATTACAAAAATAACCATATAACACAATGAATAATAGGGGTTTATAAAAAAACACGCCTCCGCAATAATAGTATCGACTCAGATTTATATATTAAAAAGTTATATAAAAAAGAAAGGTGAGAAAAATAATACTAACAAGGCGAGTCAGTGGTATATCAATATTCACATAAAAATAGATAGTCAATAATAAATAAAAAACCTGCATTAATTTGCAGGTTTCACGATGCACCAAAGGCTCTCTTGCTCAGTGAGCAAAAAGGTTTGATCATCCATTTTGCCGAATGCGAGCCACTAGATCATCAATGCTGCCAATATGGGGTGCCGCTAATATCAGGGTAGACCCCAGACTTAATGCATGGCGTTGGCATGATCTGCGCATCTCATCATCAGTGATGCTATCCAAATCCGCCACATGCGCCAAACCAATGGTGCGGCGAATCAACTCACTGCCGCAATAACCAACCGCATCAACCCAAACCTGTTGTAGAAACTGTTGTGCGTACCCCTCTGTCGCCAGAGATGAATCCTGCGTTTTTTCCTGACTTAACGCCACAAAGCGATGAGAAAATGTTTGCCAAATCAGGTGGATATCCTTCAGCCGCTGCTCACGCCCTGCCGCCGCATCACGAGGTCCAGCCAGCCCGGGTAAACCACAATAATTCAGCAGTAAGTTCCCCAACGCCGTACCGATATCAAACCCGATGGGACCATAGAAACCAAATTCAGCATCAATGGCTTTCAATCGACCATCAGCGACAAAAATAGAACCGCTGTGAATATCACCATGCAGCAGTGCCTCAGCTTTACTCAGGAAGCGATGTTTTAGCGACGCCACTGCCAGCTTGAGTCCATTATCCTGCCGCAACGCCAACACATCCGGTAAGAGCGCTGGGTCGAAATTATTGCGCTCATGGTCAATATAGGGGTCAGTAAAGAACAGATCTTCGGTGATTTGGCACAGTTCAGGATTGGTATAGCGACTTACGGCCGCCTTTTTAGCTTGCGCAGACTGATAAAAATCTGAGGTATGGAATAGGGTTTGTGCCAGATACTCGCCCAGTTGCGAAGCCGCCTGCGGATAATATTTCCCCTGAATCAGTTCACTACGCCAGATTTCATGGTCAGATAAGTCCTCCTGCACCATCACGGCCAGCTCCGCATCGTGATGCAGCACATTGACCGTGTGTTGCGGGCAGAATTGGCTATGTGTCAGCAAGGTTTCGGCCTCAATTCTGGCGCGATCCAAGGTGAGCGGCCAAGATTCACCAACACAGCGGACATAAGGTAGCGCCTGTTTGACAATCACCCGACTGATGCCCGCCGCATCACGGATTTTAAACACCAGATTAAGGTTACCATCCCCAATTTCATCTGCCGTGACTAGGGTCAGCGGATCGGCCACTTGACCAAATTGACGAGCGTATTCAACGGCATCCGCAGCAGTAAATGTATAGTAGCGCGACATCTTCAACCTCTTTGTTCTATCCTGATTTTGATCCACTCACTGCCAACCATTTGCTGAGCCGTGAAATTATTCTGCATTAATGTAAAAGTAATTTTTATTTAGACGTAAAAGAGTATGGACGTCTACACATCCGTATGGCATGTTGGCAGAATAAGAAACCAGATGCAATAACGCAACATGGATTTAACTGACAATGCAGACGTTTAACAAGCCCACGCTACCTACGATCACTCGACAAACGATCACTCTACAAACGACCAGCTTAAAAATTGTCGATAACCAGCTTTGGATACTAGACCAGCAGGCACTGCCACAGCGTCAGGAGTGGCTTTCAGCGGATAGCGTGGCATTGCTGATTGAGCACATTCAAACACTGCGCGTCCGTGGTGCGCCCCTTATTGGCCTCTCCGCCAGTCTATTGCTGGCCTTGTTGGCACAGCGCGGCTTATCACAGGCTCAGCTTGAGCAGGCACTGATTGCGCTGCGGGAGTCGCGCCCGACTGCCGTGAATTTGATGAATAATTTGGCACGGATGCAGCAGGCGCTATTGCAGGCCAATTGGGTCGAGGCCATGACCTACGAGGCACTGCGTCTGGTGGAGGAGGATCGCGAATTGTGCGAACGCATTGCTCAGCATGGTGCGGCATTGGTTAAGCCGGGCAGCAACCTACTCACCCACTGCAACACGGGCGGGCTAGCGACGGCAGGCATCGGCACTGCTATCGGCGTGTTACTGCGCGCACATCAGCAAGGCAATATTCGTCAAGTCTGGGTGGATGAAACCCGGCCTCTATTACAAGGTGGGCGCTTAACCGCTTGGGAGTTGGGTGAACTGGGCATTCCATATCAATTGATTTGTGATTCGATGGCCGCCAGCCTGATGGCTCAAGGCAAAGTGGATGCTGTCTGGGTCGGCGCGGATCGCATTGCTGCCAATGGCGATGTGGCAAATAAAATTGGTACCTACAGTCTGGCAGTATTGGCCCACTACCACCGCATTCCCTTCTATGTTGCCGCCCCGCACACCACCCATGATCCCGCTTGCCCTAATGGCGCGGCGATCCCCATTGAGCAGCGGGCCGCCAGTGAAGTGATGGGAGTGACGGGGAGTTTTGGTCATTGCCAATGGGCACCCGAAAGTGCCTCCGTGTACAACCCGGCGTTTGATGTCACTCCGGCAGCATTAATCAGTGGTTGGGTATTAGACAGCGGCGTTATCACGCCAGAGCAAGTCGGCGCAGGCTTCTTCCAGCCTCAGCGCTAGCGAGATGTTGCTCTCTGGTTGATAAGAGGGCTGATAGGCGGGGAAATGTTCCGAATCGGTCGTAACGACGTGAGCCGTCGGAGCGCCCATCGGTGCTGTCGCCCCGCCAGATTCCGGACTATAAAATAGGTTTTATCTCTATTATGCTAAACGCGGATAGGCATCGGCGATCTTATCGCCGGTGAAATTCGCCACCCAGCCCTCTGGATTATCAAACACGCGGATCGCGGTGAAATTGGGTGCTGATCCCATATCAAACCAGTGGCGGGTATCCGCTGGCACTGACAGCAAATCATTCTTTTCACACAGAATTTGATAAATTTTGCCGTTGAGATGCAAGCAAAATAGCCCGAAACCCTCAACGAAAAAGCGTACTTCATCTTCGCCGTGTGTGTGCTCGGACAAAAATTTCTGCCGCAAAACTTCGCGCTGCGCATTGTCGGGCCGCATACTGATCACATCCCAGCTCTGATAGCCTTTTTCAGCCACCAGCCGGTCAATTTCATGCTGATACGCCGCAATAACCGCTTCAGGTTGTGGGTTCTCACCCAGCTCACGATCCGCCTGCCAGCGCTCAAAGCGCACGCCAATCGCCGTCAATTGCTGCTGAATCTCGTCCGCATCACGGCTCTGCCACAGCGGCTGCTCGGGCTGTTGGTCACTGAAAATCGTTAATCCGCTCATGCTGTTATATCCTCTGCTCACGATTTAAAATTGGCTAAATCAATCTGATCGAAACGGTTTACTTGGGGGTGATGGCTCTCGTTGTCAGGGAGATCACGAATTAACTGGCAGGTGTGCCAGCCCGCAAGTTGTGCGGCATCCAGCTCTTGGCGGATATCAGACAAAAACAGCAAGTCTTGCGGCGCGAGAGCTAACTGGCTGGCAATATTCTGATAAGAGGCAATTTCGCGTTTTGCCCCCACATGGGTATCAAAATAGCCGCTGAACAGGGGGCGTAAATCCCCCGCATCACTGTAACCAAACAGCAATTTCTGGGCCGCGACCGAGCCGGAGGAGTAGACATACAGCCCCAGCCCCTGCTGTTGCCAATCCGCCAATTGTTGAGCGACTTCTGGATAGAGATGGCCGCGAAAATCCCCTTGCAGATAACCGGTGCGCCAGATGATGCCTTGGATGGCTTTCAGCGCGGTGGATTTGCGATCTTCATCCATAAAACGGTGCAAAGCAGCAATCAACGTTTCAATATCAGCATCTGGCTGCGCCAGTTCGTGGCGCAAATCCGCCAGCGCCCCAGCAATATTGTCATCCTGTTGATGTTCAAGCAAAAAAGGGGTCAGCCGTTCGCGCGCATAGGGGAATAGCACTTGATGGACAAAACGGATATCCGTGGTGGTGCCTTCAATATCGGTAACAATAGCCTGAATCATTGAGCCTCTCCTTTTGGCAAACTCACCTCTAGCAACCGCCGTTGCAGTTCACACTGGAACAGGAACTCCAGCCCTTCCAAATGGCGACGAGCTTCAGCCACACTCGCCCCCCAGCAATAGAGGCCATGACCACGGACCAAAAAGCCGTATTGTAACGGGCGGTTATCGGCCAGTGCAGCCACCCGTTGTGCCAACGCCGGAATATCCTGATCATTATCAAAAATCGGGATCACCACGCTATCCAGATGGCTGCGTTGACCCGATAACGACTTCTGCATTTCGTAGCCTTGCAGCACTAACTCATGGCTGCGCTCGACCCGTGATAGCACGGTGGCATTCACCGAGTGAGTGTGTAGCACCGCATTGATTTCAGGATACAGGCGATAAAGTAAGGTGTGCAGCCCCGTCTCTGCCGAGGGAGTACGACCACTGGGAACATGGTTATTCGCGGTTTCCACCAGCAAAAAATCGTTGGCGGTCAGACTACCTTTATCTTTGCCAGATTCGGTCACCAAACAGTGAACCGAATCCAGTCGCAGGGACATATTACCGCCAGTCGCCGGGCACCAGCCTTTCTCGCCGATCCAGTGGCAGGCGGCTAACAGCGCGCCAAGTTGTACATTCTCTGTCATTGCATATCCCTGTTGTGGTGTTGGTGTGCCATAGCATGTTGCCACGACCATCATCCCGACGGCGATGTTTAGCACATTTTTATCTATGCTTAGCAAATTACGTCATTTAGCCGTTTATACATCTAAGCGTCTTGATTGCCAAATCTTAACATCGTGTTATATTTACGACAACATACAGCTGACAGCAATATTTAGCGCCAGGAGTCCTCCCCTGCCATGAGCAACTTATCTTTTATTCCCGACAGTAAATTGCCTGCACAAGGCACCACCATCTTCACGCAAATGAGTACCTTGGCGCAAAAACATCAGGCGATTAACTTGTCGCAGGGGTTCCCCGATTTTGATGGTCCAGACTACCTAAAACAGCGTCTGGCCCACCATGTCAGCCAAGGTGCTAACCAATATGCCCCAATGGCGGGGGTAGCTCCGCTACGCCATGCTATCGCCGAGAAAACGGCTAACATCTATGGCTGGCGGCCCGATGCGGATAGCGAAGTCACCATTACCACTGGGGCCAGCGAAGCTTTATTTGCGGCGATTACCGCGTTGGTGCGCCCCGGCGATGAAGTGATCTGCTTTGATCCGAGCTACGACAGCTATGCGCCAGTGGTAAAATTGGCGGGTGGCATCCTCAAGCGTATTGCGCTCACGCCGCCAACATTTACCACGGATTGGGCTGAGTTCGCCGATCTGGTGTCAGAGCGCACGCGGTTGGTGATCGTCAATACCCCGCATAACCCGTCGGCGACCGTGTGGCGAACAGAAGATTTTGAGCAACTGTGGCAAGTGATTGCCCAGCGCAATATTTATGTGCTGAGCGATGAAGTGTACGAACACATCTGCTTTAGTGCCTCGGGTCATGCCAGCATCTTGGCGCATCCCCAATTGCGTCAGCGGGCGATTGCCGTTTCATCGTTCGGTAAAACCTTCCATATGACCGGATGGAAAGTGGGCTACTGCATCGCCCCTGCGGCCATCAGTGCTGAAGTGCGCAAAATTCATCAATACCTGACATTCTCAGTGTGTACGCCGGTGCAGCTAGCGCTGGCCGATATGCTCACTGCCGAACCTGAACATTGGCAACAGTTGCCGGCATTTTACCGCGCTCGCCGTGATCGCTTCATTAATGCCCTGTCCACCAGCCGCCTGAAAATCCTGCCTAGCGAGGGCACTTACTTCCTGCTGGCTGATTACAGCGCCATTTCAGACCTTAATGATGTTGAATTCTGCCAATGGCTGACTGAACATGTGGGTGTGGCCGCGATACCTTTATCGGTGTTCTGCGAAGGCCCCTTCCCCCATAAACTGATCCGGCTCTGCTTCGCCAAACAGGAGGCTACGCTGGACGCCGCTGCGGAGCGATTATGTCAACTTTAAAACTGACGCTGCTGCAACAGCCGCTGGTGTGGCTGGATGCGCAGGCTAATTTGCGTCACTTTGAGATGCTGCTGGAGCCACTGCGCCAGCGCGATCTGATTGTGCTGCCCGAGATGTTTACCACCGGTTTCGCCATGAACGCGGCTGAAAATGCGCAGCCAGAAGCCGAAATCGTCGGCTGGTTGCGCCACTGGGCTAGCCAAACGAATGCGATGATCGGCGGCAGTGTGGCGTTGAAAATAGCCGATGGAGCTGTTAACCGTTTTCTGCTGGTGGAGCCGGGCGGGAAGGTTCATCACTACGATAAACGCCACTTATTCCGCATGGCCGATGAGCACCACCACTATCTGGCGGGTATTGAGCGCAAAATCATTGAATGGCGCGGTTGGCGGATTATGCCGCAAATCTGTTATGACCTGCGCTTTCCGGTGTGGGCGCGCAATCAGCAAGACTATGATTTGGCACTGTATGTGGCGAATTGGCCCGCTGCCCGCACTAAACAGTGGCAAACCTTGCTGGCGGCGCGGGCGATAGAGAATCAAGCTTACGTCGCGGGTTGTAATCGCGTCGGCGATGATGACAACGGCCATCACTATCAGGGCGACAGTGTGATTCTGGAGATGCAGGGCGAGGCTTTGGTTCAGGCAGAACCTGAGCAAGCGGCACAATTGGATGCCGAATTATCTTTGGAAGCCTTACAGGCTTATCGCAAAGCATTCCCTGCTTGGCGCGACACCGACAAATTTTTACTGCTGTAATCCGAGTCGGCAGTTCAATAACCTCGAATCTCTCACTCAATCAGGCTGGATTTATCGTCACCGCAGGCTATATGACCACTGACTTTATTGGTGGTGCGCTAGGGTCGCTGATCTCAGCCGCAGCCTATCAACACGCGGGCTGGTATGGGGTTGCCAGCACCGGTTTGGTGCTGTGTATCTTGAATATCACCACTTGGCGGCCGGTAAACGATTTGATCCGCCAGCAAATCAACTGGCCGAATGAGCTCGATTAGTTAGCTAACTAATAATCAATGCGGATATAAATATGGGTTATAGGGTGTTAAGACAATTCCCACTCTGTTAATGTTACATAATGTGTTTTTTACTCTGTGACCCCTTGTTATGCAAAGCCAAATCACCGATGCCCCGCCGACGACTCAGTCGATCGCTACCTTTACCGAAGGGATAACCGATAGCCTGCCCATTGTTATTGGTTATCTGCCCGTGGCATTCGCCTTTGGCCTGAGTTCGGTAAAACTTGGCTTTACCCCGTGGGAAGGTATTTTCTTCTCTTGCATCATTTATGCCGGTGCCAGCCAATTTGTTATCACCGCACTATTGAGCGCCGGAATGTCATTGTGGGTCTCAGCACTGACCGTGATGGCAATGGATATCCGCCATATCCTGTATGGCCCCGCACTCAAACACCGTATTTTGACGAAACTATCCAGCAAGAAGACCGCCCTTTGGGCCTTCGGTTTGACGGATGAAGTCTTTGCCGCCGCCACCACCAAACTGATGAAAGACCAACGGCGCTGGAGCGAAAATTGGATGATCGGCATCGCCTTGACCTCTTGGCTCTCTTGGGTGGCGGGAACCGCTGTCGGGGCGATGTTTGGTAATGGCCCGCTGGAGAATTTCCCAGCGATTGAAGCTTCGCTCTCCTTTATGTTACCCGCGCTGTTCCTCAGTTTCCTACTGGCATCATTTAAGCGCCAATACAGTCTGACCGTGATCGCCTCATTGAGCGGGGCATTACTGGGCGCATTGCTGTTCTCTATTCCGGTCGCCATTTTGGCGGGCATTGGCGGCGGATGTTTAGCTACCCTGCTTCAACCCGTCCCCGAAGTCACCACCGAACCGCCCGAAAATAGTAAACAGGAGTCAGCACCATGAATACGGATGTTCTGATCATTGGGTTAGTGGTGGGGACAGTTAATTACCTGTTTCGCTATTTGCCACTGCGGCTGGGGCCTGCGCGTAAACAAGCGGGCTTGCAACGGGGGAGAGTGTCACTGCTGCTCGACAGCATTGGTATTGCTTCGATTTGTGCCTTGTTGGTGGTCTCCAGCACGCCAGAAATCATCCATAACCCACAAAAGTTACTTCCTACTCTCATTGGTTTTTTAGTGATCTGCGGATGCTTCTATAAAACCCACAGTATTATCTTCGCCACCTTACTTGGCGCACTCAGCTATGGCCTGACATTCAAGCTACTTATGATTCTGGCGTAACAATTCACCTGAATTGTGAGATGAAACACAATATCCTTACAATTAGTGATACCAATTACTCACAAACAGTGACTGAATAACACGAATTGCTAAATTTTTATCGAATTATACCGTTTACATTATTAGTAACTATCGTTACTGTACCATTTGAAATTAATGAGGCTCCCTATAATGGAAAGTTCGTTTAGTCCCATAGAACAGATGCTTAATTTTCGCGCAAAACGCCAGAAAGATTTCCCTTATCAGGAGATTCTGCTGACGCGTTTGTGTATGCATATGCACAGTAAATTGCTTGAAAATCGCAACAAAATGCTAAAAGCGCAAGGGATTAACGAAACCCTATTTATGGCGTTAATTACGCTGGATGCGCAAGAAAGCCACAGTATCCAACCGTCAGAATTGAGTGCCGCACTGGGTTCTTCACGAACGAATGCCACCCGCATTGCTGACGAGCTGGAGAAAAAAGGCTGGATTGAGCGCCGCGAAAGCCAAAACGATCGCCGTTGCTTACACTTACATCTGACCGAGGCGGGTGTTGAATTCTTAAATCAACTGCTGCCCCCACAACATAAGTGTCTGCATTTTCTTTGGTCAACACTTGACGCTGACGAGCAGCAACAGCTTGAAACCCTCACGCGTAAGTTACTGTCCCGACTAGATCAAATGGAAATACCGGAACAGTAATTCCCGCGTTGCTACTCAGCCGCATTGCTACTCAGGTAAATAACTATGTCACCCCCACATAGCTAGAGACTCACGCCCTTATTCGCAGCTTTTTGAGTGGCCGCGTTGACGGGCCAAAGCCCCTAAGAGCGAGTTGATGGCCGATTTGTTCGGTTAACGCTCCTCTATTGCAGGCCAAGATGGGTTTCACCCGTTCATTAGCTGGCGGCTATCAAGCCCCTGCCAGTGATGGCCCATAAAATAAAACAATATAAAGTAATTTTTACCCTATAAATTTCAAGGTGCTGGAAGGCGGCTTGCAAGATGACGGGTATCAGGCTTGGAGAATACCATGAGTACGAATGCGGAAGACCAAACCCCGCCACAACCGCAGAATAAAAAGAAGCAACGGAAACGCGTATTGCTCTCACTGACGGTGATTTTTATTATTCTTGGCGTGGCCTATCTGATCTATTGGTTCCTGGTGCTGCGCCATCACCAAGAGACTGATAATGCTTATATTTCAGGCAATCAGGTACAGATCATGTCGCAGGTTTCCGGCAGCGTGGTCAGTGTCAACTTTGACAATACGGACGTGGTCAAAAGCGGCGATGTGCTGGTCACGCTAGACCCAACAGATGCCGAACAAGCCTATGAGCAGGCGAAAACGGCGCTGGCAAACAGCGTGCGCCAAACCCACCAGCTCATCATTAACAGCAAACAGTATCAGGCCAATATTGCCCTGAGAAAAACCGAGCTGAATCAAGCACAAAGTGATCTGAAACGCCGTGTGGTGCTTGGCGCTGCTGCTGCCATTGGCCGTGAAGAGCTGCAACATGCTCGCGATGCCGTCGATGCAGCACAAGCCTCGCTGGATGTGGCGATTCAACAGTACAACGCCAATCAGGCGCTGGTGCTGGATACACCATTGGAAAAACAACCGGCGGTCGAGCAGTCTGCGGCTAAGCTGCGTGATGCTTGGTTAGCGCTGCAACGCACCAAGGTTCTCAGCCCAGTCTCCGGCTATGTTTCACGCCGCAGTGTGCAGGTGGGGGCAAAGATTGCCAATGGTTCACCTTTGATGGCAGTGATCCCAGCAAATCAGATGTGGGTTGACGCCAACTTTAAAGAGACCCAGTTAGCCAATATGCGCATCGGCCAATCCGCAACTGTCGTGACCGATTTCTATGGCGATGACGTGGTTTATCAGGGGAAAGTGGTTGGTCTGGATATGGGGACGGGTAGCGCTTTCTCCCTGTTGCCAGCGCAGAATGCCACCGGCAACTGGATCAAAGTGGTTCAGCGCCTGCCAGTTCGTATCTCGCTGGATGCAAAACAACTGGCTGAGCACCCGCTGCGTATTGGTCTCTCTACCACCGTGAGAGTGGACACCGCCAATCCCGATGGTCAAGTGTTAGCGCAAATCGGGCGTAAAGATCCTGCTTTTGTCACCAATGCGTTGTCACTGGATTTAGCGCCAGTGAATCAAATGATTAGCGACATTATTCATGCGAATGCAGGTTAATGTGCATGCAAACGCAGGTTAAGCGCGGAGGCTGCCGTGGCACAAAAACCGCTTGAAGGTGCCCAACTCGCTTGGATGACGGTCGCGCTCTCATTAGCGACTTTTATGCAGGTGCTGGACTCCACCATTGCTAATGTGGCAATCCCCACTATTGCTGGCGATCTTGGCTCGTCCAACTCGCAGGGCACTTGGGTTATCACCTCATTTGGTGTGGCGAATGCGATCTCAATCCCAATCACGGGATGGTTAGCGAAGCGCATCGGCGAAGTGCGCTTGTTCCTTTGGGCGACGGGGCTGTTTGCTCTGGCCTCATGGCTGTGCGGCATCTCAAACAGTCTGGGGATGCTGATCTTCTTCCGCGTGATTCAGGGCTTGGTTGCTGGGCCATTGATTCCGCTATCACAAAGTTTGCTGCTGAATAACTATCCGCCCGCGAAGCGAAGTATGGCCTTGGCATTGTGGTCGATGACAATTGTCGTGGCCCCGATATTTGGGCCGATCCTCGGCGGTTATATCAGCGACAACTATCACTGGGGCTGGATCTTCTTTATCAACATCCCGATCGGGTTGGTGGTGATTCTGATGGCGGGCAGCACCCTGAAAGGGCGAGAAACCAAAACCGAGATCAAACCCATCGATACCGTGGGGCTGGTGTTATTGGTGGTCGGTATCGGTGCCTTGCAAATCATGCTCGACCAAGGCAAGGAGCTGGATTGGTTTAACTCGACCGAGATTATCGTCCTGACGGTCATTGCCGTGATTGCCATTACCTTCCTGATCGTTTGGGAGCTAACCGACGACCATCCGGTGATCGATTTGTCACTATTCAAATCGAGAAACTTTACCATTGGGTGCTTGTGTATCAGCCTCGCCTATATGTTGTACTTCGGTGCCATCGTCTTGCTGCCGCAGCTACTTCAGGAGGTCTACGGCTACACCGCCACTTGGGCCGGTTTGGCCTCCGCACCCGTCGGGATATTGCCGGTATTGCTGTCGCCGATTATTGGTCGCTTCTCGCATCGAATTGATATGCGGCAGTTAGTGACATTCAGCTTCATTATGTATGCGGTTTGTTTCTACTGGCGGGCATATACATTCGAACCAGGGATGGATTTTGGTGCCTCGGCATGGCCGCAGTTTGTGCAAGGCTTTGCCATTGCCTGCTTCTTTATGCCATTGACGGCCATCACTCTCTCCGGCTTACCGCCAGAGCGTATGGCGGCGGCGTCCAGTTTATCTAACTTCCTGCGAACATTGGCGGGGTCGATTGGTACCTCAATCACCACCACGCTATGGACACAAAGAGAGTCGATGCACCATTCGCAGTTGACGGAGTTTGTTAATCCGTTCAACCCGAACGCCACGCAGGCTTATGAGGAGTTGGAAAAGCTTGGGATGAGTCAGCAGCAAGCCTCGGCTTATCTGGCGCGGGAGATCACCAATCAGGGGCTGATTATCTCGGCCAACGAGATCTTCTGGCTCTCTGCGGGGGTGTTCCTGCTCCTGTTGGCATTGGTCTGGTTTGCACGGCCGCCATTCACTTCCGGTGGTGGGGGTGGCGGCGCGCACTAGCGGCGTAAACGCAGGCCAAACAAAAGGGGCGCTGATGATTAATTTCAGCGCCCCTTTTTACTTTATGATTCAGTCAATACCCCCGCGGCTTCAAGGGCGCAGAGTATACCCAAAGCCATTGGAGTTGCAGGTAGGCAGCCAGCAAACACATCCCGATGAGCTTATTTATAAGCAAGGCTAACAGCAAGTCAGTGATTCGGGTGAGTGCGCGCCGCCCCTGCAGCTTCAAGGGCGCAGGGTATTACTGAGCACTATTTTGACGCCACCACTCAGCGAGCAGGATACCTGTCGCGACTGAAACGTTCAGACTCTCAACTCGCCCGGTCCCGCCGATCGACACACTCATGTCGCCCTGCTGCCACGCGCTGTCGGTCAGACCATCACTCTCTTGGCCTAATACCAGCACCATTTTGGCGGGCAGTTCCGCTTTCGACAGGCTGACACCTTTGTGGCTTGAGGTGGTGACGATGGTGTAACCCGCTTTACGGAAGGTATCCAGCACCGAGAGGAAATCATCGGCATTGATCGCCTTGATATGCTCCGCTCCGCCTTCCGCTGTGCGCACTGCGGCACCCGACTCCAGAATCGCCGGATCTTGCAGTAGCACGCCATTAATACCGAAATGTGCGCAGGTCCGCATAATGCCACCCAGATTATGTGGGTTACCCACATCTTCCAGCGCCAATACGCAATCTTTCGCCTGAGTCTGCTGTTGCAGGTAAGTTTCTGCATCCAAACCCTGACGTTTTTTAATCAGGAAGCAAACGCCGCCGTGGTGTTCAGTGCCAGATGCCTTCGCCAGCTCATCTTCCTCAACCACATGGTAAGCCTTGCGGTTAGCCGCCATCCATTTCAGCGCTTCGCGGAAACGTGGGGTGACTGACTGCACAAACCAAGCACGGACGATCGCATCAGGGCGGCTTTCGAACAGCGCCTTACAGGCATTTTCGCCATAAACACGTGTCTCTTCAGCCCGCTGACGGCGCAACTGCGCAGGGTCAACATGACTTTTACCGCTGATACCTCCGTGGTCAAACTCTGGCTCTTCCGATGGAGCACGGGAGACAGTTTTCCACGGTGAATCGTAAGGACCGCTGCTTTCAGAACGTGCCGGACGGCTAGGACGATCGCGTTCATTACGGCCAGAATCATTACGACGTGAGTCATTATTACGCGGTGAGCTGCCCCGACCCGCATGATCACCCGGACGGCCTTTACCTGCCGGACGTTTATCTTTGTTACGGTCGTCGCTGCTTTCGTCACTGCGGACGTACATCACTTTAACTTTGCCGTTTTTGCCACTAAATGAATCGTTCATTGTCTTCTCCACCAACGCGCAGGGCGCGAAGATTACCTGATGTCCGCCCGGTTAGCCATAAGCAAGCACTAAAAGCTACCAACTATCGTATTCATCGAATAAACCTTTTTGGCACAGCCCCCATTTATACCCATAATAGATAACAACAACGAAACAATTCAGCGCCCCTTGGCTGTTTGGTTTCTCTTATCGACTCAGAGACAAAATAAAGGCTAATGTATGAATACGGTATGCACAGCTTGTATGGCGACCAATCGCCTGCCGGAAGAACGTATTGATGACGGCGCTAAATGTGGGCGCTGCGGCCACTCTTTATTTGATGGCGAAGTGATTAACGCCACCGCCGACACACTGGATAAACTGCTGCAAGATGATCTGCCCGTCGTTATCGATTTCTGGGCACCGTGGTGTGGCCCTTGCCGCAGCTTCGCACCGATCTTTGAAGCTGTCGCCGCAGAGCGCGCTGGAAAAATCCGCTTCGTGAAAGTCAATACTGAAGCAGAACCTGCGCTCAGCACCCGTTTCCGGATTCGCAGCATTCCCACGATTATGCTGTATCGGAACGGTAAAATGCTCGACATGCTCAGCGGTGCAGTACCGAAGGCACCGTTTGAACATTGGTTAGATGAACAATTAGCCGCAGAACCGGTTGCCCGCTAAGCTAGTTTAACCCATTTATTGCCTCTCGGGGCGGCTCAGTTCGAGGCTCCGATAAAAACCCCGCCCTGACAGTTTTCTGCCGGGGCGGGGTTTTATTGTATAACTCATGGGGTGGGTTGATTAGAATAGCGCTATTTCTCAGGAGTCCGTCGTGACCGAATCATCAGCTATCAACCCTAAATTAACGACTGACCACGAATTGATGGCACAGAGTGTTTCGCCCACGGTTATGACGACGAATGCCGTACTGCGTTTGCGCCAACAGCGCTTAGCCGCCTCCACTCGTGCCTATCGCGCCCGGGGCTGTCGCGCTATTCGTTGCCAGAACTGCCTGCTGGCAGAGCGATTGTGCCTGTGCGACACCATCAAACCGCAACTGGCGAACAGCCGTTTTTGCTTGATTATGTTTGATACTGAGCCGCTCAAACCCAGCAATACGGGCCGCCTGATTGCCGATATCCTGCCAGAGACCCAAGCCTTTCTCTGGGCGCGCACGGAAGTTGACCCTGCACTGTTAGCCGCTATTGGTGATCCCACACGCCAACCCTATGTGGTATTTCCGGAAAAGTATGCCGAGCCGCCACGGCAGGTGCTCAATGAATTGCCTGCCAGTGATAAGCCGCCGCTATTTATTCTGCTGGATGGCACCTGGAACGAAGCGAAAAAAATGTTTCGCAAAAGTCCCTATCTCGCCGATTTACCGATGCTGTCATTGAATGTCACGACAGCCTCCGATTATCTTTTGCGCGAAGCCCCGCGACCAGAGCAGCACTGTACCGTCGAGGTTGCTGCTGCGCTGCTTCAGCAAGCGGGTGATACTCTCGCTGCGGAGGGATTAACCGCCCATTTCCACTATTTTCGCCAGCAATATTTAGCTGGAAAACCTCATCATCCAGTGGGGCGAGTCACAGCAAGTCTCGAAAAAATCGCATAAAATCATTCAAGCGGCCTTTGACTTGTCCCCAATAGATTCCAGGGTGCAGGAAGGCGGCCAACACGCCTGTAACTTGATGACGGGGATAAATAATGAGTCAACGCGGATTAGAAGCCCTACTACGCCCGAAATCGATTGCGGTCATTGGCGCTTCTGAAAAACCTGAGCGCGCGGGTTTTCTGATGATGCGTAATTTGCTGGATGGTGGCTTCAGTGGCCCTATTCTGCCGGTCACCCCGACTCATAAAGCCGTTTGCGGCGTGCTAGCTTACGCCGATATCGCCAGCCTGCCGATCACACCCGACTTGGCTATCCTTTGTACTCATGATCGCCGCAATCTGGCACTACTCGAAGACTTGGGTGTCCGTGGCTGCAAGGCGGTGATTATTCTCTCTGCCGCGACAGAACAACTCGCCGAGCTGAAAGCCTGTGCGCATCGGCATCATATGCGGCTACTTGGCCCCAACAGCCTCGGCTTACTGGCCCCTTGGCAAGGACTGAATGCCAGCTTCTCGCCCGTACCCATCAAGAAAGGGCGACTGGCGTTTATCTCCCAGTCAGCGGCGGTGGCAAACACCATTCTCGACTGGGCGCAGCAGCGGGAAGTGGGATTCTCTTACTTTATTGCACTGGGCGATAGCTTGGATATTGATGTCGATGACTTACTCGACTTCCTCGCCAGAGACGGCAAAACCAGCGCCATTATGTTGTATATTGAACATATCAGCGATGCACGCCGCTTCTTATCCGCATCGCGTAGCGCCTCACGAAATAAGCCCATTCTAGTGGTCAAAAGTGGCCGCACCCAGCGGGCGCAGCAGTTACTGAATGGTCAAGAAGGGTTAGATGCCGCTTATGACGCCGCGATTCAACGCGCGGGCCTATTGCGGGTGCAGGATACGCACGAGCTGTTCTCGGCGGTCGAAACCCTGAGCCATATGCACCCATTGCGAGGTGAGCGCTTACTTATTGTCAGTAATGGTGCCGCACCGGCGGCTATGGCATTGGATGAACTCATCAGCCGTAATGGTAAGCTCGCTACCCTGTCTGATACCACGCAATCTGCCCTGAGTGCGGCGCTACCCTCTTTTGTTACCTTACGCAACCCAATAGACCTGCGAGATGACGCCAGCGCTGAGCGCTATTTAGCGGCGGTTAAACCCTTGCTGGACAGCACCGACTATGACGCGCTGCTGCTGATTCACTCACCCAGCGCCGCCGCACCGGGTAGCAAAACCGCTGAACTGTTGATTTCCGCCATCCGCCAGCATCCACGGGGTAAACGCATCACCCTGCTAACTAACTGGTGCGGTGAGTATTCATCACAAGATGCCCGCCGTCTGTTCACCGAAGCAGGAATACCCACTTATCGCACACCGGAAGGTGCCATTACCGCGTTTATGCATATGGTGGAATATCGCCGTAACCAAAAACAGCTGAAAGAGACGCCCGCTCTGCCAGTGGGCCTTACCGCCAACACCGCGCATGTGCATCAGTTGATTCGTCAGGCGCTGGCCGAAGGCACTACCCAGCTAGACACCCATGAAGTGCAGCCGATACTGGAAGCCTATGGCCTGAGTATGCTGCCCACTTGGATTGCCAGTGACAGCGTCGAAGCGGTGCATATCGCCGAGCGCTTGGGGTATCCGGTCGCCATCAAACTGCGCTCACCAGATATTCCGCATAAATCCGAAGTTCAGGGGGTCATGCTCTACCTTCGCACCGCGATTGAAGTACAGCGGGCCGCTGACGATATCCTTGATCGGGTCAAGCGCACCTATCCACACGCCCGCATTCAGGGCTTGCTGGTGCAAAGCATGGCTAACCGTGCCGGAGCACAAGAGCTGCGCATTGCGGTAGAGCAAGATGCTATTTTCGGCCCGCTGATTATGTTGGGTGAAGGTGGCATTGAGTGGCATCACGAAACACAGGCCGCTGTGGCACTGCCGCCGCTCAATATGGCACTGGCCCGCTACCTGATCATACAAGCGGTCAAAGGCGGGAAAATCCGCAGCCGTGGATCACTGCAACCCTTGGATATTCTGGGATTAAGCCGCCTGCTGGTGCAAGTCTCCAACTTGATTCTCGATTGCCCCGAGATTACCCGTTTAGATATTCACCCGGTGCTGGCTTCTGGCAGTGAGTTTACGCTGCTGGATGTTTCAATGCAGTTGGCACCGGTCAGCGGCGATCCACAGGCGCGATTAGCTATTCGCCCCTACCCGCACGAATTAGAAGAGACAGTGGTGCTAAAAGATGGCTCTCAGTGCCTATTCCGCCCTATCTTGCCGGAAGATGAACCGCTGCTAAAACTGTTTATCGATCAAGTCACTAAAGAGGATCTCTACTACCGCTACTTCAGCGAAATCAGTGAATTCAGCCACGATGATTTGGCGAATATGACGCAGATTGACTATGATCGGGAAATGGCTTTTGTTGCTGTGCGCCAAAATGCGGCGGGGCCGGAAATTATCGGCGTGACACGGGCGATGTCAGACCCGGACAATATTGATGCCGAGTTTGCCGTACTGGTGCGTTCAGACCTCAAAGGGCTAGGACTGGGGCGGCTACTGCTGGAAAAGATGATTCAATACACCCGCAGCCATGGATTAACACGGCTCACGGCGATCACCATGCCCAACAACCGTGGCATGATAGGTTTGGCTAAAAAGCTCGGTTTTAGTATTGATGTACAGATGGAAGATGGGATCGTGAATCTGGAACTGACACTGTGATTTCAGTTACATGAATCGCCGTGATATACGCCACAACCCCAAACGATTCGGTCATTAACTGGCAAAACTTGCGCACAATCCGGAAAAGTAGTGGTATTATCGCCCGACTCTATGGATTAGTGTTTTTTTGGATATGGCGGTTTTGCCATTAAATAACAAGAGAAGAAGCGCACTGTGATGTTGTCAAAATTCAAACGTAGTAAACATCAACAACACCTTGCACAACTGCCCAAACTCCCCCAGCCAGTTGATGATGTCCAAACGCTTTATTGCCCCAAGGTTTTCCGCTCCACTCTCTTGGAATTAATAGGTCAGGCGACCAAACGTATTTATCTGGTGGCGCTCTACCTTGAGCAGGATGATGCGGGCCGTGACGTGATGAACGCCCTCTATCAAGCCAAGCAGTTGCGCCCTGAGCTAGAAATTTGTGTGCTGGTCGATTGGCACCGCGCCCAACGTGGTCGTATTGGGGCCGCAGCCGTCAATACTAATGCTGATTGGTATTGCGAAATGGCAGCACAGCATCCCAATGTTTGCGTTCCCATTTACGGTGTTCCGGTCAATACCCGCGAAGCCCTTGGTGTGCTGCATCTGAAAGGTTTTATCATTGATGACACTGTGATTTACAGCGGTGCTAGCATCAATGATGTCTATCTCCATCAAAACGATAAATATCGTTATGATCGCTACCAGCTAATCACGAATTCATCATTGGCCGGCATTATGGTTGATTACGTGAAACAGCGGGTACTGAGTGCTGGTGCCGTTCAACGCCTTGATCGCACCGATCGGCCAACGAATCCCGAAATCAAAAACGAAACCCGGCAGTTCCGTTCATCACTGCGCGACATCGGTTATCAATTTCCAGCGCAAGCCGGTAACGATGAATTAGCTGTCACTCCACTCGTTGGGTTAGGTAAAAAAAGCCAGTTAAACAAAACGATTCATCACTTAATGGCTTCCGCTGATGAACGCCTGACGATTTGCACGCCATATTTTAACCTGCCTGCATTGTTAGTTCGCAATATCATTTATCTTCTGCGGGAAGGTAAACAGGTCGAGATTATTGTCGGTGACAAAACAGCAAATGACTTTTATATCCCAGAAGATCAACCATTTAAAATTATAGGCGCATTGCCTTATTTATACGAAATCAACCTCCGCCGTTTCCTCAGTCGCTTACAGCGCTTTGTGGATAACGGACAACTGATCGTTCGTTTGTGGAAAGATGGTGACAATACCTACCACCTGAAAGGAATGTGGGTCGATAATAACTGGCAGTTGATTACGGGTAATAACCTGAATCCACGTGCATGGCGCTTGGATCTGGAAAATGCCATTTTGATCCACGATCCTAAGCATGAGATGCATGAGCAGCGAGCCAAAGAGCTGGATTGCATCCGTACTCATACCAAAGTCGTCTCACACTACCTTGAGTTAGAGAATATTCAGCAATATCCCGTCAAGGTACGCAAACTGATCCGTCGTTTACGCAGAATTCGTATCGACCGTTTGATTAGCCGCATACTGTAAAAAACGGGTTATATACCGAGTTAATGAGATAGTCACTCCCCCTGTGAGCGATAAGCTGGCAGGGTGTTTTTTTGTGGCGTTGTATCACTCTTAGCAAGTCCCCTTCCTATATCTACTTTCATAGCTCCCAAATCCTGATATAAAAGCATGATCCCAGCGCATCATTCACACTGATATCCAAATCCATCAATGCGGTTATAAATACTCGCGGCAGCCAAAGCAACCTGATACCGCGTGGGTGGTATTTCTCAGTTTGTTCGTGAAGCTTATTGCGGAAGTAACGGCTCAGCAGGCGCACGTAATATTGCGGTGATGGTCACGACGAAAGGCATGAAACTGAGCCGATGGCGGGCATATTATCAGCTGCCAGCAACCTGACCATCGTTATAAGAACGCGTCCAAGGAGCATGTTGAGATCCCCAATTATCTGGAGCGCCAGTTTGCTGTAACAGAGCCTAATCGGGTCTGGTGCGGTGATATCACTTATGGCTGGACAGGAAAACGTTGGACGTATCTGGCCGTTGTGCTCGACCTGTTTTCCCATAAACTGGGTTGAGTTGTTGAGTTGTTGAGTTGTTGAGTCGTTGAGTCGTTGAGTCGTTGAGTCGTTGAGTCGTTGAGTCGTTGAGTCGTTGAGTCGTTGAGTCGTTGAGTCGTTGAGTCGTTGAGTCGTTGAGTCGTTGAGTCGTTGAGTCGTTGAGTCGTTGAGTCGTTGAGTCGTTGAGTCGTTGAGTCGTTGAGTGAATAGTCACCTTTAATTGATTCAGTGACAATAATATAGGATGACTTATTTATCTATTTTAGTAATGCAAAAAACCCCTGAATCTATGATTCAGGGGTTTTGCAATAAGTGGCGGAACGGACGGGGCTCGAACCCGCGACCCCCTGCGTGACAGGCAGGTATTCTAACCAACTGAACTACCGCTCCACCGATTCTTTTACGTGTATCTTCCCGATACTTACCCCTAAGGGCCAGCGCTCCGCGCTGTACAAAACCGCCTTTGGCGATTTTGTCAGTTACCAGATGTCACTCTGATAACTCGTGTTTGATGCCTGGCAGTGTCCTACTCTCGCATGGGGAGACCCCACACTACCATCGGCGCTACGGCGTTTCACTTCTGAGTTCGGCATGGGATCAGGTGGGACCACCGCGCTAAGGCCGCCAGGCAAATTCTGTTTCAATTAACTCGCTCACCATCAATAGGTGTAGCCAGCCAATCCAATCTCGGAACATTCGCTGAAAATCGACTCTCTCAAATCACCAAAACACCTTTGGTGTTGTAAGGTTAAGCCTCACGGATCATTAGTACTGGTTAGCTCAATGCATCGCTGCACTTACACACCCAGCCTATCAACGTCATAGTCTTTAACGTTCCTTCAGGGGGCTTAAAGCCCCAGGGAAGACTCATCTCGAGGCAAGTTTCCCGCTTAGATGCTTTCAGCGGTTATCTCTTCCGAATTTAGCTACCGGGCAATGCCATTGGCATGACAACCCGAACACCAGTGATTCGTCCACTCCGGTCCTCTCGTACTAGGAGCAGCCCCTCTCAATCTTCCAACGCCCACGGCAGATAGGGACCGAACTGTCTCACGACGTTCTAAACCCAGCTCGCGTACCACTTTAAATGGCGAACAGCCATACCCTTGGGACCTACTTCAGCCCCAGGATGTGATGAGCCGACATCGAGGTGCCAAACACCGCCGTCGATATGAACTCTTGGGCGGTATCAGCCTGTTATCCCCGGAGTACCTTTTATCCGTTGAGCGATGGCCCTTCCATTCAGAACCACCGGATCACTAAGACCTACTTTCGTACCTGCTCGAGCCGTCACTCTCGCAGTCAAGCTAGCTTATGCCTTTGCACTAACCTCACGATGTCCGACCGTGATTAGCTAACCTTCGTGCTCCTCCGTTACTCTTTGGGAGGAGACCGCCCCAGTCAAACTACCCACCAGACACTGTCCTCACCCCGGATTACGGGGCCGAGTTAGAACATCAAACATTAAAGGGTGGTATTTCAAGGTTGGCTCCATGCAGACTGGCGTCCACACTTCAATGCCTCCCACCTATCCTACACATCAAGGCTCAATGTTCAGTGTCAAGCTATAGTAAAGGTTCACGGGGTCTTTCCGTCTTGCCGCGGGTACACTGCATCTTCACAGCGAGTTCAATTTCACTGAGTCTCGGGTGGAGACAGCCTGGCCATCATTACGCCATTCGTGCAGGTCGGAACTTACCCGACAAGGAATTTCGCTACCTTAGGACCGTTATAGTTACGGCCGCCGTTTACTGGGGCTTCGATCAAGAGCTTCGCCTTGCGGCTGACCCCATCAATTAACCTTCCAGCACCGGGCAGGCGTCACACCGTATACGTCCACTTTCGTGTTTGCACAGTGCTGTGTTTTTATTAAACAGTTGCAGCCAGCTGGTATCTGCGACTGGCTTCGGCGCCGAGAGCAAGTCTCTTTACCTAATGCCAGCGTGCCTTCTCCCGAAGTTACGGCACCATTTTGCCTAGTTCCTTCACCCGAGTTCTCTCAAGCGCCTGAGTATTCTCTACCTGACCACCTGTGTCGGTTTGGGGTACGATTCAATGTTACCTGATGCTTAGAGGCTTTTCCTGGAAGCTTGGCATCAACTACTTCTGCACCGTAGTGCATCGTCATCACACCTCAGCGTTGATAAGCAACCGGATTTACCAAGTCGCTCCGCCTACATGCTTAAACCGGGACAACCGTCACCCGGCTAGCCTAGCCTTCTCCGTCCCCCCTTCGCAGTAACACCAAGTACAGGAATATTAACCTGTTTCCCATCGACTACGCTTTTCAGCCTCGCCTTAGGGGTCGACTCACCCTGCCCCGATTAACGTTGGACAGGAACCCTTGGTCTTCCGGCGTGCGGGTTTTTCACCCGCATTATCGTTACTTATGTCAGCATTCGCACTTCTGATACCTCCAGCAGCCCTCACAGGCCACCTTCAACGGCTTACAGAACGCTCCCCTACCCAACAACGCCTAAGCGTCGCTGCCGCAGCTTCGGTGCATGGTTTAGCCCCGTTACATCTTCCGCGCAGGCCGACTCGACCAGTGAGCTATTACGCTTTCTTTAAATGATGGCTGCTTCTAAGCCAACATCCTGGCTGTCTATGCCTTCCCACATCGTTTCCCACTTAACCATGACTTTGGGACCTTAGCTGGCGGTCTGGGTTGTTTCCCTCTTCACGACGGACGTTAGCACCCGCCGTGTGTCTCCCGTGATAACATTCTTCGGTATTCGGAGTTTGCATCGGTTTGGTAAGTCGGGATGACCCCCTAGCCGAAACAGTGCTCTACCCCCGAAGATGAGTTCACGAGGCGCTACCTAAATAGCTTTCGGGGAGAACCAGCTATCTCCCGGTTTGATTGGCCTTTCACCCCCAGCCACAAGTCATCCGCTAATTTTTCAACATTAGTCGGTTCGGTCCTCCAGTTAGTGTTACCCAACCTTCAACCTGCCCATGGCTAGATCACCGGGTTTCGGGTCTATACCTTGCAACTAGACGCCCAGTTAAGACTCGGTTTCCCTACGGCTCCCCTATTCGGTTAACCTTGCTACAAAATATAAGTCGCTGACCCATTATACAAAAGGTACGCAGTCACACCACGAAGGTGCTCCCACTGCTTGTACGTACACGGTTTCAGGTTCTATTTCACTCCCCTCGCCGGGGTTCTTTTCGCCTTTCCCTCACGGTACTGGTTCACTATCGGTCAGTCAGGAGTATTTAGCCTTGGAGGATGGTCCCCCCATATTCAGACAGGATGTCACGTGTCCCGCCCTACTCATCGAGTTCACAGAAGGTGTATTTTTGTGTACGGGACTATCACCCTGTACCGTGCGACTTTCCAGACGCTTCCACTAACACACAAACTGATTCAGACTCTGGGCTCTTCCCCGTTCGCTCGCCGCTACTGGGGGAATCTCGGTTGATTTCTTTTCCTCGGGGTACTTAGATGTTTCAGTTCCCCCGGTTCGCCTTGCATGGCTATGTATTCACCATGCAATAGTGCAACGAATTGCACTGGGTTTCCCCATTCGGGTATCGTCGGTTGTAACGGTTCATATCACCTTACCGACGCTTATCGCAGATTAGCACGCCCTTCATCGCCTCTGACTGCCTAGGCATCCACCGTGTACGCTTAGTCGCTTAACCTCACAACCCGAAGGTGTCTTTTCTTTACTGCTGTGGCTGCGAACACACTCTGCGTCGTTGTGCAGTGCGCGCAATCCTCATGAACATGAAGTTCACTCCGGTTGCTGTGCGCTGTACGCCTTGCCGAGTATCTTCTCGCTCACACTGCAGAATGAATAAACACATTCGCATTGCGATTATTTGAGAGACTCTAATACAGGTTACTTCTTATCTCAGTACTGCTACGGAGAGATAAGTTTCAGCTGTATTGTTTCAATTTTCAGCTTGTTCCAGATTGTTAAAGAGCAATATTTCACAACCCACTGTGTCTTGCGACCGCAGTACGTTTTGAAATAGTTTTTTATATGGTGGAGCTAAGCGGGATCGAACCGCTGACCTCCTGCGTGCAAGGCAGGCGCTCTCCCAGCTGAGCTATAGCCCCATATAAAAAGCAAATCACCTTATTGCTGCAACTCAACAGGGAATGGTGAGTTGGTGGGTCTGAGTGGACTTGAACCACCGACCTCACCCTTATCAGGGGTGCGCTCTAACCACCTGAGCTACAGACCCAACAAGGTACTAAAGCCCGACTAATTTCTCAGTCCGGCCTTATTTGCTCGTTACTTTCTATCAGACAATCTGTGTGGACACTGCGCAATGCGTATCGTTAGGTAAGGAGGTGATCCAACCGCAGGTTCCCCTACGGTTACCTTGTTACGACTTCACCCCAGTCATGAATCACAAAGTGGTAAGCGCCCTCCCGAAGGTTAAGCTACCTACTTCTTTTGCAACCCACTCCCATGGTGTGACGGGCGGTGTGTACAAGGCCCGGGAACGTATTCACCGTAGCATTCTGATCTACGATTACTAGCGATTCCGACTTCATGGAGTCGAGTTGCAGACTCCAATCCGGACTACGACAGACTTTATGTGGTCCGCTGGCTCTCGCGAGTTCGCTTCACTTTGTATCTGCCATTGTAGCACGTGTGTAGCCCTACTCGTAAGGGCCATGATGACTTGACGTCATCCCCACCTTCCTCCGGTTTGTCACCGGCAGTCTCCCTTGAGTTCCCACCATTACGTGCTGGCAACAAAGGATAAGGGTTGCGCTCGTTGCGGGACTTAACCCAACATTTCACAACACGAGCTGACGACAGCCATGCAGCACCTGTCTCACAGTTCCCGAAGGCACCGAAGCATCTCTGCTAAGTTCTGTGGATGTCAAGAGTAGGTAAGGTTCTTCGCGTTGCATCGAATTAAACCACATGCTCCACCGCTTGTGCGGGCCCCCGTCAATTCATTTGAGTTTTAACCTTGCGGCCGTACTCCCCAGGCGGTCGACTTAACGCGTTAGCTCCGGAAGCCACGCCTCAAGGGCACAACCTCCAAGTCGACATCGTTTACAGCGTGGACTACCAGGGTATCTAATCCTGTTTGCTCCCCACGCTTTCGCACCTGAGCGTCAGTCTTTGTCCAGGGGGCCGCCTTCGCCACCGGTATTCCTCCAGATCTCTACGCATTTCACCGCTACACCTGGAATTCTACCCCCCTCTACAAGACTCTAGCTTGCCAGTTTCAAATGCAGTTCCCACGTTAAGCGCGGGGATTTCACATCTGACTTAACAAACCGCCTGCGTGCGCTTTACGCCCAGTAATTCCGATTAACGCTTGCACCCTCCGTATTACCGCGGCTGCTGGCACGGAGTTAGCCGGTGCTTCTTCTGCGAGTAACGTCAATCAACCGTGCTATTAACACGACTGCCTTCCTCCTCGCTGAAAGTGCTTTACAACCCGAAGGCCTTCTTCACACACGCGGCATGGCTGCATCAGGCTTGCGCCCATTGTGCAATATTCCCCACTGCTGCCTCCCGTAGGAGTCTGGACCGTGTCTCAGTTCCAGTGTGGCTGGTCATCCTCTCAGACCAGCTAGGGATCGTCGCCTAGGTGAGCCATTACCTCACCTACTAGCTAATCCCATCTGGGCACATCCGATGGCGTGAGGCCCGAAGGTCCCCCACTTTGCTCTTGCGAGGTCATGCGGTATTAGCTACCGTTTCCAGTAGTTATCCCCCTCCATCAGGCAGTTTCCCAGACATTACTCACCCGTCCGCCGCTCGCCGGCAAAGTAGCAAGCTACTTTCCGCTGCCGCTCGACTTGCATGTGTTAGGCCTGCCGCCAGCGTTCAATCTGAGCCATGATCAAACTCTTCAATTTAAGATTTGTTTGATTTGCTACTAATGAAAGTAGCGATGCTCAAAGATTACTTTCTGCAAATATGCATTCGAACCGAAGTTCAAATGTGTACTGCTTTGGTCACTCTTCAAGACTTTGATATTGCTTCTGCCTGCCGAAACAGGCTTCGATATCGTCTTGCGAGTGCCCACACAGATTGTCTGATAAATTGTTAAAGAGCGTTCGTTACCCGTTTGCCTTGCGGCGAATCTTACGGTAACGCGGGAGGCAGATAATACGCTTTCCCGCTGAAGAGTCAAGGTTTTATTTGGTTTCTTTCGAACTCAAACGCCTTCTTTTCTCTTCCTGACCCGGCGAAGTGTGTTTCGTTGTTCCCAGTCAGTGGAGGCGCATTATAGGGAGTTCCTGACAGGCTGCAACCCCTAATTTGAAAAAACTTTTCAACCGCTCATTAATGCGGCGAAAACACCAAATATGGTGAAAAAGGAAACAAAAAGGGGGCGATTTCTCGCCCCCAAAGGATTGGCTATTACTGTTTGGCAACAATATGCCCATTCTCTACATCCAGAGTTACAGGTACTCCCGGTATTAATTTGCCGGAAAGTATCTGTTGCGATAGTGGGTTTTCGATCTCCTGCTGGATTGCACGTTTCAATGGTCGTGCACCATACACAGGGTCGAAACCCGCTTCACCCAAGAACTCCAACGCAGACTGAGTAATAGTGACTTGGTAGCCACGCTCTTCCAGACGTTTGTACAACCGCTCCAGTTGGATGCTGGCGATTGAAGCCAAATGCGCCCGACCCAGCGGATGGAAGACGACAACCTCATCTATACGGTTAATGAATTCAGGACGGAAATGATGGGTAACAACTTCCATCACCATATTCTTCATTTCGGTATAACTTCTTTCGCCGAAACGTTCCTGAATCAGATCTGAACCCAGGTTAGAGGTCATAATAACGACCGTGTTACGGAAATCGACCGTTCTACCCTGCCCGTCAGTCAAGCGCCCGTCATCCAACACCTGCAAGAGAATGTTGAAGACATCCGGATGCGCTTTCTCCACCTCATCCAGCAAAATCACAGAATAAGGACGACGGCGTACCGCTTCTGTCAGATAGCCACCCTCTTCATAGCCAACGTAGCCCGGAGGCGCACCCACCAGCCGAGATACGGAGTGTTTCTCCATAAACTCGGACATATCGATACGCACCATCGCGTCATCACTGTCGAACAAGAACGTTGCCAGTGCTTTACATAGCTCGGTTTTACCCACCCCAGTTGGCCCTAAGAATAAGAAGGAACCAATTGGGCGATTCGGGTCTGATAACCCAGCGCGACTACGGCGGATCGCATTGGATACCGCTTCAACCGCTTCATCCTGCCCTATCACTCGCTTATGGAGATCTTGTTCCATACGCAGCAGTTTATCTCGTTCACTTTCCAGCATGCGCGATACTGGGATACCCGTCCAACGCGCCAGCACATCCGCAATCTCTACCTCAGTGACGCGATTGCGCAGTAGCTTCATGGTTTTCCCTTCCAGCGCAGTGGCCGCTGCTAGCTGTTTTTCCAGCTCAGGAATCTTACCGTACTGAAGCTCTGACATTCGTGCCAAGTCACCCACACGACGTGCCTGCTCTAAGGTGATTTTGGCTTGTTCCAGTTCAGTTTTAATATTCTGAGTCCCGGTTAGTGAGGCTTTTTCAGCTTTCCACTCCTCTTCCAACTCAGAATATTCACGCTCTTTCTGCTCTAATTCGGTATTGAGCATTTCCAGCCGTTTTTTACTGGCATCATCAGACTCTTTCTTCAGTGCCTGCTGCTCCAGTTTCAACTGAATAATCCGACGTTCCAACCGATCTAAGGATTCTGGTTTTGAATCCATCTGCATACGGATGCTGGAACCGGCTTCATCGATAAGGTCGATGGCTTTATCCGGTAACTGGCGATCCGCAATATAGCGGTGTGACAGTGTTGCTGCGGCAACAATCGCCGGGTCAGTGATCTGCACATGGTGATGCAGCTCATAGCGCTCTTTCAACCCACGCAAAATGGCGATGGTATCTTCTACACTCGGCTCTGCTACATAAACTTTCTGGAAACGCCGCTCCAGCGCCGCATCCTTCTCTATATATTGACGATACTCATCAAGTGTTGTTGCACCCACACAATGCAATTCACCGCGTGCTAACGCCGGTTTCAGCATATTACCGGCATCCATTGCCCCGTCACCTTTCCCGGCACCAACCATGGTATGCAATTCATCAATGAACAAGATCACACTGCCTTCTTGTTTTGATAAATCGTTCAGCACGCCTTTCAAGCGCTCTTCAAACTCACCACGGTATTTAGCACCCGCGATCAGTGCCCCCATATCTAAGGAAAGCACACGTTTGTGTTTCAAGCCTTCAGGCACTTCGCCATTCACGATACGTTGCGCCAGACCTTCTACAATAGCCGTTTTACCGACACCGGGTTCACCGATTAACACCGGGTTATTTTTGGTGCGGCGCTGCAATACCTGAATAGTGCGGCGAATCTCTTCATCGCGACCAATAACCGGATCGAGCTTGCCTTGTTCCGCACGCTCAGTCAGGTCGATAGTGAATTTTTTCAATGCCTGACGCTGGTCTTCAGCCCCTTGGTCATCGACTTTGTCACCACCACGCATAGTTTCAATTGCCTTATCTATATTGTCAGTTGTTGCACCCGCAGCCTTTAACATGTCAGTTAAGGTACCGCGATCCTCAAGTGCTGCCAGAACGAACAGCTCTGAAGAGATAAATTTATCAGCGCGTTTCTGCGCTAATTTGTCACAAAGATTGAGTACACGGACCAGCTCGTTTGATGGTTGAACATCACCGCCTGTGCCCTCAACTTGTGGAAGACGACCTAACGCTTGCTCAATCTCGCTGCGCAAATTGGCAACATTAATCCCCGCCGAGGTCAACAATGGGCGAACCGTACCCCCATCCTGATTGAGCAGTGCGCTCATCAAATGTAATGGTTCAATGAATTGATTGTCGCGCCCAAGTGCTAAAGACTGAGCATCGGCGAGGGCAAGCTGGAATTTACTGGTAAGACGATCCAGACGCATAACACCTCCAATATTGGTCAAAATTGCTACTGGAGATTAGATGAGGTCATACCTCAAATTTTCAAGGTTATTTTGACACTATATTTAAAGTAATACGTCATGCGTCAGCGGATCGTCCTAATTCAATAGGTTATATCAGCCAGACTAAACTTGCCATACGTCCGGTGATTCCATCACGCCGATAAGAGAAAAATTGCTGTTTTTCACTCACAGTACAGTGATTGCCGCCATAAATAGCATGAATACCTGCGGCCCGTAACCGCAAGCGAGCCAATGAATAGATATCTGCAAGATATTTGGAACCGGAGGGAGTAAAGGCGGTAGCCGATTGAGCATCGATATCGCTAAATGCCTGTTTTACGTCTTCGCCCACTTCAAACTGCTGAGGGCCAATTGCAGGGCCTAACCAGGCCATAATAGAAGAGGGTGCAGCATTGAACTGTGCCAACGTCTGTTCAAGGACGCCAGCACATAGACCACGCCAGCCCGCATGGGCGGCAGCGACTTCAT
Organism: Yersinia mollaretii ATCC 43969; assembly: GCF_013282725.1. Lineage (NCBI taxonomy): Bacteria > Pseudomonadati > Pseudomonadota > Gammaproteobacteria > Enterobacterales > Yersiniaceae > Yersinia > Yersinia mollaretii. The sequence goes on along the minus strand of NZ_CP054043.1, from coordinate 2,277,388 downwards.
CACCGGCTAAAGAGCAAAATAGGACTGGCAGGCAATCGGCGGTCATGACCGCACAGACTTGCCCAGCGACACGGCTATAGACCGCATCGGCCTGCACATCAGAAATTGCCTCTCCCTCCAGATGCAAGACACGGATACCGTGCACCTGCTCTAGCCAGACCGGCATTTGCGGCAACCCCGCCAGTTCCACTAAACATTGGCGGTTGGCGACCACACTAGCGGTGATATCGCCCACATGGGTACCAAGGTTTAATGAATCATAAGGCGGGGCGCTGATACCGCCATGACGAGTCGTGCTACAGGCCTTAACACCAGCAGGCATCGGCCAGTCGGGGAGTATCAGCTCGTTCATTACCAATCCATCTGGTCTTTGAATTCTAGGGTATCGGCCTTCAGCGCATTAATCAGCTCAACCATATCTTCTGGTAATGCCGCATGCCATTCCATTTGAATACCACTGATTGGGTGATACAAACGCAACATAGTTGCATGCAGTGCCTGACGATCAAAACCGCGCAAAATAGCAATAAAGGAATCAGAAGCCCCTCTTGGCGGACGCGGACGTCCACCATAAAGCTGATCACCCACCAGCGGATGGTTAATATGAGACATATGCACGCGGATCTGATGCGTACGACCGGTCTCTAAACGCAGGCGCAGGCGAGTATGGGCACGGAAATGCTCCATAATGCGGTAGTGAGTGGTCGCCGGTTTACCCATTGGGTGCACAGCCATATGAGTGCGTTTGGTAGAGTGACGAGAAATCGGTTCGTCCACACGGCCACCTGCCGTCATATTGCCGATAGCAACAGCTTCATATTCACGCGTGATTTCACGTGCTTGCAGTGCTTCAACCAAACGGGTCTGCGCAGGAACCGTTTTTGCGACTACCATCAGACCAGTGGTATCTTTATCCAGACGATGTACGATACCCGCACGAGGGACATCAACAATTTCTGGATAATAATAGAGCAACGCATTCAATACAGTACCATCCGGATTACCTGCCCCGGGGTGCACCACCAAACCACGGGGTTTATTAATCACCAAAATATCGCTATCTTCGTAGACGATATCCAATGGGATTTCTTGAGGCGCCCAGCGGGCATCTTCCTCAATTTGCGCGTCAATTGCGACGAGCTCACCACCCAACACTTTTTCTTTAGGCTTGTTAATTGTTTTACCGTCGACTGTGACCCTGTCTTCCAAAATCCACTCTTTTATGCGGGATCTTGAATAATCAGGGAACAATTCGGCCAAAGCCTGATCTAACCGTTGACCGAGTTGTGATTCGGCCACCGTTGCGCTGAGTTGTACTTGTTGTGCCATATGCAGCTTCTTGTTCGTTAACGTTGGGTTTTGACGGCGATGCCGTTTAATATAATGTGCTATTGTATCTAGATCTTTGTCGGGAGCTTAACGGACAGTCTCCCGGAATAACACTTCGAGGATAATCAAAACGTCATGACGCGTATGAAATATCTGGTGGCTGCCGCCACGTTGAGCCTGGTGCTGACCGGTTGCTCCAGTAACAAGGACGTGGTTCCCGATAACCCGCCTTCTGAGCTCTATGCTACCGCTCAGCAAAAATTGCAGGACGGTAACTTTAAGGGAGCAATTACGCAACTAGAAGCGTTAGATAACCGCTATCCTTTCGGGCCTTACTCCCAACAGGTTCAGCTTGATTTGATTTATGCCTATTATAAATCAGCTGATCTGCCGTTGGCACAAGCCTCAATTGATCGCTTTATGCGCCTCAATCCCACACATCCTAACATCGATTACGTATTATATATGCGTGGTTTGACTGACATGGCTCTGGATGACAGTGCATTGCAAGGCTTCTTCGGGATTGATCGTTCAGACCGTGATCCGCAACATGCCAAGGCCGCATTCCGCGACTTTAGCCAGTTGATTCAAAGCTATCCGAACAGCCAATATGCAACGGATGCGCAAAAGCGCCTAATGTTCCTGAAAGATCGTCTGGCCAAGCATGAACTGGCCGTGGCGCAATATTACACTAAACGAGGCGCTTACGTCGCGGTAGTTAACCGTGTTGAGCAAATGCTGAGAGATTATCCTGATACTAAAGCAACCCGTGATGCGTTGCCGCTGATGGAAAATGCTTACAAACAGCTGCAACTAAATGCTCAGGCAGACAAAGTTGCCAAGATAATTGCAGCGAACCCAGCCTGATATTATCTGAACCGCTAAAATACCCAACGGCAGCCTAGGCTGCCGTTTTCAATTCTGACTTTTATGGGGGCAACCGCGAGGGATTGGCCACTTCAGACTATTGCGCTGACATCGCATTTAAGATAGGAAAATAACGTCATTTTTAACTATACGCAGGCAATATAACTTATCGATAATGCGACATTACAATCAATGATTCAAGCCCTCAGCCCCTATTCCTGACGTTAAATCACAGTTCCCATGACCTTTGCAAAAAGTGACAAAAAAAAGTGATCTTGGTCATACATTTTACGAAAAAGCGAGGTATGCTGAAGTTATCCAAGACGGAGCAGACAGAGAGGTAAGTCATATGACAGTCAACATTACCAGTAAGCAAATGGATATCACCCCAGCAATTCGCAAGCATGTTGAAGACCGTCTCACCAAACTGGATAAATGGCAGGCCCAGTTGATAAACCCACATATTGTACTGTCCAAAGATCCACAAGGATTTGTTGCCGATGCAACTATCAGTACGCCGATGGGCCCCTTGGTTGCCAGTGCCAAACATGACGATATGTATGCTGCTATTAACGAACTGATCACTAAACTAGAACGTCAATTAAATAAAGTTCAACACAAAGGTGAAGCTCGCCGCGCAGCAAACAGTGTTAAAGAGACTAATCTGGAGTCAGTAGATGTAGAGGAAGAAGAATCCGAGCAGGAACAATAGCCGGGTAAATCCATCTCATTTCGGATCTAACGCGCTTTCGGGCGCGTTTTTTATTGACAGCAATTCAGGCTCGCGGTTAGTTTAAAGGCTGCTTACTTTTACCAGCATCAAAAACAGGTCGCCAACGACGATGATCAATAAAGTGTTTTTCTTCGCATTCTTTTTTACCTTCCCCTGATTGGGAGGCGTTTCGTCGTGTGATAAAGAATGCGAAGACGAACAATAAAGCCTCCCAAGCGGGAGGCTTTTTTTATGCATAAGACATTTAGAATGATAAGAAGGCAGACCCTATGACCGATAATCCATTACTGGTGCTACGTGAGCGCATCAGTGCACTAGACTTAAAACTGCTGGCGTTACTGGCAGAACGACGTGAATTGGCGGTGGATGTTGCCAAAGCGAAGCAACTTCATCATCGCCCGATTCGCGATAAAGAACGCGAACGTGATTTGCTAGAGGCGCTGGTTGCCGCCGCTAAACCTTATGACCTTGATGGATTCTATGTCACGCGTCTGTTCCAATTGATTATCGAAGATTCTGTCTTGACGCAGCAGGCGCTGTTACAGCATCAACTTAATCAAACTACCTTGCACTCTGCCCGCATCGCCTTTCTTGGGCCGAAAGGTTCCTATTCACATCTTGCCGCTCGCCAATATGCTGCGCGTCATTTTGAGCAATTGATTGAGTGTGGTTGCCAGAAGTTTCAAGATATCTTTACTCAGGTAGAAACCGGGCAAGCTGATTACGCCGTATTGCCAATAGAGAACACCAGTTCAGGGTCTATTAATGACGTGTATGATTTGCTGCAACACACCAGCTTGTCTATTGTGGGTGAAATCACCAATCCGATTGACCATTGCGTCTTGGTGGCAACCGAGACTGACCTCAATCAAATAGAAACAGTGTACAGCCATCCGCAACCTTTCCAGCAATGCAGCCAATTTATTAATCGCTTCCCCCATTGGAAAATTGAGTATTGCGAAAGTACCGCTGCGGCAATGGAAAAAGTCGCGCAAATGAAGTCGCCAAAAGCCGCCGCATTAGGCAGTGAGGCCGGTGGCGCACTCTATAATTTGCAGGTGCTGGAACATAATTTAGCAAATCAGCAGCAAAACATTACCCGCTTCATTATTCTTGCCCGCAAGGCCATTGATGTTTCTGAGCAGATCCCAGCCAAAACCACCTTAATTATGGCAACAGGCCAGCAATCAGGGGCACTGGTTGAAGCGCTGCTGGTGCTGAGGGACCAAGGTATCATCATGACGAAACTTGAGTCCCGACCAATTAATGGCAATCCGTGGGAGGAGATGTTTTATATTGATGTGCAGGCAAATTTGCGTTCTGAAGCAATGCAAAAGGCGCTGGCGAATCTGACACCGATAACCCGTTCACTAAAAGTATTAGGCTGCTACCCGAGTGAAAACGTGGTGCCAGTCAACCCAAGCTAAAATGCAAAAAGTCATCCCAATGAATGCTGCTGGGATGACTTTTTGATCAAGCTGAATGAATTGCTGACTTAGATTATTGACGGTTATCGTTGGCCTGACGCAGTAGTGAACGGCTCTCAACCAAGAAGCGCTCTGCATAGTCACCAAACCAGTGTTCGACTTTCTGGAAGCTTTCGACAAACGCTTTTTTATCACTCTGCTCTAGCAGTGTGATCGCCTCACCGAAACGTTTGTAGTAGCGCTTAATCAGCGCCAAATTATCTTCTGAAGACATAATAATGTCGGCGTAAAGCTGAGGATCCTGCGCGAACAGCCGCCCTACCATGGCCAACTCCAGACGGTAAATTGGCGAAGAGAGTGCCAGCAACTGCTCTAATTGCACATTTTCCTCAGCCAAATGCAGCCCATAGGCGAAAGTCGCAAAGTGGCGCAACGCCTGAATAAACGCCATGTTCTGGTCATGCTCAACGGCACTGGTCCGGTGCAACCTTGCGCCCCAAACCTGCAACTGCTCCAGCAACCACTGGTAAGCTTGCGGATCGCGACCATCACAATACACCACAACTTGCTTCGCCAGACTACCCACATCAGGGCCAAACATCGGGTGCAGGCCAACAACCGGCCCATCATGCGCTGCCAGCATAGCTTGCAGTGGTTTATTCTTAACTGACGCCAGATCCAACAAAATGCAATCTGACGGCAATTTAGGTAACCGACCAATTACCTCTTCCGTGATGTGGATTGGCACACTGACAATCACCATTCCGGCATCTGCCAGAATAGATTCAGCCTGCGGCCAGTCCTCTTGTTCCAGTGTTTTCACCTGATAGCCAGACAGATTCAGCATGCGTGAAAATAAGCGCCCCATCTGCCCCTGACCACCGATGATGACCACTGGACGCAAGCTTGGACACAATGTCTTGAAACCTTTGTCATTTTCGCTGGTATAAGACTCTCGCATTATCCGACGCAATACGTCTTCAATCAAATCCGGCGGTACGCCTAAAGCCTCGGCTTCCTGTCGACGTGAAGCCAGCATCGCCGCCTCACGATCTGGAACATAAATAGGCAGGCCATAGCGGCTTTTAACCTCACCGACTTCGGCCACCAAATTCAGGCGTTTAGCCAGTAAATCCAACAGTGCTTTATCGACTTCATCAATTTGATCGCGCAAAGCGGTCAGTTCAGCCACCATACTTACTTTTCCTCTACAGTCCGGGCCGCCAGCGCTGAACGCAATTCCTGATGCATGCTACGTAACAATGTCTCAGTGCTTTCCCAGTTAATGCAGGCATCGGTTACTGAAACACCGTAGTGCATATCAGCACGTGGCTGCTCAGATGATTGATTGCCTTCGTGGATGTTACTTTCCAGCATTACACCCGTGATAAAACAATTGCCTGCCTTGATCTGTTCAACCACAGATTCAGCGACCGCAACCTGACGGCGGTAGTCTTTATTCGAATTACCATGACTGCAATCTATCATTAAGGATGGGATGAGTCCCGCATCCTGCATCTGTTTTTCACACTGAGCGACATCTTGTGCACTGTAGTTAGGTGTTTTACCGCCACGCAAAATCACATGTCCATGCGGGTTTCCCTGAGTTTGTAGTAAGCAAACCTGACCCGACTGGTTAATCCCCATAAAACGATGAGGCATCGCTGCGGCACGCATAGCATTAATTGCCGTACCTAAGCTGCCATCCGTCCCATTCTTGAACCCGACCGGCATGGACAAACCTGAAGCCATTTCACGGTGAGTTTGTGATTCTGTGGTGCGAGCACCAATGGCTGACCAACTGAACAGGTCACCTAAGTATTGTGGGCTGTTAGGGTCCAGCGCTTCCGTTGCCAGTGGCAACCCCATACCAACTAAATCGAGCAGTAATCGACGGGCAATATGTAACCCCGTTTCCACATCAAATGAGCCATCCATTGCCGGATCGTTAATCAGGCCCTTCCAGCCAACAGTGGTTCTCGGTTTTTCAAAATAGACACGCATCACGATATACAGGCTATCACTCAACTCAGCAGAGAGTTTTTTCAGACTACGCGCATAATCCAGAGCAGCATCCACATCGTGGATCGAACATGGGCCACACACCACTAATAAGCGTGGGTCACGTCCCTGAACAATATCAGCAATAGTTTTGCGTGCATTGGCAATCGCATACTGATCATTGTCGCTCAAAGGAAACTGATTTTTCAGCTCTTCCGGAGTTATCAGTATTTGTTCGGCACTGATATGGACATTATTGAGCGCATCTTTTTGCATGATCATATTCTTTACCTGTCTCTGTTTAGCGGATGTCGTTTTAGCGTGTTTGTCGTTTGAGGGCTTCACAATAACATGCCATGTAAAGTTTTCAATCCATATGTGTAAATAAATAATTACCACCAACTTTACAGGCATATTTCAGTTGGACTTTTGCGGTGAGTCGCAGTTTCTGCAGATGGTCCAAACCTCACTTTGAGGCCATGATAAGATGCGGAAAATTTGTGGAGGCAGTATGTTAAGAGTCATCATCGTCGACGATGAACAACCCGCGCGCGAAGATTTACGCGAAAGACTGAGTGCAGAACAAGATATTGAAATCGTCGCCGAATGCAGCAATGCATTGGAAGCTATTCCCGCCATCCAACGCCTGCAACCTGATGTGGTGTTTCTTGACATCCAGATGCCCAGAATTAATGGTCTGGAACTGGCCTCAATGTTGAACCCAGAAAGTATGCCGCATATCGTTTTTGTCACGGCTTACGATGAATACGCTATCCGTGCTTTTGAAGAGCACGCCTTCGACTATCTGCTCAAACCACTCGATCATCAACGATTAGCAAAAACACTGATTCGCTTGAGACGCGGCACAAGTGTAAATAATAACTTACACAAAATCACCGAACCCATGTTGCGCCATATTCCCTGTTCCGGCCATAACCGAATTTTTTTGCTGAAAATTGAGGAGGTCGAATATCTCAGTTCCGAGCTGAGCGGGGTACATGTCATCGGGACAATACAATCGGGCTATACCCAGTTATCGCTAAAAATATTAGAAGAGAAAACCCCCTTTATCCGCTGCCATCGGCAATATATGGTCAATACCGAGCAGTTAGGAGAAATCCAACTGATGGATAATGGCTCAGCTGAAGTCATTACCCGCAGCGGTAAGCATATCCCCGTGAGTCGCCGTTACTTAAAATCCCTAAAGGAGAAATTGGGGATTAGCTGAATATTCTTCTGCATCCAAATTGAGTGTAATAGTGGCCTAACCGCCAAATGACTCAACACATAACATCCTATTATCAACATCCCTATGGCGCTGAGAGCGAAACACAAAATATAAGCGAAACCGAATTTATGATGTTAATGAGCTAAAACAGAAATAAACAAGTTAATAGAGGTTATCGGTGGATTAATTAACTCGTCAAATTAAAACAATATTAATACATTACTTTTACAATTAACCCTTATATTCCACCTCAATCTTTCGACGCCACTTTAATTAATTAGAAAAGTCTAATCTGATATAAAAATAGAGGCAGATCTCAGATTTAATTAATTACATAACTAAACAATACTCCCTTGATATTAGCCAAGTTTTAATCAATGCGATCCGTGCTCTGATAGAGAAAATCAAGTAAGAGCCATGCTCATTGCTTAAAACCAGCGAATACACAACCGAATTTTTATTCATGTTGGAAGCAAGGTAATATTATGATAACACTACAATTTATAATTATAATCTTATGTCTATTAGCCGGCACGCGCTACGGAGGTATGGGGCTGGGGTTAATAAGTGGTATTGGCTTATTTATTCTGACCTTTATCTTTGGACTCGAACCCGGTAAACCCCCCGTTGATGTGATGCTGACAATATTAGCCGTCATTGGTTGTGCGTCTGTATTACAAACTGCCGGTGGATTAAATGTCATGATGCAATTTGCTGAGCGATTATTACGTCGACACCCTCAGCATATTACGCTACTAGCTCCATTCACTACATGGTCATTAACCTTTTTATGTGGTACAGGGCATGTCGTTTATACCATGTTCCCTATTATTTCAGACATCGCAATTAAAAAAGGGATTCGCCCAGAACGACCAATGGCAGTGGCATCTGTCGCATCACAAATGGCAATTACCGCATCTCCCGTCTCGGTAGCGGTAGTTTCATTGGTATCAATTATTGGAGCCAACCACGGCATTGGCCATGCGTACAGCATTCTGGAAATTCTGGCCGTTTCAGTCCCAGCCTCTTTAGTTGGGGTGTTGATGGCCGCATTGTGGAGCCTGCGTCGCGGTAAAGATCTGGATAAAGACCCTGATTTTCAGGAGAAAATTAAAGATCCAGAGCAACGTGCCTTTATCTATGGCTCAACAGATACCTTATTAAATCAAGTTTTTCCGAAGCAAGCTTATTGGTCTACCTGGATATTCTTCGCCGCTATCGTCATTGTGGTATTACTCGGTGCTTTTGCTGACCTGCGTCCTGCATTTGAGGTTAAAGGCAAAATGCAATCGCTGTCGATGAATCTGGTTATTCAGATGATGATGCTGATTGCAGGCGCAGTTATTCTTATTGGCTGCAAAGTTAAGCCTAGCGATATCTCTAACGGCGCTGTATTTAAAGCCGGTATGGTCGCCATTTTCTCAGTATTTGGTGTTGCCTGGATGAGCGATACCTTCTTCCAAGCCCATATGGGGGATTTGAAACTCGTATTGGAAGATGTCGTGAAAAGTCAGCCATGGACGTATGCCATTGTTCTATTCTTGGTTTCCAAGCTGGTTAACAGTCAGGCAGCCGCATTGGCAGCTATTGCACCAATGGGCTTGCAGCTCGGTGTTGATCCCAAAATGCTGATTGCATTCTTCCCGGCAGCTTATGGCTATTTTGTTCTACCGACCTACCCAAGTGACTTGGCTTGTATCGGTTTTGATCGCTCCGGGACCACCAAGATTGGTAAATTTATTATTAATCATAGCTTTATTATTCCGGGACTTATCGGTGTTATCTGCTCCTGTATTACGGGTTACCTGCTGGTGACGACTTTTATGTAATCACTGATAAAAGCTGTCATGGATGGGATGTGAAGAGACCAGTTTATATTTCTGGTCTCTTTATTTATGGGACATCAAAATTTTAATCTGCGAAAAAACACTTTTTTATTACGTCATCACGCTGAGCAAAAAGAGAATGTACCGATTTTTATTAGATTTTAAGAATGAACTCATCGTTAAAACCACCTCATTATAATTAATTATTCAATCTGAAATATCTTCTGAATAAGTTGGATCACAACTGCTACAATGCGGGCCGCATCACAAACATTACTTTTTTTCACCATGGACCTATTATGTTTTCTTTGCGTCATACCAGGGCGTTGCCGTTTCAAATCAGCACACTCGCATTATCCCTAGTCAGCCTATCAGTTCTTGCTGACGCCACTGTTTTTACTGCCTTAGACGATCCAGCCACAGCCAAGAAGAGCTTCGATGGTACGGTCGAGGCTGGTTATACCGCTCAATCAGGTAATACGACTAACTCAACACTGACCGCTAACTCAACGTTGACGTGGTTCCAGCCCAATACGGCCTACAGTTTGTGGGGCGCTGCGCGCAATACCAGCGCGAACGATCAGCGCTCTTCCGAACGTTATCAATTAGGTGGACGTACTCGTTACAATCTGACGGATCGTAACTATCTGTTTGGACAAGCCAGCTGGTTGAATGACCGTTACAACGGTTTTGATTCCCGTTCGGTATTAACGACAGGTTACGGCCGCCAGATTATGACCACGCCGCTGCATAACCTGCGGGTGGAGTTTGGTCCCGGTGTTCGCCACGATGAGTTTTATGAAGGTGGCCGCGCGACTAAGGCATTAGCTTATGGCGGTGCAAACTATACTTATCAGTTGACTGATAACACAGTATTCAGTGAAGGGGTTTCAGCATTAGCGAACGAAGAAACGACACTGAACTCAGAAACAGCATTGAATGTCGCCATCAATAAAAGCTTCGCATTGCGCTTAGCTTATGTTGTGACCTATAACACCAAGCCACCGGCCAGTGCGCCAAAAAATACGGATACCACAACATCAGTCACTCTGGTGTACGGCCTGTAATTATTCATGAATATCCTTAGCGTGGTGTAATGCCACGCTAGTTCCCCCAGATATCCCCCCATTTCCACTACTTATTTTCTGCACTGAAATCTCTGTTGCCATTTTGTCGCCACAAAAATAAATAAAAAAAGGGGTTAGCACATGGCTAACCCCTTCATAACTATTAACTTTTGGATGAAGCCTGAGCTGTATCTTAGTTAATACGGTTAAGACGCTCTTTAATACGAGCAGACTTACCAGTACGCTCACGCAGATAGTACAGTTTCGCTTGACGAACGGCACCACGACGTTTCACAGTAATGCTGTCGATTACTGGGGAGTGAGTTTGGAATACACGCTCAACACCTTCGCCGTTGGAAATTTTACGAACGGTGAACGCAGAATGCAGACCGCGGTTACGAATAGCGATAACCACGCCCTCGAATGCCTGCAGACGCTTTTTAGCACCTTCAACAACCCATACCTTAACTTCCACGGAATCACCCGGACGGAATGCAGGTACGTCCTGTTTCATCTGCTCTTGTTCGATTTGCTTGATAATATTGCTCATAATAAGTCTCTTACCCTAGGTAAACTGATATATCAGGATCATTAGCACGTAGTGCAATGCTCCTTTGATAGTTCTGTTGCTCAGGGCTTATGTTCCCGTTGGAACTCAGCCAGCAACACCATTTGCTCGTCAGTCAGAGCTAGGCTTTCTAGAAGTTCAGGTCTTCTAAGCCAGGTACGGCCCAGCGACTGCTTTAAGCGCCAGCGACGAATCTCGGCATGGTTACCCGACAGTAATACTGGCGGAACCTCCATCCCTTCTAACACCTCAGGACGAGTGTAGTGTGGGCAATCCAGCAACCCGTCAGCAAAAGAATCTTCTTCAGCTGAAGCCTGATGACCTAGCACGCCCGGTATAAATCGGGATACTGAATCGATCAGGGTCATTGCCGGTAGCTCGCCACCGCTGAGAACGTAATCACCAATTGACCACTCTTCATCAATTTCGGTTTTGATTACGCGCTCATCAACTCCTTCGTACCGACCACAAACCAAAATCATTTTCTGATTCATCGCCAGTTCGCAAACACCCTGTTGGTCCAGTTTGCGCCCTTGAGGTGACAGATAAATCACCTTTGCTCCCTCGCCTGCCGCTGCTTTTGCTGCATGAATGGCTTCCCTTAACGGTTGCACCATCATCAACATTCCCGGGCCACCGCCGTAGGGGCGATCATCCACGGTACGATGCCGATCGTAGGTAAAGTCACGAGGACTCCAACACTGCACGCTCAGCAGGCCATTTTTTACTGCCCGGCCAGTTACCCCGTAATCGGTTATTGCGCGGAACATCTCTGGAAACAGGCTAATAACACCGATCCACATTGTTTTGTTCCACTCACTTTTGCCGTTTAATTCGGAGGTCAAAAACCAGGATCCCAATCTACTTCAACACGTTGAGCAGTGAGATCGACATTCTTGATAACCTGCCCATGAAGAAACGGGACCAACCGCTCCTTCATACCGAATGCATCTTTCAGGTTTGCTTTCACTACCATCACATCGTTAGAACCGGTTTCCATCATATCGATGATTTTACCCAGTTCGTAACCCGTGGTTGTTACTACCTGACAACCCATGAGGTCTTTCCAGTAGTAATCATCCTCTTCCAGTGCGGGTAGCTGTTTGGAATCTACGATAATTTCGCAATTAGTCAGTAAATTCGCGGCATCCCGATCATCAACACCTTTAACTTTGATGATCAGATCCTGACTGTGGCGCTTCCAGTCTTCCAACTCGACATGCTGCCACTTACCGGCCTGCTGGATAAACCATGGCTGGTAATCGAAAATGCTTTCGGCGTTCTCGGTGGATGAAAATACTCTGAGCCAACCGCGAATGCCGTAAGTCGACCCCATTTTACCGAGAACAATCGGCTGTTCGGGAACGACTGGATTGAGTTGCTTGCTCATAATAACCACCACCGCGACAGATTAAGCTGCTTTCTTAGCGTCTTTGATCAGCGCAGATACGCGATCAGAAACGGTAGCACCCAGGCCGATCCAATGTTCGATACGGTCTAGATCTAAACGCAGAGCTTCAGCCTGACCAGATGCGATCGGGTTAAAGAAGCCTACACGTTCGATGAAACGACCGTCACGAGCATTACGGCTGTCGGTCACTACTACTTGATAGAACGGACGCTTTTTAGCGCCGCCACGAGCCAAACGAATTGTTACCATAACATCCTCTTTAGTTAATAAAACAACTGGACCCCATCGGGGAACGGGGTCCAGTTGCAATATAAAAAGCCCGAAAATTTTACTCATTTTGGCGCAAAAAGCAATCTAAAGCGTAGATTCCTATGCGCTAGTTTTGTAATGAGTGCAATTTCCTTCGTTTACCGCCGTTTTCAGCGGGAAATCTTCACACATCTCACACTGGCGAACCTCACAGCGTGAAATGACGTTTAGCGACCTGGGAAACCCGGTGGCATCATACCTTTCATGCCACGCATCATTTTAGCCAACCCGCCATTTTTCATTTTCTTCATCATGCGCTGCATTTCATCGAACTGCTTCAGCAGGCGGTTAACGTCCTGCACCTGCACACCAGAACCGGTAGCAATGCGGCGCTTACGTGAACCTTTGATGATTTCTGGTTTTGCGCGCTCTTTCAGCGTCATCGAGTTGATGATGGCCTCCATGCGCACTGTTACCTTATCATCCATCTGCGATTTCACATTTTCTGGCAACTGACCCGCACCCGGCATTTTACTTAACATGCTGGCCATACCGCCCATGTTACGCATCTGCTTGAGCTGATCGAGGAAGTCATTCAGATCGAAGCCATCGCCTTTCTTCAGCTTGGTTGCCAGTTTTTCCGCCTGTGCGCGGTCAACTTTGCTCTCAATGTCTTCAATCAGGGAGAGAACGTCGCCCATCCCCAGAATACGTGAAGCCACGCGATCGGGATGGAACGGCTCAAGCGCTTCAGTTTTCTCACCGACACCGAGGAATTTAATCGGCTTGCCGGTAATATGGCGGATAGACAACGCAGCACCACCACGAGCATCGCCATCAACTTTGGTCAGTACCACCCCCGTGAGGGGCAGTGCTTCATTGAAAGCTTTTGCGGTATTCGCAGCATCCTGCCCGGTCATGGCATCAACAACAAACAGCGTTTCAACCGGATTAATCGCGGCATGAATCTGTTTGATCTCGTCCATCATCGCTTCATCAACGTGCAGACGACCAGCGGTATCGACAATCAGAACATCATAAAACTTTAGCTTTGCCTGTTGCAGAGCGCGATTAACGATATCAATCGGTTTCTCTTGCACATCAGACGGGAAGAAATCGATGCTAACCTGTTGTGCCAGCGTTTCTAGCTGTTTGATCGCCGCAGGGCGATAGACGTCGGCAGAGACCACCAGCACTTTTTTCTTGTGTTTCTCTTTAAGGAACTTACCCAGTTTGGCGACACTGGTAGTTTTACCCGCCCCTTGTAGACCCGCCATTAACACTACTGCTGGCGGTTGCGCGGCCAGATTCAGTTCGTTATTGACCTCGCCCATAGCGGCAATAAGTTCATTTTTAACTATTTTGACGAATTCCTGCCCTGGCGTAAGGCTTTTATTCACCTCATGCCCGACAGCACGCTCTTTTACCCGGTTGATAAAGTCACGAACAACCGGCAGAGCAACGTCAGCTTCCAGTAACGCCATGCGCACTTCACGTAGCGTTTCTTTAATATTTTCTTCTGTCAGCCGGCCACGGCCGCTGATATTGCGCAGTGTGCGCGACAATCGATCAGTTAAGTTCTCAAACATTGTCTCATACTCAACGTGGAAACAGGCCGCTCTGGCGACACAATAGGAGGATTATAACACGAAGCGTAAACGATCTCTGCCCTCACGTCGGAGAACGGTTGGAGCAGGACGCGCTCAACGCTATACTGGCAATCTAATTCACTTAGCCGATGCTTATATAACGCTATGCCCGTGTTCTCCATTTTGGCTTTGATCGCTTATTCGCTCAGTCTGGGCTTGATTGTCCCAAGCTTGGTGCAGAAAAATAGTGCTTACCGACGGTTAGCGCTGATTTCTGCTGTCGTTGCGCTAGTGTGCCATGCTATTGCGCTGAAGCATCAGATATTTGATGTTGGTGGTGGTCAAAATCTCACTTTATTGAATATCGGCTCTATTGTCGGGCTGATGATCTGTTCAATCATGACTATTGTCGCCTCACAGGGACGCGGCTGGTTCTTGCTGCCCATTGTTTACAGTTTTGCCATGATCAATCTGGCCCTTGCCAGCTTGCTCCCCGGTGAATTTATTACCCACCTAGAGGCCAGCCCCACAATATTTGTCCACATTGGGCTGGCACTCTTTGCTTATGCGACACTTATCATCGCGGCACTCTATGCACTACAGTTGGCGTGGCTCGATTATCAGCTAAAGAATAAGAAAGTGACCTTTAATACCGACATGCCACCATTGATGAGCATTGAGCGCAAAATGTTCCATATTACCCAGATTGGTGTGGTATTGCTTACACTCACCCTCTGTACTGGCTTGCTTTACATGGACAACATATTCAGTAAAGAGAACGTCCATAAAGCGGTGTTATCGATCATGGCATGGTTTGTCTATATTGTTTTACTGTGGGGCCATTACCATGAAGGCTGGCGCGGGCGTAGAGTGATTTGGTTCAGTTTTGCCGGCGCATTTCTGCTTACGCTAGCTTATTTTGGTAGCCGCCTGGTTCAGGAAATCATGGTTTCTTAGTCAGTTATTACCATCCACACATGGCCCTGCTTAGCTGACAGGGTCCTTCACCTCCATTAAGGAACACTGTGTTGGATCATGTCTCAACGAGTACGCTGATCATCATTCTTGTCATCATGGTCGTGGTTTCGGCTTATTTTTCTGCTTCTGAAACTGGCATGATGACACTTAACCGCTATCGTCTGCGCCACTTATCCAAGCAAGGTAATCGTGCCGCTCGCCGGGTTGAGAAGCTGCTGCGCCGCCCTGACCGCCTGATAAGTTTGGTTTTGATCGGTAACAATCTGGTTAATATTCTAGCTTCAGCACTCGCGACTATCGTGGGCATCCGCTTATACGGAAATGCCGGAGTCGCCATCGCAACCGGGGTACTTACCTTTGTTGTGCTGGTTTTTGCTGAAGTGATGCCGAAAACTATCGCGGCCCTTTATCCTGAGCGTGTTGCGTTTCCCAGCAGCGTCCTGCTGGCTCCCTTGCAGAAAATCATGCTACCGCTGGTATGGTTACTCAATACCATCACTCGTGGGCTGATGCGTCTATGTGGTATTCGTGGGAATGTGCACCGCAGCGATGCAGTCAGCAAAGATGAATTACGCAGCATTGTGAATGAATCCCAATCACAAATTTCCCGCCGTAATCAAGATATGCTGATATCCGTACTGGATCTGGAAAAGGTCACGGTCAGTGACATTATGGTGCCGCGTAATGAGGTGGTAGGCATTGACATCAATGATGATTGGAAATCAATCATGCGCCAACTCACCCACTCTCCTCACGGTCGTATTTTGCTGTATCGCCAATCATTGGATGATGCAATAGGTATGCTACGTGTGCGAGAAGCCTATCGGCTCATGACGGAAAAGAAAGAGTTCAATAAAGAAAACCTGCTGCGGGCAGCCGATGAAATCTACTTTATCCCCGAGGGTACGCCGCTGAATGTGCAATTGGTGAAGTTTCAGAGAAATAAAGAGAAAGTCGGCGTGATTGTCGATGAGTATGGTGATATTCAAGGGCTGGTGACGGTTGAAGACATTCTGGAAGAGATCGTTGGTGACTTTACCACTTCAATGTCTCCTACACTTGCCGAAGAGGTCAATCCGCAAAGTGATGGTTCAGTGCTGATTGAGGGCAGCGCCAGTGTCCGTGAACTCAACAAAGCCTTTAACTGGTCATTACCCATTGATGCCCGCACGATCAATGGCATGTTACTGGAAGCACTGGAAGAAATTCCGCAGGTAGAGACTCAAGTTCGTATTGGCAATTATTTGATTGATGTACTGGATGTGCAAGAAAATATGATTAAGCGGGTGCGAGTAAAACCTATTGTTTCTCAGGATCATTCCAATTCAGTCTAAGTACACCACGAACATGGCCTCGTAAGCATAAAAAAGACGCCTTTCAGCGTCTTTTGCACTCACCTAAAATCAAACAGATGCCAACTTAAAACTAAATATGCAGCTCAGTCAGTTTTTCTTTCGGCAAGGCCAGCTCTTCGTTATGGTTAATACGTACACCACGGTCGATAATACCTTTGGCAATTTCCTGCGCTTCTTCCAACGAGTGCATATGATAAGTCCCGCACTGGTATTCATTAAGCTCAGGAATTTTCCGTTGATCCGTTACTTTCAGCACATCGGCCATTGCCGCTTTCCAAGCATCCGCTACCCGCTGCTCATCTGGCGTACCAATTAGGCTCATATAGAAACCAGTACGGCACCCCATTGGCGAGATATCGATAATCTCAACACCGTTACCATTAAGGTGGTTACGCATGAAACCCGCAAACAGGTGTTCCAACGTGTGAATCCCACGCTCTGGCATCACTTCTTTGTTCGGCACACAGAAGCGTAAATCAAATACCGTTATCTCGTCGCCATGAGGGGTTTTCATCGTCTTAGCAACACGCACTGCCGGTGCTTTCATAATGGTATGATCTACGGTAAAGCTATCCAATAATGGCATTTAGTCACCTCCTCATAAAAAAAGTAATTTTTATTCGATCTTTTTTCGCAACCGGTGAAACTTTTTTCTATCCCACGCGTCTTAATATGTGAAAGACGCGCATTTGTTATCATCATCCCTGTTTTACCAGAGATGTTAATTTGGCCACAGAAGTTATGTGGCCTTTTCTTTTTACTGGCCGCCGTGAAGCACCAAATACTCTTCAAAGCTTAGCTTATCTTTCAGTTCTATCTCACGTTGACGCTGCCATGACGCCTCGCCCTCTGCGACCAACTGCTCTTCTGTCAGCAACTCCAATGGCTCACTTTGCAGCAGGGTTCTGTAGTGCTCAGCTAAATCAAGACCGACACCACCAATACCACCTTCTTTCATCGCTTGCAAAATACGCGCAGAGAACGTCAGGCTCGGGTCATCAAACGACGCAACCAGTTCGTCACAGACCTGTTGATACTGCGTGCTCTCTTTTCCATCTAATACTTCTGCCACGCGGCGCAAGTCTGCAAACAGATCTTTACCGACTTTCTCCAGCGGCTCACGGGTATCGTTACATCCCATACCAATTGTTTGCCCTGGCTTACGCCCTTCCAAAATGACCCGATTCCAGTTCTTACGGGTACACAGTAATTCGTCACTGCTCATTTCAGGCGCATCTGCCAACACACACCAAATCAGGAACAGGTCGAGGAAACGAGCCTGAACCGCATCAACACCAATCGGAGAGAATGGGTTAATGTCCAGCGAACGCACCTCAATATACTCAATGCCACCACGCAACAAGGCATCAGAAGGTGACTCCCCCGCACGAGTCACTCTCTTAGGTCGGATAGGCGCGTAGAGCTCATTTTCAATCTGCAACACATTGGTATTCAGTTGCAGGTGATGATCGCCATCTTTAAGCCCCAGTACTGCATACTCTTCTGATGGCGTTTGAATCGCACGCTTCAGCCCAGCAACATAGGTGTTCAGGTCATTAAACGTAATGCCCAAATTACTTTGCGATTTATTGGTATATCCCAAATCACTCAAGCGCAATGAGGTGGCATAAGGTAAATAGCACATCCCTTTATCGTTGCGTTCAAACGGCAATGCAGTCTCACGCCCTTGCAGGAATGATGAGCAAATCGCCGGTGATGCGCCAAACAGATAAGGAATAACCCAACCAAAGCGATAGTAATTGCGAATCAGGCGGAAATATCCCGCTGAAATCTCTTCTTTACCACTTTTCTCATCAGTGACACCTGCCCATGCCTGCCAGAACTCCAGCGGCAGAGAGAAGTTATAGTGCACACCTGAAATGGTTTGCATCAACGCCCCGTAACGGTTTTTTAAACCCTCACGGTAGAGTGTTTTGAAGCGACCAATATTAGAAGAACCATATTTAGCCAGCTCAATATCCTGCTCAGCCCCGATGAAACAAGGCATGCTAAGTGGCCACATGCGCTCGTCACCCAATTTACGGGCGGTATAACGGTGGATATCACGTAAAAACGTCAGTAGATGGTCAATATCACCATCGACTGGCGTAATAAATTCCAGCAATGCCTCAGCAAAATCAGTGGTAATCCATTGATGTGTCAGTGCTGCACCCAATGATTCTGGATGGCCCGTCGAGGCTAATTGGCCATCGGCAGTCACTCTCAATGTTTCCCGCTCGATACCGCGACGGATCCCTTTCAGGGCTTTAGGGTGCGCTTCCAACCAAGTCAGCGCGTGTGATACATCCGGGATCAAATCGACCTCCCGCTCTTGAAAACCATAACTCGTCAGCATACTGAAACTGCATAGATGTGACTACGTAAGTTTGTCACATGCTTTACTGCCACCAAGCGATTCCTTGCAGCGTGATCACCGTTAACACGATGTAACGCAATGCTTTTCCCAAACAGAGAAAAAAAGCGACAAGAGCCCAAGGCATACGCAACCAGCCTGCCAACACACACATCAAATCGCCCACTATCGGTAGCCAGCTCAGCAGCAAAGCTGCCGGCCCAAAACGCTGAAGCCAGCCGAGTGCTGTACTCATTCCACGCTGTGGCTTTAGTTCCGGTAATAAACGCCCTATAACAACATTTGTTAGCCCCCCCAAGGTATTTCCAACAGTGGCAGACAACACCAGCACCATGGCGGGCGCACTTCCTGTCGTTAGTAGGGTGACTAACAGAATTTCAGAATTTCCGGGTAAGAGCGTCGCGCTGAGAAAACTACTCCCAAACAATGAAGCAATGGCTAGCGTACTACTCACAGTAGGCGCACATCAACTATTGCCATATTCGCCCGTTTCGCAGCCTCAACACCAAAATCAGCATCTTCAAAGACCACGCAGTGATCCGGGCGCACGCCGAGTAGCTCTGCGCAACGCAGGAATGTCTCAGGCTCGGGTTTGTGTTTGGTGACATCATCAGCACCAACAATCACATCAAAATAGTCTCGCAGACCCAGATGCCGTAAAAGCATCTCTGCCATAGAGTGTTCGCTCCCAGTGCCTATAGCCATAGGTTTACGCCCATAATAGGCTTTAACCACGTCTATGAGCGGCAGAGGCTTCACATTATCCAGCAGCATCGTTTTCACCAGCGCAGTTTTTTCCGCAGCCAATAAATGAGGGTTTAGATCTGATTGATGATTAGCGATGATTACGCGGGCAATTTGCCAAGTAGGCGAACCATTTAAAGCGACCATGGCTTGCTCATCAAAATGTATCCCGTAAGGTGTGAGCACCTGACGCCATGCCTGACGATGCGTGGACTCGGTGTCCAGAATGGTGCCATCCATATCAAAGATCAGGCCATCATAATGATCGTACATCGTGACCCCACGACCAGGCAGAAAATGAAAAGCTACTTTATCGCAAACTAACCACATTGTCGCTGACTGTATAATCATATGAATTTAATGAATAAAAAATATTTTCCACTGAAGTATGGTCATATTCTTCATAAGGAAAACAAGTGAGTTTGGCGGTTAATAGTAAGATTGGAGAGTCAAAAGATTTCAAGCAGTTGAGTCGCGCAAAGCCAGAAAGCAGAAAACCCCGCCGTAGCGAGGTTTCTTAATATGGTGCACCCAGGAAGATTCGAACTTCCGACCGCTCGGTTCGTAGCCGAGTACTCTATCCAGCTGAGCTATGGGTGCGATTTTGTGTTTCTAGTTTTACGAAGGCGTTTCAACAAGTGAAACTAACAACAAGATGTATGACCGAGAAGATGGTGCACCCAGGAAGATTCGAACTTCCGACCGCTCGGTTCGTAGCCGAGTACTCTATCCAGCTGAGCTATGGGTGCAATTAATTCTTTGACACTACCTGATGTTCATTTGACTATTTCACCATACTGCAAAATATGGTGCACCCAGGAAGATTCGAACTTCCGACCGCTCGGTTCGTAGCCGAGTACTCTATCCAGCTGAGCTATGGGTGCATAGTAAATGGCGGTGAGGGAGGGATTCGAACCCTCGATACAGCTTTTGACCGTATACTCCCTTAGCAGGGGAGCGCCTTCAGCCTCTCGGCCACCTCACCATACGCTTCTTTCGAATTGTGCCTAACTTGCTTTTGAAGAAGCTCATCGGCACTGCGTGGCGCACATATTACTTTCCCGCACTTATAAGTCAAACAATTTTTCCCAACTCACGTTCATTTGCACAATTCACACGCAACATGACTAGTTTGACGCCGAAAAGAGTGTTTTATCAACAGGCAAGATAGGACTTATTGAGGTGCAACCGTCATGGGGGTAAAAAAGAAATTATCTCGGCAGTCTGCCAAATAGGGCGAAAATAGGAATGAGAGCTGAAGAAAAAACCCAAAAAGGGACTAAAACAACGAAACGAGGGGAATAAGCAGCAGTAGCGCCTCGTTTGACACGAGACGCTGCTTCAAAATCAGTAAGTCGTCGGTTGAGACTTTTCTGCTTGGATGCGCTGGTAGATTTCTTCACGGTGAACAGAAACCTCTTTCGGAGCATTTACACCAATTCGAACCTGGTTGCCTTTAACTCCTAATACAGTAACCGTAACCTCATCGCCAATCATGAGTGTTTCACCAACTCGACGAGTCAGAATAAGCATTCTTTGCTCCTTGAAAAATTAAAAGAGTCGGGTCTCTCAGTTTCCCCGCCATTATCCATCATACACCGTGAAAACGTAAGCCATCACATTCACATAAAATGTAAGTAGCTTGGTCGAGTCTTTAACTAATCCCTAAAACAAGTTTAGCTGAAGCAAACAACTTTGCGTTTAACTTTGTTATCGAACTATGACAGGAAAATTGAAAAACGCCATATCCAACACAGAGATATGGCGTATTGATTTAATGGATCATTACTTGTTTATAGCCGGGATTCTACCCATGCCTCTACGCTTGCCAATGCTGATGGCAATGCCTGCACATCAGTACCGCCTGCTTGAGCCATATCAGGGCGTCCACCGCCTTTACCGCCTACCTGTTGGGCAATATCAGCGATTAACTCGCCCGCTTTTACTTTACCCGTAAGATCTTTGGTTACGCCAACAATCAGGCTGACCTTATCATCTGCTGTCGTTGCCAACACAATAATGGCCGAACCCAGTTGATTCTTAAGATCATCAACCATAGTACGCAACATTTTTGGTTCAACATTATCCAACTGACTCACTAAAAGTTTCACGCCACTGACCAGCTTTGCGCTGGATGACAAAGAGGCACTTTCCTGAGCCGCCTGCTGATCTTTTAGCTGCTGGAGTTCACGTTCAAGCATTTTGCTGCGATCGAGCACTGCACGGACTTTCTCTGTCAGATTATTGGTATCACCTTTTACCAAGTGAGCAACATCCTGAAGTAAGTCACTTTGCTGATGCACCAATGCAATCGCACCCTCACCCGTCACAGCTTCAATACGGCGGATGCCCGCAGCAGTGCCTGACTCTGACAATATGCGGAACAGGCCAATATCGCCAGTACGACTCGCATGGATACCACCACAAAGTTCGGTTGAGAAATCACCCATGCTCAAGACGCGCACTTGATCATCATATTTCTCGCCAAACAGGGCCATGGCACCTTTTTCTTTCGCTGCATCCAGTTCCATCACTTCAGTCTGAATGGGCAAGTTACGACGAATCTGCTCGTTAACTAAATCTTCTACCAAGCGAATTTGTTCTGGTTTCATTGCTTCAAAATGCGAGAAATCGAAACGCAGATATTTGTCATTCACCAAGGAGCCTTTCTGCGCCACATGCTCGCCCAGCGTTTTACGCAATGCAGCATGCAGTAAATGAGTTGCAGAGTGGTTCAGACGAATACGGTTACGCCGAGTGACATCAACTTGAGCATCAATGCTGTGGTTTACCCGTAAAGTGCCGTGAGTCAATTTCCCCAGATGCCCAATAGCCTGACCATATTTCTGGGTATCAGCGACAGCGAAAGTTGCAGTCGCATTTTTCAGCTCACCGGTATCACCAACCTGCCCGCCAGACTCACCGTAGAATGGCGTTTGATTCAGTACGACAACCGCCTCTTCGCCTTCATGGATTTCATCAACAGCCTCGCCATTACGGAATAATGCCGTAACCGTGGCTTGCTGGTGCACGTGGTCATAACCGGAGAACTGGCTCGCACTATCAACGCGAATCAGGCTGTTATAGTCTGCACCAAAGCCACTGGATTCACGAGCGCGGCGGCGTTGAGCCTCCATCGCTTGCTCAAAACCCGCTTCATCCACTTTCAGATTACGCTCACGGCAGACATCAGCCGTTAAATCAACTGGGAAGCCGTAGGTGTCATACAAGCGGAAGGCGGTTTCACCGTCGAGGGTGTCACCAGTCAATTTACTGAGTTCTTCATCCAGCAAAGCTAAACCGCGCTCTAATGTTCGCGCAAACTGCTCTTCTTCGGTTTTCAGAACTTGCTCAACCATTGCCTGTTGATGCTTCAATTCATCAGCGGCAGACCCCATTACAGCGATCAATGGAGCAACCAATTTATAGAAGAAAGTTTCTTTAGCGCCCAACATATTGCCATGACGAATGGCACGGCGAATGATGCGGCGTAAAACATAGCCACGGTTTTCATTTGATGGAATGACACCGTCAGAGATCAGGAAAGCACATGAACGGATATGGTCCGCGATGACACGCAGTGACTTACTTGAAAGATCTGTAGCCCCCGTGACATCAGCCACCGCAGTAATCAAATCACGGAACAAGTCAATCTCGTAGTTAGAGTTGACGTGTTGTAATACCGCAGCAATACGCTCAAGCCCCATGCCAGTATCAACTGACGGCTTAGGCAATGGCAACATTGTGCCATCAGATTGCCGATTGAACTGCATAAAGACGATATTCCAGATCTCAATATAGCGGTCGCCATCTTCTTCTGCCGAGCCAGGAGGGCCACCCCAGATATGATCACCATGGTCAAAGAAAATCTCTGTACATGGGCCACAAGGGCCGGTATCACCCATTTGCCAGAAGTTATCTGAGGCAAAAGCACCGCCTTTGTTATCACCAATACGGATGATACGCTCGTGAGGTATACCAACGTCGTTAGCCCAGATCTCGTAGGCTTCGTCGTCAGTTTCATAAACAGTCACCCAAAGCTTTTCTTTAGGTAAATTGAACCACTGCTCGCCGGTTAATAATTCCCACGCGAAACTGATGGCGTCATGTTTGAAATAATCACCAAAGCTGAAGTTACCCAACATTTCAAAGAAGGTGTGATGACGCGCAGTATAACCTACGTTTTCAAGGTCATTATGCTTACCACCTGCTCGCACACAGCGCTGAGAGGTTGTCGCACGGGAGTAAGCCCGCTTATCTAAACCTAAGAATACGTCCTTAAACTGGTTCATCCCGGCATTGGTAAACAACAGCGTAGGGTCGTTATTAGGGACCAAAGAGCTGCTTGATACAACCTGATGTCCCTTGCTATGGAAGAAATCGAGAAACGCTTGACGGATCTCAGCGGTGCTCTTGCTCATAATTGTCCCGGAAACAAGCTAGAAGAATAGTCCGTGAGCACATCGTATGCCTGTAACTGGCAACACACGGGGTAAGCTCACGAACAAAAAGTGGGAATAAGATAAATTTTCTTCGAGGGGAAGTAAAATCCCACGTGCATTCATTCGGCAAAATCATTGTAAATCGACTGAATTTCTTCTTGGAAGAAGCCACGATAGAGGAGATAACGCTGAACTTTAGCCTTTTCTTTCCATTCAACAGGCAAAGTTTCACTAAATTTACGCTGAGCCACCTCTTTTGCGAGTCTACACCAGTCGATTTCACTGATTTCAAATGCGGCTTGAATTCTCTCTTTATCGACGCCTTTTTGCATCAATTCTGAGCGGATACGTTGTGCGCCATATCCTTTACGACTACGGCTATTAATGTAGCTGGTAGCAAACCGGGAATCATCTAACCAATCATGTTGGTAGCAATACGCAATCACCTGATCGATAACTTTTGGATCGATATCGTCGACAATTTTGCCACCTTCACTATTCGTGCGCTTCCCCCAATTGCCTTTGGCCGAAAAGGGTTGAGCTGCGAGTTTTCGACGCAGTTCAGATTCACTATGATCGCGTTGGGAGAGCAGTCTCATAGCGCGACTTAGTAGGTCATTCATATACCCTTCTTACTTGAAGTGGCAGCGGTGTTAGCGGCTCTCGCTTACCCGAATCACTGACTGATGTCAGCTCATCGGGATTAATGAGCCTCATCCTTGAGGCTCACCCTGCGGGCTAGCATAAATGCTGTTCAAACCGGTCTTCGACCGACTTGTCGTTCGTTTGCTGCCTTGCTGTCACTCCAATTACTTTGGGTAATACCCTTCTTACTTGAAGTGGCAGTTGCAAGCAACGTATCGAATTAATTTGGGGATGGATATAAATGGAAGGCTATATACGAACCGCTATTTATTAAAATGGCCCAATCTCTGGGCCATTTGCTAACTAATTAACTCGCTAACGCTGTTAAACCGAGGAATTAAAACTCTTCGCTGGTTTCATCAGTTTCGTCGGCAACTGTTGCGGTTGCTACAGGTTGCTCGCCGTTACCGCCGTTGAGCAGCATTTCGCGCAGTTTTTTATCTAACTCAGCAGCAACGGCTGGGTTTTCTTTTAAGTAGTTGCTAGCATTCGCTTTACCCTGACCAATCTTGTCACCGTTATAGCTATACCATGCACCAGCTTTCTCGATCAGTTTGTGTTTAACACCCAAGTCAACCAGCTCGCCGTTAATATTGATGCCTTCGCCGTACAGAATCTGGAACTCAGCTTGCTTAAATGGTGCGGCAATTTTGTTTTTCACGACTTTAACGCGAGTCTCGCTGCCCACAACCACATCGCCATCTTTTACTGCACCAATACGACGAATATCCAAACGTACGGAGGCGTAAAACTTAAGCGCATTACCACCGGTAGTGGTTTCAGGGTTACCGAACATGACGCCAATTTTCATACGAATCTGGTTGATGAAGATCAGCAACGTATTCGCGTTCTTAAGGTTCCCTGCCAATTTACGCATGGCCTGGCTCATCATACGCGCCGCGAGGCCCATGTGAGAGTCACCAATTTCGCCTTCGATTTCAGCTTTGGGTGTCAGTGCTGCCACAGAGTCAACGATGATGACGTCAACAGCACCAGAGCGGGTTAATGCGTCACAGATTTCCAGTGCTTGCTCGCCAGTATCTGGCTGAGAACACAGCAAGTTATCAATATCTACGCCTAATTTCTTGGCATAAATTGGGTCAAGAGCATGCTCGGCATCGATAAATGCGCAGGTCTTGCCTGCACGCTGTGCGGCAGCAATAACCTGTAACGTCAGTGTTGTTTTACCGGATGATTCAGGGCCATAAATCTCAACAATACGCCCCATTGGCAGGCCACCAGCCCCCAATGCGATATCAAGAGAGAGTGAACCGGTAGAGATGGTTTCAACATCCATTGAGCGGTCTTCGCCAAGACGCATGATAGAGCCTTTGCCGAATTGTTTTTCAATTTGGCCCAGTGCTGCTGCTAACGCCTTTTGTTTATTCTCATCAATAGCCATTTTTACTCCCTCTCTGGTATGTCGGGGTTGCCCCTGCCATCACCACTGAATGTTGTTTTGTACAGGAAATTAACGCTAATTATACTGTACAATCATACAGTATCAAGCCTATTTTTACAGAAAATCATCGAATAGTGTTTGTAGTGCGAAAACAGCCGCTTGCAGCCTTACAGCGTCACGATCACCAGATAAAAGTTGCCTGTGTGCTGCGGCTTGCCCTTCGCGTGTCGCAAAAGCGAACCACACCGTACCCACTGGCTTATCGGCGCTGCCCCCCTCAGGCCCAGCAATACCGCTGATAGCTATCGCAAAGTCGGCGTTGGCGGCTCTCAATGCCCCTTTTGCCATCTCACGCACCACGGCTTCACTTACCGCCCCAAAATTTGCCAAAGTGGTTTCGTCGACACCCAGTAAATCATGTTTTGCCGCATTGCTGTAAGTCACAAAACCACGGTCAAAGTACGCTGAACTGCCTGCGATATCGGTCAGCGCTTTGGCAACCCAGCCACCCGTGCAGGATTCGGCGCAGGTAACCCAGCCCCCCCGCGCTTTCAATTTATCACCGACCGCAATACTGAGCTGACGTAATTGTTTTTCGCTCATTGTTGCCCCCACCGTCATTAAATCTTCGCTGCCGATAGTAGCACTTCTTTAGCTCGGATCGACAACCGCTGTCAGTTATGCGAAACAGTTCGCAGGGTGCAATGAAAAAAAGCACTTTCCCGTACAAAGCTTTACCTCAGGGACTCAGCTGTTAGTATCGAAACAAAGAGATCCAGTTGGCGACATCTGTGGTGCTAGTCATTTTTCCGGGATGATGAACTAAGGACGTGGCAGTGAAAAAAATTCTTAACGCCTTCTTCCCGCTTTATAGCGCAACGGTCTTGATGTTGCTTGGCTCTGGCTTGCTGACGACCTATATCTCGTTACGTTTGACCGCCATCCATGTCTCAGGAGCATTAATCGGGGCAATCATTGCCGCAAACTATATTGGTTTGGTTATCGGCGGTAAGGTCGGCCACTTCCTGATTGCCCGAGTAGGGCATATTCGCGCTTATGTAGCTTGTGCCGGTATTATCACCGCTGCCGTGTTAAGCCATGGACTTACTGAATATATCCCCGCGTGGGTTATTCTACGCTTGATCATTGGCCTCTGCATGATGTGCCAATTCATGGTGCTGGAAAGCTGGCTTAATGATCAGGCCGAGTCCAATCAACGCGGCACAGTGTTTGGTTTTTATATGGCGGCAACCTACGCAGGCATGGCGCTAGGCCAAGTGGTGTTAATGCTCCAACCCGAACTAGGTTTGAGCACCCTGATAATTATTGCGCTATTTTTTGCCCTCTGTCTGGTCCCGGTCGCACTCACCACACGCAGTAACGCCCAGCAGATGTCTCCAGCCCCGATGGAGCTGAAATTCTTTATCCGCTCGATCCCCAAGATACTGGCATCAACCTTAGTCATTGGCATGATTGTTGGCTCGTTTTATGGGCTAGCACCGGTCTATACCAGCCTGCAATCGCTATCAACGCAAGAGACCGGGCTGTTTATGGCGTTATCTATTTTTGCCGGTTTGGTGGCTCAATTGCCACTCAGTTGGTTGTCAGATCGCTATAACCGCACGCTATTGATCCGAATTAACGCGTTATTACTGGCATTAACGGCCCTGCCACTGGCGCTGGTGCCCCATATTTCGTTCCACTTCTTACTGGTTGTGGGCTTTATCGTCAGCATGTTGCAGTTCACACTCTATCCATTAGTGGTGGCGTTGGCGAATGACCTAATTGCCCCTGAGCGACGAGTGTCATTGGCGGCATGTTTGCTGATGTCATTCGGGGTGGGTGCCAGTATCGGGCCACTTGCTGTGGGCGCGCTAATCGCCCCTCTGGGTGGCAATATTCTGTATGCGTTCTTCTCGCTCTGTGGTCTGGGCTTGATAGCACTCAGCAGAACCGTGAAGCAGGATCAAGACGAATTTGTTAATGATGCGCCACTGCCACATATGGCCATACCTGATAGCTTGGTGAGTTCACCGCTGTCTCCAGCCCTAAACCCCAGCTTTGATGAACAGATGATTCACGACATTATGCCGCCGCCCGATCAACCAGAAACTGCCGAAGAGGCAGAAAATAGCCCAACTGCTGGTGCGGATAAAAAGCAAGCATCCGAACCACAATAGAGGCAACGGCCTTCGCTATTATCCTCTGTTCGTCAGGAGGGTTATTGTTGGCACATGACCTTAACAACTGTGGGTATATAGTCTCAGTGGTTATTGAGGCCGAAAAGTGAGAATTCAGTACTGCTTGTTATTTATTCAGCTTTGAATAAAAATACCGACTTAGGTATTTAGCGGGATGGAACCATGTCGAGACAAGATGAGCAACGGTTGTTGGTGAAAATAGCCACGCTGTATTACACCGAGGGCATGAAGCAATCAGAGATTGCCGACAGCCTGCATTTGTCTCAATCTTTCGTATCCCGGGCGATAACTCGTTGCGTCAAGGAGGGCGTGGTTAAAATCAGCGTCATCCAGCCCGCCAATATGTTTATTGGCATCGAGTCACAGATTCAAAAACAGTATGGTATTGACCAAGCCATAGTGGTTGATGTGGCGGATGACGCCAGCCCAGCCCAGTTAAAACAGGCTATTGGCTCCGCTGCTGCCCACTATATGCAAACCAGTATTCGCCCCAATGATATGGTCGGTATCTCCTCATGGAGCAGTACTATCCGTGCGATGGTTGATAATCTTCACCCGCTGAATATCAAAACCAGTGGCGTCATTCAGCTCTTAGGCGGGGTTGGCCCCAACGGTAACGTGCAGGCCACCTTGTTAACTCAAGCCCTAGCAAATATTTTGAATTGCCCGGCCTACTTGCTGCCAGCACAGAGCATTGAGCGCTCCACTGAAGATCGCGCCCGTCTGATCTCCAGTGGCGAAGTGGCCGACGTAGTGAATAAATTTGCTGAAGTTGACCTCGCATTAGTGGGCGTTGGCGATCTGGAGCCGTCACAATTATTGAAAAACTCCGGTAACTACTACCATGAAGAGATGCTGAAGTTACTGGCGGAGCGCGGCGCGGTGGGGGATTTATGTCTGCACTATTTTGATGCCGCCGGTCACGCCGTGCTCAGCGACGAAGAAGATCCGGTGATTGGCATGTCACTGCCACAATTACGTGCTTGTCCACGAGTCGTGGCGCTGGCGGGTGGCGTAGGCAAGAGTGCCGCAATTCGTGGCGCACTGACCGGTCACTATATTGATGTCTTGATTACCGATCGATTAACCGCCGAGACATTACTGTAACCCCAATAGCCGCACCCTCCTTGGTGCGGAATGATTCATCGCAAAGCTCTCGCACTCTGCGTTTTAGTCCCCTACTTCGCATGCCAGTAGCAATCAACCCCCAGATATTTACTGAATGCTTCTTGTAACACTTGAGCTGTGGCTGAATGATTCATCGCCACATGGTGCTCAAAACCGTTGTTACAGATATGCGTGAGTAAACTCTCCAGTTGTGGCACTTCCACCACCGCGCGGCAGCCTACCGTGTCCAGCTCGTCACTGACGGAGCGGCCTTCACCCACATAAGCCCGCACTTGCCCGGTAAAATCATCGGAAGAGAGGCGGAAATAGGTTAATGGCCCAGACTTCATACGGCCATGAACGGCACCACATGTATTCTCACAGCCAACGGTTGTCCCGATAATATCAGCGGTGCCCATAGTTGAGCTTTCCAGACTCTCGCTAGCAAAGTTGCCGCAATGAAATAGCACACATTTATCGCGTTCAGCACCAAAGTTATTATTCCAGTCAGCAATTGATGCCGGAGCCAGCGAGCAACTGGCCAGCGCATACATTGATAGTGCGCCCATCACATCCACTTCACAGGCACTTGGCATCAACTGCCCAGACATCACACTCATAATGGAGCAAACATTAATCCCGAGATTCTGTTGCAGTGAGGTCCAGCACTGCATGGCGGTGGTATCAATATCATTAGCAATGATCCATTCACTGATCACCACAAATAGCTTCGCCATTTTGTGCAGCTTATCCTGCGGGATCGCGCTGGTGTCGCCATTGGCTTTTAATAGCGCCAACTTTTCACCCACGCGAATATCGTTATCACTGAGGTTAGCGACGCGGAAGAACACTTCAGACAAATCGAGGGTTTCAACCGTAATACCCAGATTTTCTAATAATTTTTCGCTGTAGCGCACAGTATTAAAGTTAGTCGGGCGAGCACCAATAGCCCCCACTCGGACGCGTTTCATGGCGTGAACCACGCGGCACAACTGCACAAATTGCTCTACGTCATGACTGAATATGTCGCTGTTCAGGCTGCACACATGCTGTTTGGTCAAAGTGAACGGAATGCCATATTGACGCAGGTTATTACACAGCGAAATTTTACCGCAGAAGCTATCACGACGGGTCGCCAACCCCATTTTGTCCAGCGCATCTTCTTCGGCCTGCACCAGTACCGGCACTTTCAGGCCAGAGAGGCGGATAGCATCCGAGACACTTTTTTCATCGCCAAAGTTAGGCAGAATAACCACTACACCGTGGATCTCTTCGCTGTGCTTGCGAAATAGCTCGGCACACACCTTGGCATCACGCCAGTTTTCGACTCCACCCAGAGGAGTTTGATCTTCATTGAGCATAATGATGTTGATGCCCAATCTATCGAACAGCGCCTGCGCATCACGGCGCGCGTCGGCGACCAGATAGCTGGGGAAGAAGCCCCGGTTGCCGATAATCACCGCGAAAGTTAACTTACGAGGTATTGCTGACATATGCTTACTCCTAGTGTGGGTTATTTCGGCTGAAAACGCGCACGCGCGATGGCCGTTTGCCAGAGGCTATAGTTATCTTGCATCTCCGCACTTTGAGCGCGCGGTTCGATGTACTCCACTTCACGGGGCAGTGCCGCGAGCTGCTGGCTATCCTGCCACCAGCCAAGGGTTTTCCCGCCTAAATAAGCCGCCCCCAGCGCCGATACTTCTGCGGTGTGATTGCGTATCAAGGTGCGTTGCAACAAATCGGCCTGAAATTGCATCAGCCAGTGATTGCTGGTCGCGCCACCATCCACCCGCAGTTGTTCAAGACGATGATGGCCCGCCCGCTCCATGGCAAAAAAGACATCCGCGATTTGGTAAGCGATCGACTCCAATCCTGCCCGAGCCAGCACGGCCGGGGTGGTTGCATCGGTCAGACCGCAAAACAGCCCGCGCGCCTGAGAGTCCCAATAAGGAGCACCTAATCCAGAGAGTGCGGGGACGAAATAGACCCCTTGGTTACCCGCTTGGCTTTGCGCCATTTCGGTCAGACGCGCGAAATCAGTGATGCCCAACATACGCGAAACCCACGCCACACCGGAGCCGGTATGGGTGATGTTGCCTTCGAGGGCATAACGTAATTCGCCGTCATGCCAAGCAATAGTCGTACTCAGGCCGTGGCTCTGTGTCACCGCCTGTTTTACCGTGGTCATCAGGGAGGATCCGGTGCCATAGGTGGCCTTGATTTCACCCGCGCGATCTCCGCCCTGCCCATAGAGTGCGGCATGTGAATCGCCAATTTGCGCCACTATCGGTATGCCTTGCGGCAAGCCAACAATGCCAGTATTTCCGGTGTGTCCGTGAATCGCCGCTGAGGGCAAGACCGCTGGCAGGCAGAGGCTGGGGATACCAAATAGCGCTAGCAGATCAGGGTCCCATTGCCCCGAATGGATATTAAATAGCTGAGTCCGGGCCGCATTGGAGAAATCGGTAGAGAAACTTTGGCCGCCAGTGAGTTGCCAAGTAAGCCAGCAATCAATGGTGCCGACACACAACTCGCCGTGCGCTGCCCGTTCCACGCCCCGTGGAATGTCGGCTAACAGGCCGTGGACTTTGGCGGCGGGGAACAGGGGATCAATTGGCAATCCAGTGCGTTCAGCAATCATTGCCGCTTCTGGCAACTGACTCAGGGTATGGCAGAAAGCCTCCGAGCGCCGACACTGCCAACTGACCACTCGCGTCAGTGGATTGCCAGTTGCCCGCTCCCAAATCAGCACCGATTCACGCTGATTGCTGATCGCCACACCCGCAATCCGTGCGCCAGACAGTTGACTCAGACAACCCTCAATTGCCAGCGAAACCGCCTGCCAAATAGCCAGCGGATCTTGCTCCGCCCAGCCGGGCTTCGGGTGGTCCAACTGTAGTGGCAGCGAAGATTTCGCCAGAATCTGCCCTGCCGTATCCACCGCGATGGCTTTAGCATTGGTGGTGCCTTCATCAATAGCCAAAATAATCGGCGTTAGCATAGTTATGCTCCTCGGTAAAACCGCAGAGCACGAGCCACAATGCCTGCCGTATCAAAGCCATGGTAGGCGCGCATCTCTGCTCTATCAGCCGCAATGGCATAACTGCCATCGGCAATACCGAGCCTTACCAGCGGAATACCACTGCCCGCTTCGGCCAGTACTTCAGCCACCAGACTGCCCACACCACCATTAATATTGTGCTCTTCGATAGTCATCACCCGCTGGCTGTTTTGGAGGATAGCTAAGAGCTGCTGAGTATCACACGGACGAATCGAAGAAACATTGACCACCGCAGCAGAAATGTTGCTGTCCGCCAGCACTGCCGCCGCGCTCACAGCCTCATGCACTGTAGAACCCATCGCGACCAGAGCAATATCCTGCCCTTGCTGTAAAACATCAATTTGACCGGGAACGAACTGGTAGTGCTCATCATGCAGTTGCGGCAGGGATTTTCCGTCGAGACGGATATAGACCGGCCCCTGATGTGCCAGTGCATAATCGATTATCTGGCGGCACTCTTGCGGGTCAGAGGGCGCATAGATTTCGATGTTGCCAAAGCCGCGCAAAATTGAAATATCGTCGATACAGTGGTGGGTACTGGCCAGCGGCCCATAGCTGGCACCTGAATTGAGGCCAAACAGTTTGACGTTGCTGTTGTTGTAGCAAACATCGATTTTAAGCTGTTCGTTGGAGCGTGAAATCAGGAATGGCGCGGCATTACAGGTCACCGCCACTTTACCGCCCATGGATAAGCCCACCGCCGTGCCCACCATCGCTTGCTCGGCAATACCGACATTCACCACCCGATCGGGGAAGCGGGTCATAAACGGCCCGATTTTGGCCGTCGAGGTGGAGTCTGCCACCACAGGCACCAGATCCACGCCGTTATCAACCGCCTTGATAAACTGCTCAACCATCACTGAAGCCAAATGTTCTGCGTTACTCATCATTTAATTCCTCCAGTGCCAGATCAATTTCAGCACCTTTCGGCACCCGGTGGTGCCACTCCACACGCCCTTGAATAAAGGAGATTCCGGCCCCTTTTTCGGTGTTGGCAATCACCACATTGGGTTTGCCGTTTTGTTGCAGCCCTTCGAGAGTTTCCACCACGGATTGCATATCATTGCCACGACATTCCGTGACTTGTAGGCCAAATGCCTGCCACTTATCTGCCAGCGGATCGGTGTTCATAATGGATTTTGTGCTGCCCGCCAGTTGGAGTTTGTTTTTGTCGTTAATGATGATCAGGTTATCTAACTGATAGTGCGCCGCCACCAGCGCGGCCTCCCAGTTACTGCCCTCCGCCAGTTCACCATCCCCCGTCAGGACAAAGACCCGACGTTTGCTGTTGGCGCGTTTTGCCGCCAGCGCAATCCCCACTGCGACCGGCAGGCCGTGGCCCAAGGCCCCAGTATTCAGCTCAATCCCCGGTGTTTTATGTTTTACCGGATGGCCGGGTAGATGGGAGTTTGCGTGCTGGTAAGTCGCCAACCAAGCTTCGGGGAAATAACCGGCCTCAGCCAGACAGCAGTAATAACCGCCCACCGCGTGGCCTTTGGACTGCACGTAGATATCGCGATCAGGATCTGTAATGCGATCCGGTGCGCAATTGAGGAGGCGGAAATAGAGTGCGGTCAGAATCTCTACCTGCGAAAGATCAGCACCGGTATGCCCCCCTGCGGGGCTGTTCGCATTAAGCAGGATGATCCGGCGGCGGATAGCGCGCGCCTTTCTCACCAGCTCATCGACTGACAGTGAATACGGATTCATGACATTACCTCTCTTAAATTTTCATCCGCCAATGAATTTTTACTCATTACCGAATATTTATTCCTGATGACACTAAAAAATAGCTTTCATCAAGCCTGTCCGGAAAACGCCCTCCGGCATGACATCTTCAGTGTTCTGTGGCCCCACAGGTCGCGACATACCCCGTTTGCCCGCAATACGCGCTTCTATCTATTTACTGACTGATTATCTATTTACTGACTGACTCTCTATTCACTTACGAATGTTCTATTCACTCGCTGACTCTATTCACTCACTGATTATTCGCTTTTTAGCTGCTCGACTTTCCCCACTGGCGGCACCGCACTGGATTTTTGTGAGACTATCGCCGCTTTGTGCTGCATCCGGTTTTGCATTTGGTCGATAATGACCGCCACAATGATCACGATGCCTTTGATGACCATTTGCCAGAACTCGCTGACCCCCATCATGACCAGTCCGTCAGCCAAAATGCCGATAACAAATGCGCCAATGAGCGTCCCGAGAATGGTGCCACGCCCCCCCGCCAGAGAGGTTCCGCCCAATACCACAGCGGCAATCGCATTCATCTCAAAGCCGCTGCCATTGGCTGGATGGCTCGCCACTAATTGCGCAGAAACGATGATCCCGGCAATGGCGGCACAGAAACCCGAGATGGTGTAGACCCACACTTTGACCTGCCGAACTTTGACGCCAGACAGCTCTGCGGCCCGTTCGTTATCCCCAATGGCGTAAACATGGCGGCCAAAAGGCAGGCGGCGTGCCACATAAGCAATCACTAACGCCAGAATAAACATGATCCAGATGGCAATCGGCAACCCCAGCAGTGTGCCGGAGCCCAACAGGTCAAAACCGGTATTGCCCAGTTGCGGATTCCCTTGCAGACCGGGGAAAGTTTCGCCGCCAGAGATCAGCATCGCCGCACCGCGTACCACATACATGGTGCCGAGGGTGCAGATAAAGGGCGCGACGTTATAGCGGGTAATGATCCAACCATTGACCGCACCAATTAGTGCTCCGATAACCAACACCACAGGAACCACGACCCAAACACTGGGGAAGATGGCAATGCCAAACATCGGTAAAACAATGCCTTGGGTGATCATCCAGCCGGCAATCATGCCGCACAGCCCCAAGGTCGCTCCAATAGAGAGGTCAATACCCGCCGTGATAATGACAAAAGTGATGCCCAAGGCGAGGAAGGCATTGATCGCAATATGCTTCACCATAATGATCAAGCTACCGGTCGCCAGGAACCCCGGAACCATCACGGAGAAGAAACCAAGAATCAGGAACAGGGCAATAAAGGTGCGCATCTTGAGCAGAAGCAGCAGCATATTTTCCCGTGACCACGACGCTCCACCGGGCTGGTGACTCGCCAACGCAGTGCCAGTTGTTGCTTTCATCATTCAAACCCTTGTGCGCTTGCCGTAACCAATGCCGACTCATTGGCCGACTGGCGCAAGACATTCGCGGTCAGTTTGCCATTCGACATCACCAAAATGCGGTCGGATACCGCCATAATCTCTTTCAGATCCGAGGTGGAGAACAGAATGCCGATCCCCTGCTCAGAAAGTTTCACCATCATTTCAAATACATCGGCTTTTGCGCCGACATCAATCCCCCGCGTAGGCTCATCCAGCAGCAAAATGTTCGGGCTGGTGAGCAGTGAGCGGCCAATCACCACTTTTTGCTGATTGCCGCCACTGAGTGCCTGAATCTCAACTTGCGGCGAAGAGACTTTGATCGACAGGTCGCCAATCACCGACGCCACCACCTGTGACTCACTCTCCTGCCAGATAGCGAAACGATGTTTTAGCCGCCGCCACAAGCTGGAGATCGTCAGGTTATTCGCCACCGATGACACGGGGAAAATACCGGTTTTCTTACGATCTTCCGGCACCAGACTCATGCCCAAACGGATACGTTCTGCGGTGGAGGTTTTGCCACTGATCGCCGTGCCATTGAGCCGGATGGTGCCGAGATAGTTCTGTTGCGTGCCCAACAAGCATTCAAATAGCTCGGTACGCCC
Source organism: Yersinia mollaretii ATCC 43969 (assembly GCF_013282725.1). Lineage (NCBI taxonomy): Bacteria > Pseudomonadati > Pseudomonadota > Gammaproteobacteria > Enterobacterales > Yersiniaceae > Yersinia > Yersinia mollaretii. The sequence continues at coordinate 2,241,045 of NZ_CP054043.1, read as the reverse complement.
CGCGCCCATCAACCCATAGATGCCGACAATCTCCCCCGCCCGCACTTGTAGTGAGACTTGGTTCACCACAGTGTTGCCAGATTCATTGATTAGTGTGACGTTATCCACTTCCATCATTGGTGCGCCGAAAGTCCGGTCGGGATGAAGAAAGCTGGAGACCGGATCACTGCCCAGCATTTCGCGTACAATCCACGGCACATCAATGTCTTTGACGGCCGCTTCGGCCTGAAAACGGCCATCACGTAAAATGGTGATGTAGTCACCAATCGCCATCAACTCTTCCAGCCGATGGGAGATGTAGACGATGGAAACCCCCTGTCGCGTCAGTTCACGAATCACCCGAAACAGAATATCGACTTCGGTTTTGCTCAGCGCCGAGGTCGGTTCATCCAAAATCAAGATGTCTGCCTGTTCTGCCAGCGCCTTGGCAATCTCAATCAATTGCTGCTGGCCCACTTTCAGGTTTGATACCCGTTCTTTCGGCGAGATAGCCTGATCCAGACGCACCATCAATTGTTCGGCGATCAACTCTTGTGCGGCTTGATTAATCGGCTTCAAACCTTGCTGGATCTCGCGCCCCAAAAAGATGTTCTCCGCGACATTGAGGTTTTCCGACAGATTCAACTCCTGATGCACCATGCCAATCCCCAGCGCAGCGGCCTCACGAGTATTGGCGATCGTCACCGACTGCCCGTTGAGGTAGATCTGCCCAGACGTCGGTTGCTGCACCCCCGCCAGAATCTTCATCAGCGTCGATTTGCCCGCGCCATTTTCACCAATGATCACATTCACTTTGCCGCGATAAACGTGATAACTGACGGTATCTAGCGCCAATGTGCCGGGAAAACGCATCGATATATCCTCAGCACGCATGACAATGTCAGGTCTGTGATCCATTAGTGGCTCTCCTTATTCAAACTGAGCGGCACCGCATTGCTCAGGCCCGCCGGGGCTAGTGTCACCGCCGCCAAGACCTCAACTGGCTGACCCACCCAACTGGCGTCGGGTTTTGCCACATCCTGTAAAGCACGTTTGCTGAGCGCCTTAGAGAGCTGGGCGTATTGCACCTGATTTTTAAAATCTTCGAAGCGGATAAAGGTTGATGCATCACGGATGGCATTGCCTTTGACGATTGGCCCCAGTTGCAGTACCTGTTCATCGCCATCGACCGCCAATGTGATCGCCCCCTCCCGCCCTTCTGTGTTTACCGCCACCACTTTGCCGCTGAAGCGGACAAAACGACTTTGGCTATTTTTCCCTGTTGCTGGCTGACCTTGCTGCTGTTTCACTTGTTGCCAACTGAGCGCATTGCTGTTGGCAAACGGCATTACTTTGCTCCCCCAAATAGTGGAGGCGACTTTATCCGAGGGCTGGTTATAGTCACTGATGACCGCATTGGGATCGACGGGCAGAATCGGTTTGCCGTTTTCATCCAAATCCACCACGGTGCAAGCCACCAGCAGCGAGCTGATCACCAACAAACCGCCTGCTTTCGATAGAGCACTGAACCACATACTGCCTCCTGTCAGGAGGGGCCGTGACGCCCCTCATTGCCTTTTGAACGCGCGTTTTAGCAAACCCGCTTATGGGGATTACTCTTTCAGCGCAAAGACATTCAGGTTTTTGGCATTGTTTTCATCAATCAATACGCAGTCCATCAACTGTTTTTCTTCCAGCCCCGTTGAACCGGTTTTCAGGTATTTATCCGCCTGAACAACCGCCATCTGGGCCTGTGCCCAACCTGGCTGAAGGACAGTGGCTTTGATGTTGCCTTTATTGATGATGGAGTCGCGGACATAGTCGCTGCCATCAAAACCCACCACGATCACGTCATTGCGACCTGCGGCTTTCAATGCGGCTTCAGCACCTAATGCCATGGTGTCATTACCGGAGATGACCCCAGTGATATCGGGGTTAGCCTGCAAAATGGACTCCATACGGTTGAAAGCTTCAGTTTGGCTCCAGTTTGCAGTCTGTTGGGCGACCATCTTCATGTCGCTATGTTCGTCGATCACGTCGTGATAACCCTGTGAACGCACATGGGCATTGGTATCGGATTCACGGCCCAGCAATTCAACATATTTGCCTTTGCCGCCCATCAGGGTGACGAATTTCTCTGCGCCCAGTTGTGCACCTTGATAGTTGTTGGAGACGATCTGCGAGACCGCAATTCCAGTTTCATTGATTTCACGATCAATCAGGAAGGTCGGAATCCCAGCGGCTTTGGCTTTTTTCAGTGGCCCGATAGTGGCATCAGAACCGGCATTATCCAGAATGATCGCCTTGGCTTTGCGGGCAATAGCGGTCTCCAGCAGTTGGTTCTGTTTGTTCACATCGTCATCATGAGAGGCCACCAGCACGGTGTATCCCAACTCCGTCGCTTTGGCTTTGGCACCTTCGGCCTCAGCTTTAAAAAAGGGGTTGTCGTGGGAGGGGGTGATAATGGCGATCAGGCCATTGCTGGCGGCACCAGCAACACCCGCCATGGAGATCAATGCTGCGGTAAGACAGGATTTCAGTAGGGTATTTTTCATTATTTTTCTCCGCATTGAATATATATTCACTATTAAATTTATATTCAATCTAATAATACAAACCCCTATCGGCTTGTCCAATATGAGAGCAAGGAAAGTAGAAGCCGGTCACAAATTGGTCGATATGCATGAGAAACTCACGGAGATGAAACATCTCAACATTTAGAATTTAGCGGGGAAAAGCGGGCTGATTGCAGTGATATATCATGGCGGTCGGCCAGTTTCCCACTGTGATGCTGCCAGAGCCATCGATAAGTGCGGAAAATGAGATCCACCCTTTATAACGAGGGTGGGGACGTCGCTTCGCCATCGCAATCTATAGTAAGATCATCATCAAAGTCCCCTTAGGGGATAGATAAAAAATATCGGCTTAGTTTTGCTACTGCTTGTTTCTGTTATCGAACGCTTTCGCTAACTGATGTTGAATGTGAGAAAAATATGTCAAACAAACCGTTCCACTATCAGGATCCCTTCCCACTAAAGGAAGACGATACTGAGTATTACCTTGTCAGTAATAATCACGTCTCGGTTGCCCAGTTTGAAGGTCACGACATTCTAAAAGTCGAGCCAGAAGCCCTGACCCTCCTCGCCCAACATGCTTTCCACGACGCCTCATTCTTGCTTCGCCCCGCTCACCAAAAACAGGTCGCCGCGATTTTGGATGACCCAGAGGCCAGCGAAAACGATAAATACGTGGCCCTGCAATTCCTGCGTAACTCGGAAATCTCCGCAAAAGGGATTTTACCGACCTGTCAGGATACCGGCACTGCGATTATCGTGGGGAAAAAAGGCCAGTGCGTCTGGACCGGCGGTAATGATGCCGAAGCGCTCTCTCGTGGCGTGTATAACACCTTTATCGAAGATAACCTGCGCTACTCGCAAAATGCGGCACTGGATATGTATCGGGAAGTGAACACCGGCACCAACTTGCCGGCGCAGATCGACCTCTACAGCACCGAAGGGGAAGATTATAAATTCCTGTTCGTCACCAAAGGCGGCGGCTCGGCGAACAAAACCTATCTCTATCAGGAGACCAAGGCGCTGCTCTCACCGGGCAAGTTGAAAGAGTATCTGGTGGAGAAAATGCGCACCTTGGGCACCGCGGCCTGCCCGCCCTACCATATCGCGTTTGTTATTGGCGGTACCTCGGCCGAGAGCACCCTGAAAACCGTCAAGTTGGCCTCAACCAAATATTATGATGGCCTGCCAACGGAAGGGAATGAGCACGGGCAAGCATTCCGTGATATCGCACTGGAACAAGAGTTGCTGGAAGCCGCACAAGACTTGGGTTTGGGCGCGCAATTTGGCGGCAAATACTTTGCCCATGATGTGCGTGTCGTCCGTCTGCCACGCCACGGCGCATCTTGTCCTGTCGGCATGGGGGTCTCCTGCTCCGCTGACCGTAATATCAAAGGCAAGATTAACCGCAAGGGTATCTGGTTGGAAAAACTGGAGCAAAATCCGGGGAAATATATCCCAGAGCATCTGCGCCAGAGCAATGAAGGCAAAGTGGTTAAAATCGACCTTAACCGCCCAATGCCGGAAATATTGAAAGAGCTGTCGCAATATCCGGTTTCGACCCGCCTGTCATTGAGCGGCACCATTATTGTTGGTCGCGACATTGCCCATGCCAAATTAAAAGAACGGCTGGATAATGGCGAAGGTTTGCCGCAATACATTAAAGACCATCCGATCTACTACGCGGGGCCAGCGAAAACACCGGAAGGCTATGCGTCAGGATCACTGGGGCCAACCACAGCGGGCCGCATGGACTCCTATGTTGACTTGCTGCAATCCCACGGTGGCAGCATGATCATGCTGGCAAAAGGCAACCGCAGCCAACAGGTCACCGACGCCTGCCACAAACATGGCGGCTTCTATCTGGGCAGTATCGGCGGCCCAGCGGCGGTGTTGGCACAAAACAGCATTAAGAGTCTGGAGTGTGTGGAATATCCTGAACTGGGTATGGAAGCTATTTGGAAGATTGAAGTGGAAGATTTCCCGGCCTTTATTTTGGTTGATGATAAGGGCAATGACTTCTTCCAGCAGATTCAGGCATCAAGATGTAACCGCTGCGGTTAAATTTATCTGCTGATAGAGAGATGATAAAGATATAGGCCCCGATGATTATGTTATCGGGGCTTTTTTATGCCTAGCCTGCACATATGTGCAAGTGCCACCACATCGCGCAAAATAAAAATGTGATCGCAATCCAAAATTTGTCCAGAATAATAACAGCCAACACAAAAAACACGTTTCCATTTATTTAATATAAATCAATCCATTAAATGATTAGGCACATCTGTGCAATATCTCGAATTCATTAGGCTATTTTTCTTGGCTTATTATCGCGGGATATTGGCGGGATTCGTTATTTCATGCTTTTGACTTAAAAAAAGGAAAGTGATTATATCAACTCATAGATAACCTAATGACATCTGCACAAATGTGCAAGAGGCTGAAATGGAAAAGAGCGATGATCTACGCCTGATGGTGAAAATTGCACAAATGTATTACGAGCAAGATTTCACGCAAGCTGAGATAGCGCGGGCGCTGGGAATTTACCGCACCAGTATCAGCCGGATGCTCAAAAAAGTGCGCGAACAAGGCATCGTGACGATTTCAATCAACTACAACTATAACGAGAATTTATTGCTGGAACAGCAGTTGAAATCGCGCTTTAAATTACGTGAGGCAATTGTCGTCTCTTCAGAAGAAGATCAATCGCCAGAGCATCAACTGATATTAATGGCGAAACATTGCTGCGCACTACTGAACCGAATTATTGAAAATGGCGATATTCTGGGGTTCTCTTGGGGCAGCGCTATTGCCACGCTGGTTGAGCAGATGGAGACCTCGCCAGTATCACGCCAATTAACCTGTATCCCAATGGTCGGTGGCCCTTCGGGTAAATTAGAGAGCCGCTATCATGTTAATACGCTGGTTTACAGCGCGGCCATGAAATTAAAAGGCGAATCCCTGCTAATTGATTTCCCCGCCATTCTGGAGAAGAGTGTCATTCGCGACGGTATTGTGCAATCCCAGCATTATCAGGCGATAGCTGATTATTGGCAGCGGCTAGATATCGCCATATTCGGCATTGGTTCACCCAATATTTCCGGCAACTCGACTTGGGGGGCTTTCTACGGCAGTGATGTAATTGACCATTTTAATGATCGTCAAGTTGCCGGAGATATCTGTTCGCGTTTTTATGATTTACAGGGTAACCCCGTTGAAACCTATATTTCGGATAAAACTATTACCATTGAATTAGAGAAAATAAAAAAAGCTCGTTACTCCATTGGCATTGCTCACTCTCATGAAAAAATCAGTGGAATTATTGGGGCCATTAAAGGGAAGTATATTAATAGCTTGGTGACGACGAAAGAGACCGCCGAGGAGATACTCAAGTTCACGGCATAAATCATATTAATAACAGTAATAACATCAATAAAAACTCGAACAATATCGGCGGGGAAAACAGAATGGTAAATGTCATTTTTTGTGCTCATGGCGATTTGGCGGTTTCAATGCTGAATTCCGTCAATATGGTGTATGGCGAAACACAAAATATCACCCCATTACTCTTTAATCGTGGTGAGAATGCCGAAGATTTGGTTAATAAGATGCAGGCGGTCATGGCAAATAATGGCGATGCCCCTTGGCTAATTGCAGTCGATTTACAGGGTGGAAGTCCTTATAACGCCGCCGCGCGTTTGGCCTTTAGTGAAAGTCATATTCAGGTAGTCAGTGGGTTATCACTGCCACTGGCGCTAGAGATTGCCGATAACCAGCACAGCATGGCGGCAGAAGAGCTAACCGACTATTTACTGGAAATTGGTGCGCAGTGCGTGCAGTCATTCCGCCACCAACAGAATATCGTAGAAGAAGAGGCTGACTTTATATGAAAATCAATCTGGCAAGAATTGACGACCGGCTCATTCATGGTCAGGTCACCACGGTATGGGCCAAAGAGGCCAAAGCCGAGCGCATTATTATCTGTAGCGATGAAGTCTATAACGATGAGATTCGCAAAACATTATTAAAACAAGCAGCACCACCGGGCATCAAAGTCAATGTGGTCAATATCGAAAAAGCCGTGGCGGTTTATCACAACCCCAATTATCTCAATGATACTGTTTTTTATCTATTTACTAATCCGACCGATGTTTTGCGATTAGTGGATCAGGGCGTAAAAATTGATGTCATTAATATTGGTGGCATGGCCTTTAAACAAGGGAAAAGGCAATTAACCAAAGCCGTCTCGGTGGATCAGAATGATATTAATGCCTTTTATGCATTAGGTGAACGTGGCGTTCACTTAGATTTGCGGGTAGTCGCCTCCGACCCACAGGTGGATGTGATTAAAAAATTACGCGAGCTGGAGTCAAAATAACGCGAATAAACATAAGAGAAAAAAACATTATTCATGCCTTATTAAAACATTAAAAATCCGATTAATTAACCTGGGCAATGACACTATTTAATGAAACTCCACGGCTCTCTCAGCCATGGGGAAATAGGGGCATATTGCCGAAAGGGGTCCACCATGGAAATAAGCTTAGTACAGATAGTCTTAATCTTTATTTTCGCCTGCGTCGCCGGTATCGGTAGTGTGCTGGATGAATTCCAAACTCACCGCCCCTTAATCGCCTGTACCATTACTGGTCTGATTCTCGGTGATATGACCACCGGGGTTATCCTCGGCGGGACGCTGGAGTTGATCGCCCTCGGCTGGATGAATGTGGGGGCTGCGCAATCCCCCGACTCTGCGCTAGCCAGTATTATCTCAACCATTTTGGTGATTGTCGGCCACCAAAATATTGCCACCGGGATTGCCATCGCCCTGCCCGTGGCAGCAGCAGGTCAAGTACTGACCGTCTTTGCGCGCACCATCACCGTGGTTTTCCAGCACGCGGCAGACCGAGCAGCAGAGAAAGCCAATTTTGCGATGATTGATTTAATGCATGTCTCGGCCCTGCTGGTCCAAGCTCTGCGGGTCGCCGTACCAGTACTGATCGTCTCTATTTTTGTCAGTGCCGACACCGTTAGCCACATGTTAAGTGCCATTCCGACCGTGGTGACTCATGGGTTACAAATCGCGGGTGGATTTATCGTGGTGGTCGGTTATGCCATGGTGCTCAATATGATGGGCGTGAAATACCTGATGCCCTTCTTCTTCCTCGGTTTTATTGTCGGTGGCTACCTCGGTTTCAGTCTGCTCGCGTTCGGTGGCATCGGCCTGATTATTGCCTTGCTCTACATCCAGTTAAATCCGCTTTATCAAAAACCGGCGGCTCCCGCAGCCCAAGCCAATCACGCCAAACTTGATGAATTAGAAGATTAGGAGACGCCGACATGAGCACACCCAGCAAAAAATTAACCCGCTCTGATCTGTTTAAAATGTTCTTACGCAGCAACTTACAGCAAGCCTCTTTTAACTATGAGCGCATCCACGGCCTGGGCTTCTGCTATGACATGGTGCCCGCCATTAAGCGCTTGTATCCGCTGAAAGAAGATCAGATTGCCGCCTTAAAACGTCATTTAGTGTTTTTCAACACCACTCCGGCGGTCTGCGGCCCGGTAATTGGTGTCACCGCCGCCATGGAAGAGGCGCGTGCCAATGGTGCCGACATTGATGAAGGTGCAATCAATAGCTTGAAAGTGGGGCTGATGGGGCCACTGGCCGGGGTCGGCGACCCGCTGATTTGGGGCACTCTGCGCCCCATCACCGCCGCCTTGGGGGCGTCGTTGGCACTGAATGGCAATGTCTTGGGGCCGATTCTGTTCTTCCTGTCGTTTAACTCGGTCCGTCTGGCCCTGAAATGGTTTGGCTTGCAGTACGGCTTCACCAAAGGGGTCAATATCGTGAAAGATCTTGGCGGGAATCTGCTGCAAAAGCTGACCGAAGGCGCATCCATTCTGGGCCTGTTTATCATGGGGGTATTGGTCACTAAATGGACCAGTATCAATGTGCCGCTGGTGATTTCGAAAACGCCGGGACATGACGGCAGCACTGTCACCATGACCGTGCAGAACATTCTGGATCAGCTCTGCCCCGGTCTGTTAGCACTGGCGCTAACCCTATTAATGATGCGTCTGCTTAAGCGCAAAATTAACCCTATCTGGCTTATTTTCTCCCTGTTTGGCCTCGGAATTGTAGGCTCATGGCTTGGCATTCTTTCCTAATTAATGCCGGGGAGTTTTTTTATTCGCTCTGCTGTTTTTATATTTAAATATGATTGAGGTGGTTCCACATGAAAACCAAAGCACTACGTTTATATGGCAAAAATGACCTGCGTCTGGAGAGCTTCACTCTGCCGGAAATAGGTGACGATGAAATTCTGGCCACAGTAGTGACCGACAGTATTTGCCTCTCTTCATGGAAAGAGGCCAATTTGGGCGCTGACCATAAAAAGGTGCCAGATGATGTGGCGGAGAACCCGATTATTATCGGCCATGAGTTTTGCGGCGATATTTTGCAAGTGGGCAAGAAGTGGCAGCATAAATTTAAACCCGGCAGCCGTTATGTGATTCAGGCTAATTTACAATTACCTGACCGCCCCGACTGCCCCGGCTACTCTTTCCCCTATATCGGCGGTGAAGCCACCCATGTGGTGATCCCCAATGAGGTGATGGAGCAAGATTGCCTACTGCCTTATGAAGGTGAGAGCTATTTCGAGGGGTCACTGGTGGAGCCATTATCTTGCGTTATCGGCGCATTTAATGCCAATTACCATCTGGTTCCCGGCACTTATCAACATAAAATGGGGATCAAACCCGGTGGTAATGTGCTCATTCTGGGCGGGACTGGCCCAATGGGATTATTAGCCATTGATTATGCGCTGCATGGGCCGGTAAATCCGACACTATTGGTGGTGACTGATCGCCACCAGCAGAAATTAGATTATGCCGCCCGCCTCTATCCGAGCGAGCCGCAGACTCAAGTGCATTACCTTAATACCCAACACACCGACGACCAGTTCGAGCGTTTAATGGCGCTGACCCAAGGTGCAGGCTATGACGATATATTTGTGTTCGTGCCTTCAGCCGAATTAGTGACCTTGGCGTCTCGTCTGCTCGCCCCCGATGGCTGCTTTAATTTCTTTGCCGGTCCGCAGGATAAGAATTTTATGGCATCGGTTAATTTCTACGATATTCACTATTCGTTTACCCATTATGTCGGTACCTCTGGCGGTAATACCGACGATATGCGCGAAGCAGTGACATTAATTGAAGCGAAAAAAGTAAATGCGGGGAAAGTGGTCTCCCATATTCTGGGACTCAATGATGCTGCGGAAACCACCCTGAATTTGCCGAAAATTATTGGCGGCAAAAAGTTGGTGTATACCGGTAAAAATATCCCGCTAACCTCATTGAGCGAATTAATGAGTCAACCGCAAACATTGCCGCTGTTGCAGGAGCTACAGGCGATTTTGCGCAAAACTGACGGATTATGGTCGAAAGAGGCGGAAGATTTTGTGTTGGCTTACGCCGAAGAGATTTGATGATGCTCATCGCGCCCTAATATAAAACCCAAGGGAGAGGGGCTATCGAGGCACCTCCCCTTTAATCCCTCAAGAGAGACTTTGATCTTCCGGCAGATGCTTCGCCGTTGACTGATCGGTGCTCGCATCATTCTCCACCGCACTCAGCAACACATCCAGCAGACCGGGGAAACGGGCATCAATATCCTCACGTCGCAACGACAATAAACTCTCGCGCCCACAGGGTCGCTGCCAGATAACGCCGCTTTCACGCAACACACGCCAATGGTGTGTCAGGGTCGATTTAGACAGCCCCTGCACCACGGTGCCACATGCCTGTTCGCCCCCCGCGGCCAGCCGACGAACCACCGCTAACCGCAGCGGATTACCTAAAGCCGTCAGCACATTTTCTAACCGTATCTGCTCACGCTCAGGGTGATTTGCAATCATAGTGTTCCTATTAGTCAGTGACAGCCAATGGGCCAAAGCTGCCTGATTCGGCCAGATTCACCGGCCCTTAACGGGCGGCAATATAGCCTATACTCCTTGTCGACCCTACTTTTAATTCTAGCGCAATGATGGAAACGCCCTCTACCATTGCCTCTAGCTATTATTGCACACTTTCAGAACAAATAATTAAATTGTACGTGTATATTCGTACAATGAGATTATACTGATCGCGATCACGTGATTATTGAGAGTCACGTGGCACATAACCCAACAACTTCCCGGCAGAGCATCAAACCGCCCGCCCCGAAATTGCCATTATCTACTAAGGACTTCATATGGCACGTAAAACTCCTATCGAGCGCTATCGCAACATCGGTATCTCAGCCCACATCGACGCCGGTAAAACCACCACCACTGAGCGTATTTTGTTCTACACCGGCGTCAGTCATAAGCTGGGTGAAGTGCATGATGGCGGCGCGACCACCGACTGGATGGCTCAGGAGCAGGAACGTGGCATTACCATTACATCGGCTGCCGTGACCTGCTTCTGGCAAGGGATGGACCATACCTTACCGGAGCACCGTATCAATATTATCGACACCCCTGGGCATGTGGATTTCACCATTGAGGTGGAACGTTCCATGCGGGTACTCGACGGTGCAGTCATGGTGTATGACGCGGTCGGTGGCGTACAGCCGCAATCAGAAACCGTCTGGCGTCAGGCCAATAAATATCGGGTGCCGCGTCTGGCGTTCGTCAACAAAATGGACCGCCCCGGTGCAGATTTCTTCCGCGTGCGGCAGATGATGATTGATCGCCTGAAAGCCAATCCGGTGCCGATTGTGATTCCGATCGGCAGCGAAGATCACTTTACTGGCGTGGTGGATCTGCGGCTAATGCGCGCCATCATCTGGGATGAAGCCTCACAGGGCATGACCTTCAGCTACGAGCCAATCCCGGAAAACTTGCTGGCGACCGCCAATGAGTGGCGCGAGAAGATGGTCTCCGAAGCGGCTGAAGCCTCTGAGGCGCTGATGACGGAGTATCTGGAAACTGGCGACCTGACGGTGGATGAGATCACCCAAGGTCTGCGTATCCGTACCATTGCCGGTGAAATCCAGCCGATGATGTGCGGCAGCGCCTTTAAAAACAAAGGTGTGCAGCGGATGCTGGATGCAGTGGTTGAACTGATGCCTTCGCCAGTGGATATTCCGCCTGTCAGTGGCACCGACGAAGACGGTAACGAAGTGAGCCGTCAGGCCGACGATAATGAAAAGTTCTCGGCGCTGGCGTTCAAACTGATGACTGACCCCTATGTCGGCCAACTGACTTTCGTGCGCGTCTATTCTGGTGTACTGCGCAAAGGCGACAGTGTTTACAACCCAATTCGCGGTAAGAAAGAGCGCATTGGCCGTATCGTCCAGATGCATGCCAATAACCGGATTGAGGTGGACGAAATACGTGCGGGGGATATCGCCGCCTGTGTTGGCTTGAAGGATGTCACCACCGGGGAGACCCTGTGTGACCCGGATGCGGTGATTACGCTGGTGCGGATGGAGTTCCCTGAACCGGTAATTTCGCAGGCGATTGAGCCGAAGACCAAAGCGGACCAGGAGAAAATGGGCATTGCGTTGCAACGGCTGGCGTCGGAAGATCCATCGTTCCGCATTCGCACGGATGAAGAGTCCGGCCAGACCATTATCTCCGGCATGGGTGAGTTGCATCTGGAGATCATTGTTGACCGCATGAAGCGCGAGTTTGGCGTGGAAGCCAATATCGGTAAGCCGCAGGTGACTTACCGTGAGACGGTGCGCAAAACCGTGACTGATGTTGAGGGCAAATTTGTGCGCCAGTCCGGTGGCAAAGGGCAATATGGTCACGTGGTCTTTACCCTTGAGCCACAGCCTGCGGGCAGCGGCTTTGCCTTTGTCGATGCCACCAAAGGCGGCGTGGTTCCCCGTGAGTTTATCGGGGCGGTAGAAAAAGGCGTGCTCGAAGCCACCAATACCGGGGTATTAGCCGGTTATCCGGTGGTGGATGTGAAAGTGACCCTGACATTCGGTTCCTATCACGAGGTCGATTCATCCGAGCTGGCGTTTAAAATGGCGGCGATCTTTGGTTTCAAAGAGGCTGTCAAACGGGCATCACCGGTGATTCTGGAGCCAATCATGAGTGTCGAGGTGGAAACTCCGGAGGAGTACGCCGGTAATGTGATGGGCGATCTCTCTTCACGCCGTGGGATGGTGCAGGGTATGGAGGAGATGATTGGCGGCGGGAAGATTATCCGCGCAGAAGTGCCGCTCTCCGAAATGTTCGGCTACTCCACCGTGTTGCGCTCGATGTCACAAGGCCGTGCCACCTACTCGATGGAGTTCAAGCACTACGCCGAAGCACCACGCAATGTTGCCGATGCAATTATTGCGGCACGAGGCACCAGAAGCTAACCGCCGCAGTTAAGCTACAAACCCAGCCGCCATTGGAACCCCTCCATTGGCGGCTTTTTATTGGCTGCGGCACGAAAGATGACGAGACTGATATTGTTGACAAAGTGCCAGCGACGGAGAGAACAGGCGGCGCAAAAGATGACGGATCACTTGATTCTCCTATAGCTTTCGGGGTACAGGAAGGCGGCAAGTGAGGGCATCCCGATGAGCTGACACAAGTCAGTGATTCGGGTGCTCGAGCGCAGCCAACACACCTGCGGCGCGAAAGATGACGGATCACTTGATTCTCCTATAGCTTTCGGGGTGCAGGAAGGCGGCAAGTGAGGGCATCCCGATGAGCTGACACAAGTCAGTGATTCGGGTGCTCGAGCGCAGCCAACACACCTGCGGCGCGAAAGATGACGGAGAATTAGAAGGTGACTGGCGTATTCACCCACAACACCTTCGCGGTAATCTCACCGACATTACGATAACCGTGGGGCACATTACTGGGGAAATAAAATGAGTCGCCCACACTGAGTATGTAACTCTCTTCGCCTAGGTAGAGCGCGATCTCCCCTTCCAGCACATAGCCCATCTCTTCGCCATGATGCTCGATTTGCCCATCACTGGCGACGCCCGGTTCAATGATATGAATGTTCCCCTGTAGCAACCCGCCTTTGTGGTGATGGGTCAGGGTTTCCAGCTCAATGCCGCCTTGCTTGCTGCGGTGGACAAAGCGCTTACGGCTGCGCTGCGCTGGTTTCAATACCGGCGAGTCTGCCACCCAGCTCTCCGCCATCAGATCTGAAATATTGGTTTCCAGTGCGCTCGCCAGCCGATGCAGCATGGCAAGGGAGGGCGAGGCGACTTCGTTTTCCAGTTTGGAGAGCAAACTCTCTGAGCAGCCAACTTTTTGCGCCAACTGTTTTAGCGTGATCTCTTGTGCCAAACGAGCATGACGTAAACGCATCCCCAAATCAGATAAAGCAAAACCGCCGTTATCGCCGTTTTTTTTCATAAGTTGATATCTGCTGCTAAAAGAGGCTCAAACGCCCGGCGTATCCCTACCGGGCCACATTCGCTACATCGGCGCAAAGAGAGCGACCGTTTACTCGGTCACACTAAAATGCACATCCTGCGGGTTACAACCATTGATTGGCACTATGTCTTGCGGGCAAGCAGACATCACCACAATACAATCCAGCTCAGCGCGGATCTCGACATAATCCCCCGCTTTACTCACTGTCGGCAGCCAAGAGATGGTGTAATCCGGATTCACTGGGGTATTCATCCACAGATTTAAGGGCTGTGGTACTTCACGCGCCCGCAAGCCAATGGCGTTGAGCGCCAGACGCATATTATCGGCGCAACTGTCGTGATATTCAGTGATCCCCATGTTGCTGTAGCGATAAAGATCGCACGCCGCGATCAAGGTGTCATGCACCCCCGGCGAGGTATCGGTCAGCAGTGTCCCGATAATGCGGCGCTGATTGGTGACCAATGCATCGCCCGGCTGTGGAATGATTTTATCGATAAAGGCGCGCGTATGTTCCATTGATGAGAACTCGCTCAGATCGGCGCTATTGAATAGCCAAGTGTCACACACCTGACTGCCGGGGGTATTGATGATGCGAATCACCTGCCCTTTACTCAGTTTCACCGCTCGGCCACAGCGGGCTGGCACGGTGTAGACTTCGCCAATCACTGGCGTGCCATCAGCAGAGATAGGGGAAGATAGGGTGGCATTGGTGCCCAGCGCGCTACCATTGTCTTTTTCACAGCAAGCAGGATAAGTGTGGGTGCTCATGGGTAACTCCTATGGGTTGATTGGCCAGTTCTGTCAGGCAACAGGCTAATGCCTTCGCGCCAAGGTACAGATACTGAGGGTCTGTATATTCAGCCGGGTTATGGCTGATGCCGTTATGGCTAGGAACAAAAAACATGCTGGTGGGGCAATGGGTGGCCAGATGCATCGCATCATGAAATGCACCGGACGTCAGAGTTGCGGTATCAATGTCTAGCGCCTGCGCGCAAGCATATTGCTGGGCCAGCAGTTGAGGATTAAAAGCCACGGGTGGATGGCTGAAAACAGGCTCAACCACCACATTGTCAGCCGCAATTTGTTGCATCCAATCATCAAACTGCGCCAAGACTGCCGGATCGGCATGGCGAAAATCCAAGGTGAAAGTGGCGCGCCCCGCGATGGTATTGATGGCATTGGGTTCGATTTCCCATCTGCCAAAGGTCAGCCGTAACTGATCGGCGGGCAGCATCGCGGTCAGATTCTCTAGCTGCTGGACGACCTGCCGTGCCAGTGACATAGCATCTTTGCGATCCACCATCGGGGTGGTCCCCGCATGGGCTGATTGCCCGAGGCAGCTCACCTGATACCAGCGCACCCCTTGGATGCCTTGCACCACCGCCAAGGGTTGATTGGCCTGCTCTAGCACTGGCCCCTGCTCAATATGCAGCTCAATAAACGCCGCCATCGGCACTGTGGCGCGTCGGGGGAGCTGTGGAAACCGCTGATGGCAATTCGCCAGCGCTTGCTGGAGAGTGATCCCCTGCGCATCCTGATTATTCAGGTAGTCGGGCAGCCGCTGCGGTTGCACAAAGGCGCTCGACCCCATCGCGCCGGGGGAGAAACGGCTGCCCTCTTCATTCATCCAGATAGCCACCTCAATTGGGCGCAGGGTGGTGATATCCGCCTGAACTAAGGCGCTCAAGCACTCCATGCCCGCAATCACGCCATAACAGCCATCCAAATTGCCGCCACAGGGCTGGGTATCAATGTGACTGCCAGTGACCACCGGCGGCAGATCTTCGCGACCCGCTCGGCGAATAAACAGGTTGGCGCAGTCGTCGGTCATCACTTCGCACCCTAATGCGAACGCCCAATCAATCAACCAAGCTCTGGCATCTAGCTCCTCGGCGGAGAGCGCCTGCCGATTCACACCGCCATTTTCCAGCGCGCCAAACTCAGCCAGTTGCGCCAATCGCCCCATTAGCCGTGGCTGGCTAATATAGCTGGCGAGCTGTACACCTGCGGAATCAAGCATGCCCTACCTCCAGCTCATCCAGTTGCAGTGGGCGCTTAAACCACGGGGCCAGGAAGGCTTGCAGGCGGGCGGTCTGCGGCTGGCGGAACATCGTGGCGGGTGCGCCACTTTCAACAATCGCGCCATCCGCCATAAACACCACGCGGGAGGAGATTTTGGCGGCAAATGACATTTCATGGGTGACCATCACCATGGTCATCCCCTTGTTCGCCAAGGCTTTTATCACGTCGAGCACCTCCTCTACGCGCTCAGGATCGAGTGCGGAGGTGGGTTCATCGAGCAACAGTAATTCCGGCTCCAGCGCCAAGGCGCGGGCGATCCCCACGCGCTGCTGCTGCCCACCGGAGAGGCGTGATGGGCGGGCTTGCGCCTTGTCTGACATCCCGACCTGCGCCAGTGCGGCGGCCGCTTTTTGCCGAGCTTGATCCCGTGGCAGCTTTTTGCCCAGCACCAAGGGGGCGCAGACATTTTCCAGCACCGTCATATGGGGCCACAGGTTAAATTGCTGGAACACCATCGCCAGCGGGCGGCGCACTTCGGCAATCAAGGCGGCGCTGTCGCGGTGTTTCACCTCGCGCCCGGTACTGCTGTAGCCCAGTAACTGCCCTTTGATCAGGATCTCCCCTTGGTCATAGGCTTCGAGAAAATTCATGCAGCGCAATGCGGTGGTTTTTCCTGAGCCGGAGGGGCCAATCAAGGTGACAATTTCCCCGGTATTGACCGTCAAATTGATTCCCGTCAGCACCCGATTGGCGGCAAAGGATTTGCCCACATTTCGTAATTCAATAATAGGTCCAGTACTCATCATGTTATCCCTCCACGGCCTGACGACTGAGTAAGCGCACACTGACACTGATGCCTTGCGCCAACAGCCAATAACTGAGGATCAACAAGGTATAAGGCACAATGTAGGTATAGGTATTGGCGACAATTTGCCCGGTGGTCATGGTCAGCTCAGGCACGGTAATAATGGAGGCCACCGCACTCTCTTTAATGGTCAAAATGAATTGATTGCCCAATAGCGGCAGACTAAAACGTAGCGCCTGCGGCGTCTGAATGTGCCAAAAACTGTTCCAAGCTGAAATATCATGTACTTGCGCCGCTTCCAACTGCCCCTGCCCCAGGCTTTTCCATGCCGTGCGGAAGATTTCGCCAAAATAAGCGGCGCTGTAAATGGCGAGTGATATCACCGTGGCCTCGACGGCCGTTAAGGTCACGCCAATGGCGGGTAAGCCAAAATAGAACACCGCCAGTTGGGCCAGATAGGGCGTGCCACGGATAATCCAGACATAAGTGCGCCACGGCCAATAGAGCCAAGGGTGATGGCGACAGAGGGCGTGCAGCATAAATCCGGCCAGTGCGCCGATGATCGCCGCACTCAGGCTGATCCCCAGCGTGACCCCCAATGCGCGGGCAAAATCAGGCAGATAAAGGAAGAAATCGTTCATCGGCTCTCCTTATGCCAGCGCCGTTCCACATAGCCGCCTAGCAGGGCTAGCAAGCTGGTCAGCACCAAATAACTCAAGGCAATCGCCACATAGACCTCCAGTGGCCGGTAGGTTGCCGAGGCCAACTGCTGCCCAACGCGCATCAAATCAGTAATAGCAATCACCGACACCACTGCCGAGGCTTTGATCACATCAATCAACTCTGAAATCAGTGAGGGCAAGGTGAGCCGCAGCACTTGTGGGATCTGGATATGCCATAGGGTCTGGCGCGAGCTTAAGCCACACATGGCCGCCGCTTCTAACTGCCCCGGTGGGATAGCCTCAAAACCGCTGCGCAAAATTTGTGACTGATAGGCTGCCGTATTGAGTGTGAGCGCCAAGACGGCGGCCAGATATCCGGGCAGTGACAACCCCAGTTCACCCGGCAGGTAGAAGCACAACAGCACTTGTGCCAACACCGGAGTGCCACGAAATAAGCTGATATAGACACGGGCGAACCCTCTGCCCAATCGTGAGCGGCCGCTTTCCATCAGGTAGATCACCACACCGATAAAAAAACCGGCCACAATGGCGACCACACAGAGCGAAGCGGTGGTCACCGCGCCGTCGATCAACATCGGCAGCCAAGCCGTCAGCAACTGGAAAAAGTCTCCCATCATCTCACCTCTTACAAACTGGGCGCGGGCATCTGGTCAGCGGGGATATCCATCTCGAAGCCAAACCATTTTTGCTGTAGCGCTTTCAGGGTGCCGTCGCGGTTGGCCTCACTGATGCCGTCGCTGAAGAGTTTGACTAAGGTGGCGCTGTCGTCATCTTTACGTCCGGCCCAGCCAAAATAGGTGGTTGGCCCTAACATCGGTTTCAGTGTGGTAAAGAGACCCGGACGGGCTTTGATGAGTGGGCCAAGGTTCGCCAGTGATTGAGCGACACCATCAAGGCGCTTGTTCGCCAAATCGGCATAAGCCTCATCGAAAGAGACGTACTGTTTGATCTCTTTGATGCCCGGCTTACCGCTGGCTTTCAGCTTTTCGTTAAACTCTTGTAGCACTTGAAGTTGACCGGAACCGGCTTGCGAGCCGACAACCTTGCCGCTCAGATCGTCTAAGCTACTGATTGAGCTGTCATTATCGCGTTTGAGCAGGGCCACGGTCGATTCGGCAATCGGCACGGTGAAGGCAAAGTGGTCCATGCGCTGTTTGTTCACCGTCACGGCGGTCACCACGAAATCAAATTTTTTAGCATCCAGACCGGGTAAGATGCCCTGAAAAGGGAGATCGAGCTGTTTGACCTTCACACCCGGCAGGCTTTTACTCAAAATATGATTCATTAAATCAACGTCATAGCCGACTATTTTGCCATTCTCGACTGACTCGAATGGTGCATAGCGCGCTTCTGTGGCGATAGTTATCGCCTTATCGGTTTTAATGCGTTCCAGCAAATCTGCGCTATGAGCCGTCGCAGAGAATACGCTGGCAGCACACAGCATTGCCCAGCACAGAGGTATCGCCTGTTTACGTCGTGTCATGATTGCCGCCCTATTTAAAGTAGTGTGAAGTGTATTCAAGTGACTTGAATGTAATGACATAAGCATGAACTATGCCACTCGCAAAAAAGTGAGTCCTAAAATGAGATCAGGGCGCACAACGCGCTGTAATAAAAAGGATATATTTTTCGTTCTCAATTGATGACAACCATGACGAAAACAGCAGAGTGGCAGGAAAATCAGCCGGGGTGGGGTTTCAGTGCACAGTTAACGCACAGTCACAGTGCAAAATTGCGCTCTTTCTGTGCATCGCGATAACATGGCGGGGCGGGAGCCGCAGCAAGGGGAATTCAGTCAATTAATTTGCGGTGAAACATTCGCTCAATGAATTAAGAAAACGGCCGATAAGTCATAACAAAATCCATTATTTCAGCCAGTTTTACGTCTCACGGAAGGAGGATAAACATGCCATCACCCGATGTTGCTCAAGCTAACGCCTTGATAGGTATCGATCTCGGCACATCAAACAGTGCCGTCAGCCTTTGGCAGGATGGGCAAGCCATTTTACTCCCCAATGCGGAGGGTGATCATTTAACCCCCTCGGTGGTCGGCGTTGATGATCATGGGCAGTTTATCGTCGGTCAGGCAGCAAAATTGCGGCTACAAAGCCACCCGCAACTGACAGCAGCCAGTTTCAAACGCCAAATGGGCGCGGATTATACCTTCCATTTGGGCCAAAATAAGCTGCGCCCGGAAGAGCTTTCCGCCCTCTTATTGCAGCAGCTAAAGGCGGATGCTGAGCGCTATCTGGGCTATGGCGTCAGTGATGCCATTATCACTGTCCCCGCCTATTTTAATAATGTGCAGCGGCAAGCGGTAAAAACTGCGGGCCGAATTGCCGGACTCAATGTGATACGGCTGCTTAATGAGCCGACCGCCGCCTCACTGGCCTATGGCCTGCTCAATAATACTCAGCAAAAGTACCTCACCTTCGACTTGGGCGGCGGCACATTTGATGTGTCTGTCATTGATATGTTTGAGGGGGTGATTGAGGTCAGAGCGAGCTGCGGGGATATTTTTCTCGGCGGCGATGACTTCACCCGCCAAATTTATCAGTGGATGCTGCAAGTCCACCCACTCTCCTCGCCCGAGGCGTCTGAGCTGAGCGCCCGCCTGACACTGTTAGCTGAAAAGATGAAATGTGACCTGACTTTTTCGGCGCATGCCCGCGCCCAATTAGTGTGGCAGGGGCAAACTTATGAATGGCAGCTAAATGAAACATTGCTGGCGGAAATCTGTGAGGAGTTATTAAATCGGCTGAAAAAGCCCGTTTTACAAGCCCTGCGGGATGCCCGATTCAGCAGCGACGAACTGGATCATGTGTTGCTGGTGGGGGGAGCAACCCGGATGCCATTAGTCCGGCAGGCCGTCACGCGGATGTTTGGTCACTTCCCGCGCACCGAATTAAACCCCGATGAAGCCGTCGCGCTAGGGGCCGGGATTCAGGCCGGCATGGTGCTGATGGACCAAGCCGTCGAAGACATCATATTGACCGATGTGATGCCCTACTCATTAGGTATCGGCGTCGCCCGCCAAAATAATGAATCTATTGAAGGAGGTTATTTCCTGCCGCTCATTGAGCGTAACTCCTTTGTTCCGGTCAGCACCGTGCAACGTGTGAATACCGTTTATGATCATCAGCAGCAGGTCGATGTTCATATCTACCAAGGTGAAGCCCGCAAAGTAGCTGAAAATATCCTGCTCGGCCAACTCAATCTGCCCGTGCCGCGCCGCAAAGCGGGAGAGGTTTCGATTGATATCCGCTTCACTTATACCTTGGACGGAATATTGGAAGTGGAGTGCCGCTTGCCCGATTCAGATCAGGTGACATCCATGATTATCGAAAGAGTGCCCGGCCAAATGAGTGAAGAGGAGATTCACGCCAGTCTGCTGAAACTGGCCGCCATGAAGCAACATCCGCGTGAATATCAGGAAAACAAGTTATTACTCGCACAAGGGGCGCAACTGTATGAGCGCTGTCTGGCCGAGGAGCGCACCACATTGGATGCCTATATCAGCTATTTTGAGTTGGCGCTGGACTCACAAAATGTCCGCCGCATCGCCACCACACGTGATGAGCTTAAAGCAGCAATTGCTCATTTTAGCGACGAGAGGCTATAAGCATGAGTATCTGGTCGATTTTGGATATCTCCCCCACCACCAATCTCAGTGACATCAAGCGGGCCTATGCCACTCAGCTCAAACAGCATCGCCCCGACAGCGACCCCGCAGGCTACCAACAGCTTAGGGAAGCATTCGATGATGCCCGCCATTATGCAGAGCATCACAGTCAAGCCGTCGATCTCAGTCAACCCCTTGATTTCAGTAAAACCATAGACAGTGCATTGACCCCAACAGCCGAATGGGTGCCGTTCGAGCAAGCCACTTCGCCGGATGTGCCGCCAGCAGCCCCCCCCCATATTCCACTTGAGCAAGTGACCGCATTAGCGGAGTGCTTGGTAAATGATGAGTTAAAGGGGCTGAAGGCGCTGGATGAGCTATTGCAGCAGTTGGATCAAAGAACATTGGCGGTGCGCGAGAGATTTAGTCTGGATTTGGCTAACGCGCTGAGCGAACAGTCAGGGCTGCATGAAGCGGGCTTAATGCAAGTGTCCGCTTTAATGCATTGGGATTTGGAGCAATATGCGGCACACGCACTCCCTGATGAGGTCGCCCAGCGCCTCTATCAGCAAGTCTCCACCACAGAAGATGAGCGCGCATGGCAAGAGATCGTCTTAAGCAAAAATCATTCGCTGAAGGATAAAATGATCGCCACCCTGCTCAGCGATCCGCAAAAAGAGATCCCTTTTTGGGTGCGATTAGTGCCCGATTTTCTGCCCTCATTACGCCAAAAATTAGCGACACTGTTGCAGAACAACCCGACTCTGCGGGAAAAGATAAATCCTCACGCCATTGCTTATTTTCAGAATCAGCACTTATATGCCAGTTGGCAGAGTCTATTCCTCACCCTGTTCTGGATAGCCTCGGGCGCACTGGCGGCAAGCTCTTCACACGCCGGAGTTTTACCGATTGGCCTACTCGCGGCGGTGATGGCTTACTATTTATATGGGCACAATCTGCTCTGTTTTGGCCTACAGAAAACGCGCCTGTTGAGTCCATTTCTGCTATTGGCGTTTCTCTTTTCTCTGCTGGTCGGCGGGAGCCTGATTGCACTTATCTACCTCAAAACCGTGTTTGCAGCGGCGGATATCACCACGCAAATTCGGCCCGGTGTCCTATTAACGCTGGTGCTCACCGCGTTCATATGGCGAATGGCATTGAAGAGTAGCAGCTTCCTATTACTGCCAACCGCGGTGGTGACTGCGGTGATTAATTCTCCCTGGTACATCATCAGCCGATGCCGCCACCTGTTCGTGCCGATCGCCGCGATAGTCATGTTCTTTGCTTATGCTCTCGCGCTTGAACCCATAATGAATGCCCTCGCGGGCTTAGGGTGATAGCGCAAAAAATTACTGGCGCTTCCCGCAAGAAGCGCCAGAGTTGATGATGACAGTGTTGTTAAAGATGGCAGCTAATTACGACATTTCAGCCGCTTTCTGTGCCAAATCTCGGCTGTATTGGCGACTGGCGTCCACCAGCATATGGGTATAGGCGGTTTTTTCGCAGTCGGTGGTTAAATCGGCGGTGTTGAGGGTTTCCAGAATTCGGCCATGCTGCATCACCGCCACCCGATGGCAAAGGTGGGCAATCACCCCGAGATCATGAGTCACCATCAGATAGGTCAACTTCTCCCGCTGTTGCAGTTCCGCCAGCAGATTCAGAATTTCTGCCTGTACCGAGACATCCAGCGCCGAGGTAGGTTCATCGAGCAGCAAGACACGCGGCTCCAGAATTAATGCCCGCGCAATGGCAACACGCTGGCGCTGACCGCCGGAGAGCTGATGAGGATAGCGCTGGCGAAACAGCGGGTTGAGGCCCACTTTCTCCAAAATAGTATCAATCCGCGAGTCGCGATCCCCGATGCCGTGAATCATCAGCGGCTCAGCAAGAATGTATTCGATGGTATGGCGTGGGTGCAGCGACCCATAGGGGTCTTGGAACACCATCTGGACATGGCGGCAACGATCGCGCTCAATCCGGTGCGCCAAGGGAATTTGGTTGAGAGTTAACTGCCCGGTCCAGTGGTTGAACAGCCCGGCAAGACACTTCAACACCGTGGTTTTGCCGGAACCGGACTCCCCCACTAAACCAAAAATCTCGCCATTTTTTACTGCCAGATTGACATCAAATAGCACCTGATTTTGCTGGCTACCCTCGCCAAAAGTCAGGTTAAGATTATTGATCTCAATCATCGCGTTTGCAGACATCACTGGCTCCTTAGCTATTCATCCAAGCGGGATCGCGCACCATCACGGGCAGACGGTCACGGCGGTTATTCAGATCCGGCAGCGCATTGAGCAAGCCCCGCGTGTAGGGGTGCTGCGCATGATCCAGATCGCAAGCCGCGATGGACTCCACCACCCGCCCGGCATACATCACCAGCACCCGATCACAGAAGCTGCGCACCAGATTGATATCGTGGCTGATAAAAATCAGCCCCAACCCGCGCTCTTGCACCAGATCGTCGAGCATCGCCAGCACCTGTAACCGCACCGAGACATCCAGCGCCGAGGTTGGCTCATCGGCAATCACCATTTCCGGGCCAGTAATCAGCATCATCGCGATCATGATGCGCTGCCCTTGGCCGCCAGAGACTTCGTGCGGATAGAGGTGATACACGCGCTGCGGTTGGCGGATGCGGACCACCTCAAACATGGCGAGCACCCGATCCCGCGCCTCTTGGCGTGAGACTTTATGGTGCGCTAGATAGGCTTCCGCCACCTGATCGCCGACACAGACCACCGGATTCAATGAGTATTTCGGGTCCTGCATAATCATCGACATCCGCTTGCCGCGCACCTCGCGCATTTTGGCTTCACTGGCGCGCAATAAATCCACCTCGGCAAAGCGCAGAGTGTTGGCGTGAATCTGCGCACTGCCCGGATGCAGCTTGAGCAGCGCCCTGCCGACGGTCGATTTACCCGAGCCAGACTCACCGACAATCGCCAGTTTCTCTTTGCCGAGCGCAAAGGAGACCCCGCGCACCGCATCAGTCACCTGTTTGCCATTGACGAAGCTGACCCGCAGGTCGTCCACTTCCAGCAAGGGCACTGCGTTATTCTGTTCTGGGATCGAGGATGTCACGTAAGCCATCTCCTAAGAAGTTAAACGCCAGACTGTTCAGCAGAATCGCCAGACCGGGAATGGTCACTAACCACCAGCACTCCATCATGTAGCGGCGGCCACTGGAGATCATCGCCCCCCACTCTGGGTCCGGTGGCTGAGCGCCCAAGCCGAGGAAGCCCAGACCCGCAGCGGTCAAAATAATCCCGGCCATATTCATGGTGATACGGATAATCACCGACGGCAGACAGAGAGGCACGATATGGCGCAGCAAGATGCGCAGCGGCGATGCCCCCTGCAATTTCACCGCAGAGACAAAATCGGCATTGCGCAGGGAGAGGGTTTCGGCCCTTGCCAGACGGGCAATCGGTGGCCACGCGGTTAAAGTGATCGCGATCACCACATGCTCCAGACCGGGGCCGAGGGCGGCGACGAAAGCCAGCGCCAGCACCAAGCTAGGGAAGGAGATGAAAATGTCGGTAATGCGCATCAGGATGCTATCGACTTTACCGCCGAAATAACCCGCGACCACGCCGAGTAACAGGCCGATTGGCCCGACAGTGACCGACACCAGCGCCACAATATAGAGGGTGGTGCGCGCGCCATAAATCAGCCGGCTGTATTGATCGCGGCCAAACTCATCGGTGCCAAACCAGTGCTGGCTACCGGGTGCCTGCAAAGCATTGCCGAGATCCTGCACCAGCGGATCATGAGTTGCCAACCACGGGGCAAAGAAGGCCACCACTAACAGCAAGCCGATGATGGAGACGCCGATGGCGGTCAGCGGATTTTTCATTAAGGTGCGCATGAAATTCAGCACCCGCCATAACCCGCGCTGCCAGCCCTGACGGTTGCGCTCAGGGCGTGCCACGGTGTTATCAGGTTCAGAGGAAAGCATCATTGATTCGTCCTCGGGTCAAAGATCTGATACAGCATGTCAGAGAGTAAATTCAGTGAAACGAAGATCAGCCCCACCAGCAAGACACAGCCCATCACCGCATTCATATCACCGAGCAATAGACTGCCGGTCAGATAGGAGCCAAAACCGGGCCACGAGAAGACAGTTTCGATCAGTACCGCGCCCTCCAGCAGTGAGCCGTAAGCCAGCGCCACCACCGTCAATAATTGCACCAGAATATTGCGGAACGCATGGCCCCACAGCACCTGAAACTCGGATAAGCCCTTCACTTTGGCGGTGATGATGTACTCCTGCGACAACTGCGCCAGCATAAAACTGCGGGTCATGCGGCTGATATAGGCCAGTGAGTGGAAGCCGAGAATAGTGGCTGGCAGCACCAGATGATTGAGTGCGCTGCGGAAAACCTCCCACTCCCCCGCCAGCGCCGAGTCAATCAGCAGTAGGCCCGTGCGGCGATCCACCAGACCGTCATAGGCCATATCCACCCGCCCCGCCCCACCGACCCAGTTTAGCCAGGCATAGAACACCAGCAGCCCCATCATGCCCACCCAGAAAATGGGGGTTGAGTAGCCCGCCAGACTGATAAAGCGCACCACATAGTCAGCAAATTTGCCGCGCCGCGCCGCCGCCATCACACCCAGTGGAATACCCAGCCCCGCACCCACCAAAATCGCCATGGTCGCAAGCTCTATGGTGGCAGGGAAGACGCGGATGATGTCATCCACCACCGGCCGCCCGGTCAGCAAGGCATTGCCGAGATCACCGTGGATCAGCGAGTTAAAATAGATAAAGAATTGTGTCCATAGCGGCTTATCCAGCCCCAGTTGCAGGTAAACCTGCTGATAGGTGCTTTGATCCGCATCCTGACCGACAATCGCCAGCACCGGGTCAATCGGCATCACCCGACCAATAATAAAAGTCAGAATCAATAAGCCAAATAAGGTCACCGCCACTTGCAAAAGGCGCTTTGATAAACGCCGTGCAACACCATGTGGAGCAAACCAGTCTGAAACCTTCATGCTATCCTCCCGAGACGGGCAAGGCACACCCTGCCCTGCCCCTTAGGTTGCGTGCAGTGAATTATCGCTGCTTATAGACCTGTAGCAGACGGGTGGTGGTGGACGGATGCGGCACGTAATCCATCACGTCTTTGCGCACCACCACAGAATCAACCATCTGTGAGATCGGCAAAATAGCGGGATAGAGCGCGTCATAGCGCTCCTGAACTTCGATATACATCTGCTTTTGCTTGGCCGGATCTTTCTCGATTAACGCGTTATCAATCAAATCGTTAAGTTGTTTATCGTAGAAAGAGGTGCGCCAGCCCTGAAAGTTGGTCAGCTTGGCGGCATCACTGTTATCTGGGTTATAGGCAATGGAGCGCAGGCTAGAGTGAGGATGGGGGTCAACGCCACCGCCCCCCCGACCAACCAGCATGTCGAATTGACGATCGCGCATCGCGCCATACACCTGATTGCCGGTGCCAGTCAGAATTTTGGCTTGAATCCCTGCCTGTGCCAGTGTGGATTGCACGGAAGTCGCCACATTGATAAATGGCGGATCAGAGAGCACGCGCAGTGTGGTGGTGAACCCCTCTGGGTAGCCCGCTTCGGCTAACAGCGCCTTGGCTTTTGCCACATCCAATGTATAGCCCGGATCCGGCAGAGTGACCTCCATCCCTTTCTGAATCGGGCGCTGATGGAAAATCCCGTAGCCCGGCATGATGGTGCTATTGATCCCAGCATAATCAATCAGATAGCGCACCGCCTCGCGCACTTTCGGATTGGCGAAATGCGGCTCTTTCAGACTCATGGCGACATAGTAAATCGTGCCGCGTTGGACTTCATCGACCTTGATCTCTGGGTTAGTTTTCAGCGCATTGATATCCGGCACCGACATGCCGCTGGCAATATCAATATCGCCTTTTTCGATCATTAACCGCAGCGCTTGTGACTCGGTCATATGGCGGAATATCGCCCGCTTGATCTTGGCATCCCCCTGCCAGTAGTTCTCTACTCGGCTCATGCGCAGGACATCTTTTGCCTGCCAGACATCCAGCTTGAAGGGGCCAGAACCCGCCTCGTTAGTGGTCAGCCAACCATTGCCCCAGTCGCCATTTTTCTCATGCTGCATCACGGTGGCGCGATCCAGAATCGAACCACTGCCCAAGGTGCCCAGTGAGTAGATCACCAGTTTCGGGTCAGTGGGTTTAGGCAGTTCTATCTCCACGGTTAACGGGTCTTTAGCGCGGATCAGTTGCTCGACGTTCTCGGCAGTGAAACCGTAGGATTTCCACGTGGTGGCTTGCGCCAGATTGAGGTGCATCAGGCGATTCATCGACCAAGCAAAATCGGCCGCCGTCACCGGATTGCCGGAGTGGAACTTCATTCCGTCACGCAAGGTAAAGGTAATTAACTTGCCGTCATCACTGATGTTCCATGCGGTAGCTGCACCGGGCAGCACTTTGCTCGGCGTGTGTGGGTCTAGCTCCACCAGTGAGTCATACAGATTAACAATGATAGAAACCGCATCATTGCCGGTCATTGCCGCCGGATCGAGAGACAGCAGGTTATTCATATTCATGCCAACAATCAGTTGGTCATCGGGCGTTTTAGCCACACTGACGCCAGCCGACGTCAGGGTGACCATTAGGGTAAGGAGGAGTGTTCTAACTACTATTGATGTTCTAACTGCTATTGATGTTCTAACTGTTATTATCGCGTTCATGGACCATCTCCGGTAAGAAAAGGCTAGATCTGAATGCTTATTTTTATAATTGATACAATGGGTTAAAAGTGAACCGTATGGGTTAAGAGTGAATAGTATGGGCTTCGATATAGTCGAAATTAATATCCTCACCCAAGCCCGGACGGGTTGGCAGTGAGACATAACCTTCACTGTCCATCGGGTCGATAATGCTATTGAGGTAAGCGGCAGGTTCATCGTAATCGAGGAACGGATGCAGTAGCCCGCGCTCATACCAACGGCAATTGCGGATCGCCCCGACCACCGCCAAATTAGGTGCGCCATTGCCGTGGATCTCGCAATCCATGCCGAAAGATTCCGCCAAATGTGCCACTTTCAAGCACGGAGTAATGCCGCCTACCCCTTGAACGCCAGCGCGGAGAATGTCGCAAGCCCCCGCTTTCACCCAGTCGGCGCGGCTAAAGTATTTACCCGCCAGACTTTCAGGCCCAATGATGTCAATCTGTAGGTTCTCCCGCAGCCAACAATAGGAAGCCATGCTCTGCTCCTCCATCGGCTCTTCAAACCAGCTAAAATTCAGCTTTTGCAACTCGCGGCCAATATAGAGTGCGTCGCTGCGGCTGTACCAGTGGTAGCCATCAAGCATCAACGCGATATCTGGCCCCACCGCTTCGCGCACGGCGGCACAAGCACGGACATCCATTTGTGGACTCGGCGCAAAGGAGACCGGCGGCATCCAAGTATGCAGCTTGATCCCTTTGTAGCCTCTGGCGACCAGTTGCTCGGCAAAGCGCGCATACTCGTCGGGCGTGGATAAGCCATCCGCCAACTCATCACCACACATGGTGCTGCCATAGGCCAACACTTTGTCGCGATAGCCACCGAGTAACTTATAAACCGGCTGGCCCAGCTTGCGGCCCAACAGATCCCAGATCGCTTGCTCGGCAATTGCCAGCGCTCGATCAGTGAGCTGGTTGGCGCTCCCCCGCTGCCAATGCACCAAATCATTCCACAGCCGCTCACGGTCAAAGGGGTTCTGCCCAATCAGCACTTTTTTAAAGAAACTGTTGATAATGTGCGGGCGAATGACTTCAGGGGGCGCAAAGGCATAACCACAATCGCCCTCATCGGTGGTCAAGGTCAGCATCGCCATTTTGGCCTGCGACTCTTCGCCGGGATGCGAATGCCCTGCGGTATCGGAAACACGCCGGGTGGGATAAGAAAAAACGGTTACATCTACTGAGATTATTTTCACCTGATTACCTGCCTTTAATGTTCATCTCGTTTTCAATCGAAACTGGGGTCGCTTCGCGACTGAGGTTGTTGACAAAATGCCAGCGGCGGTGAAAACAGGCGGATCGTAAAGACGCCGTATTCCCTTCGTAAGAATAAGCGTCCCTGATGGCTCGAGCCGCGCCCTCCCTGGCGCGGACGCTTTACTCTTCCGACTGTCCTCACCGTTTAAGATCGCGTCATCAGGGTTTGTCATTAGTCTGGGCCGCTTCGCGACTGTTATCTGACTCAATCACCCTTGTCCCTCGGCGCGAAAACACTAATCCCTTATTTTTAATAATGATTTAATTGCATCAAATAGTAGAACATTGGATCTTTTAAAATGGAATGTTATTTCACTTATTCAGTATTGAAGATAACCATCGAATAGTCATTAGGAAAATCGCTGCAAAAGCAGCAGAAAAGGCGAGGTTTTTTAGGCAAATGCCCAGTTTATTGTGAGCCATATCACGATGAAATCGAGGGAGAGTGTCATACATCACAAAATTGGGGCGAACAGCACCGAGCAGCAGATAACGTTGCACGGCAGGGGATTTGTTACATTTTCTCTTACTATAGGTTAAATGGAATTGATTGCCATCCGTAATCAATCACTGCAAAATCTGTGGCGCAGAAGGAGCCACACTGCTTACTATTTATCCGTCTATGGAAGATTCTCTAATGATGAAAAAGTCTCTAATCACCACTTTGGTCTTAACCGCTATCGCCGCCTCCCCACTCTCTACCTCGGCACAAACCAAACTGACGGAACAGCAGGTTGCCGCTATCGTCAATGACACCCTTAAGCCATTGATTGAAAAGCAAGATATTCCCGGTATGGCCGTCGCTGTATTTTATGACGGAAAACCCCAATTTTTTAACTACGGCGTAGCGGATATCAAAGCAGGCACTCCCGTGACTGAAAATACGCTGTTTGAACTCGGTTCGGTGAGTAAGACCTTTACCGGCGTTGCCGGGGAATATGCCATGCAAACAGGGATCATGAACCTGAATGATCCCGTGACGGATTACGCCCCTGAGCTGACGGGGAGTCAGTGGAAAGCGGTGAAAATGTTGCATCTGGCGACCTACACGGCGGGCGGGCTTCCTCTTCAACTGCCTGATTCGGTTACCGACCAGAAATCACTATGGCAATATTATCAACAGTGGCAACCCGAGTGGGCACCGGGGGAGATGCGAAATTACTCCAATGCCAGCATTGGCTTATTCGGTGCGCTGGCGGTAAAAAGAAGTCAGTTAACCTTCGAAGAGTACATGAAGAAGAGTGTGTTCCAGCCTTTAAAACTGAATCATACTTTTATCACTGTCCCTGAATCGATGCTGCCAAACTATGCGTGGGGATATAAAGAGGGTCAGCCGATGCGCGTCACCTTGGGCATGTTGGGTGAGGAAGCCTATGGCGTGAAATCCACCACCAAAGATATGGTGAGATTTATGCAGGCCAATATGAACCCAGAGAGCCTGCCTGTCGAAAACGATAAGCTAAAGCAAGCGCTTATCGCGGCCCAGTCTCGCTATTTCCAAGCGGGAGAGATATTCCAAGGCTTGGGCTGGGAAATGTATAACTGGCCTATCGACCCACAGCGGGTTATTGCCGACAGTGGCAATGATGTCGCACTGAAACCACGTAAAGCAAAGGAGTTGCTCCCGCCACCTCCTGCGGTACGCGCATCTTGGGTGCATAAGACCGGGGCGACCAATGGCTTTGGAGCTTATATTGTTTTCATCCCAGAGCAGAATATTGGCATCGTAATGTTAGCTAACAAAAACTACCCCAATCCTGTCCGTGTACAAGCGGCCTATAATATCCTTCAGGCACTGCGTTAAGCGTTTTCGGTACTGACCTCTTTATCGCCGATTAAGCAGGTCTATCCCCCACCTAAAATCAACACCAGCTTTCGGGCTGGTTTTGATCATTATGGATACCGTCTTAGGATATAAGCCCTATTTTTATCGAGCAATAATCCTAAAATATAAAATGCATAGATAAATGGATTCAATCTAACGATACAATCAGATTAGAACTATAAAAAAGGAGAGGGCAAATGGATATTGGGTTAAGTGCGCGAGAAAGAAATAATAATTACTTTTATGCAATGGCAAAAATAGATGCAGATAAATTAATCAATATTTCAAGAAGAGTCTCTTTTAATAACATACAGGATGCATTCTTGAGGAGTCGCTTTGAGAGTGATGTAAAAGAGTTCGCAGAAAGAAACCTGACTTTTATTCGCAGTGCGAAAACAGACAACGAATGTAAGGAAGGGATAGATAACTTGAAAATGGAGTGCTATCACCTTTCAAGTCAAGACAGTATGCTGTCATTAAAGCAAGCAAAAGTGTATATATCCGCCAAAATTGAAGAGCATGACAAAGTTATTGGCTATGTTATTGACGGAATAGCAGTGGTTTTAGGTGGTATGCAGGTAGTGGCCGGTTTGGGTATCATTGCTGGCTCAATAGCAACAGGGAATGTTGTTGGGACTATTATCGGTGTTCATTTAATATTAAATGGTGCCAGTAGCTCAATTGCAGGTGTAGAAAGACTGAAAGGCAATGAGAATGCCATAGACTTTATGCAGGATGCTTATATGGGGACAGCTGAATTCTTGGGGT
The DNA here is from genome assembly GCF_013282725.1 of Yersinia mollaretii ATCC 43969. NCBI lineage: Bacteria > Pseudomonadati > Pseudomonadota > Gammaproteobacteria > Enterobacterales > Yersiniaceae > Yersinia > Yersinia mollaretii. The sequence continues at coordinate 2,209,380 of NZ_CP054043.1, read as the reverse complement.
TTGAACGAAAAACAGGAATGCTGGCCTACTATGCGGCGGATTTGAGCACCTCTTTCTATGGCGTCATTAAATTATCGTTAAAAGCTGACGTATGGAGACTGTATAGATACTTACCTGCTGATTATTACAGAAAAATAAATAGCATGGGAAGACCTGCCCTTGCGATACAAGGGATTAAGGCTACAAATAAATTAAGGGTTATCGGTAGCACATATTTAGATGATAATTCAGAATACGAAAAAAATAGTCAACTAAGGAGGGTCACTCCTCCTTGTTTAGATACCGGTATGATTTCCATGCCAAATTCATTGGTATTATATAATAAGTAGCATACAAGCTAAAAATCATGACAATAAGGTAACTTGATGTTTCACTGACTGAATATTTGAGGATGAAAACAATCAAAACAATAAGAAAAATCGCACAAATCAAACATCCAGCCCAAAAACGTTTCTTTAAATCTTTGAGTAAACTCAAATAAGTCTCTTTTGGCTCCTCATCACGCGAAATAATTTTCCGCATGTGCTCAATATTCTTGGCGGTAAAGCCGTTTTCTAACAGTTTTTTTTCCATTTCTAATTCTGTCACCGCATTATCTCCCTATTTTTTGCGCGCTGATATTCTATCTTTATAGGGGAGTGACGTCTAATTTATATTTATTCTAATGCCCCGCCCTGCTCTTTCCCTGTATGTTGGGTTTACCAGCAAAGAGCTAAGTCGCCAGCAATTGTAAATCCTCGATGTAAACAGTTAAGCGACAAGAGAGTCGTTATTCAATGACATCTGCTGATAAAGGGGGGTACTATTTCCCCCCTAATTATCCTACAAACGCTTTTATAAAAAGAACAGGAATGAAAATGAAGAAGTTATCTCTGGGAATCATGATCGTGGTGTTAATCGGTAGCCAGCCTGTATTGGCTAAAAGCTGGCAGGAAATTAAGCAGAGTGGGGAGTTACGCATTGGTGTGCCCGGCGATTATGCCCCTTTGGCCTTCCACGATAAGCAGGGCCAATTAGTGGGTTATGATGTTGATATGGCAAAGTCTCTGGCTGATAGCCTGAAGCTTAATGTCACATTTGTAGCCACAAGCTGGCCAACACTGTCGGACGATCTGGTGGCCGATAAATTTGATATTGCCATGGGCGGCGTGACAGAGACTCCGGGCCGCGCAGCACAATTTGCCCTATCCAGCGCCGTGGTCAAGAACGGTAAAATTGCCCTCGCCAACTGCCAGCAAGCCAAAAAATTCCCAACGCTGGCGGCTATTGATCGCGAAGCGGTAAAAGTCATTGTGAATCCCGGCGGCACCAACCAATCCTTTGTCGATGCCAATATCAAGAAAGCACAGATTATCCGCACCAAAGATAATGTCGCCAATTTGCAGGGTGTCCGAGATCAAAGCGCAGATATTATGTTTACCGACTTGATCGAGGGGGATTACTACCAAAGTAAAGAGCCGGGCATATTTTGTGTCGCCACACCGGAAATATTACCCGGCACCGGCAGCTACAAAGTCTATATGATGGCAAAAGATAACCAACCGCTGCTCGATGAGGTCAACCAATGGCTGACTGGCGAGACAAAATCCACTCTGGCGCATAAGTGGAATATCTCTGAGTAGGGTGAAATTGAGTATTTTGGTCTTTAGCTCAAAATGTTCCGGAGAGCCGCATATTGGAAATAACGACGATGCGGCATCTAAGCTTATTATGCAGCAGCAGACTCGTTAATTTCGATACTGCCGATATGCAGACCGGCCGTTGCCATAATAGAAACCAGCTTATCAATACTGAAAAGCTGGATTTTACCGTGCATCAGTTCAGAAACTCGAGGCTGAGTGATTCCGAGTGCATTGGCTGCTTCTGCTGGGGTAAGCCCTTTCCGTGCGATCCAAGCATTCAAAGCTTGAATCAACATTGAGCGCACTTTCATGTTCTCAGCTTGCTCAGGTGTTTCGCTGATGGCATCCCATACACTGTCAAAAGTCTGAATATTCATTTATTCCTCTCCTGAATGAGTGTTCTAAACCGCACCTTTGCCAAAGCCACGTCTTTTTTACTGGTAGTTTGCGTTTTCTTCTGAAAGCAATGGAGTACATAAACTGCTTCTTCAAATTTAGCCACATACATCACACGGTAAGTACCGTTTTTATCCCTGATACGAATCTCTTTCACACCGAAACCTACCGCTGTAAAAGGTTTCCAATCATCAGGCTCTAACTCATGCTGCACTTTGTCGAGCTGATAGCCAGCATCCTTTCTAGCGTCGTCAGGAAATTGGCGTAAGTCATCCAAACTACTCTCCACAAAGCTGATCGGTTTGGTCATTCCCTGTCCATATTATACGTTTTTACGTATAATACATACTGCCTTTTTTATCTAACCCAGACCAAGCAAAAAAAGGAGATTTCAGATCGCCCTCCCAAAGTTCCCTCGGTGACCCACCGCCCCTCATGGCTGACCATTTCCACTGAATGGAAAGCCAAGATCTATCAGTGCCAGACTTACGCCGTTAACCCACCATCAAGCACCAGTGTCTGGCCGGTCATGTAGCGGCTATCATCGCCAATCATAAAGGCGCTGACGCGGGCGACCTCTTGCACGTCACCTAAACGCCGAAGCGGGATCTGTTTACGCAGCCCTTTTAAGGCATCGGCAGGCATGGCGCGCGTCATGTCGCTGTCGATGATCCCCGGCAGCAGGCAGTTAACGCGAATATTAAAGCGCCCCATCTCCAGCGCCAGTGAGCGGCCAAGGCCAATCATCGCCGCCTTACTGGCCCCGTAGGCGCTCTGCCCGATATTGCCTTTGATGGCAGTGACCGAGGACATCAGCAGTACTGCGCCTTCGCCCTGCATCATCATCTGCGGCAATAGATGTTTATTCCAGTAGAAGACCGCGTTCAGATTGGTGTCCAGCACACTGCGCCAGTTATCGCCATTTTGCTGAATGTGCAAACTGTCACCGGTAATGCCCGCATTATGAATTACCGCTCCCGGCGGGCCATATTTCTCCAGCAGCAGCGGGGCCAATTGGTCAACATCCGCTTCGTTGCTGCCATCACAGCGGTAACTGGTCACTGAGCCGGGTAGTCCTTCGCAGCTTTTTATCACTTCGCTGCTCTGTTGCTCACCGCTACGCCAGGTAAAAACCACATCCCACTCTTTAGCCAGCTCTTCGACCAAGGCGCGGCCAATGCCGCGACTACCGCCCGTTATGAATACCCATTTCCTGCTCATAATATTATTTCTTCTGCTCGGCCAACTTCTGGCAAAGCTCTCCTAATGTCATATCTGGGTTTTCCATAAACATCTCGGCACTCAGCGTGGCACCGAATTCGCGCTTTGCCAGCACCATCAGTTCGACGTAATCCAGACTGTCGAGTTTCAGTTGATGCAGCGACATTTCTGGCGACAGATCCGACATTTCCAGATCTTTGGCGTCACACAGCATTTCGCAAACGGTGTCATAAACGTGTTGATACTTTTCCATGGTCTTATCCTTTAATTAGTTCGCGGCCACTGGCCACGTTTTTAATGTTACGGCGGTGGTGATCAGAGGTCCGGCATCTGACCGGGCCTGAATCGCAGTGCGCAATACCCAGCCATCTTCGGCATTGCCGATGATTAACGTCGGTTCAATGGCATATTGCAGCGCGCTACGGACAAATAAATGCGGGTTGGTGCGCAGTAAATCCGCACTGAAATGCACGTCATGGTGCGTCTGGATAACCGGCACATGTTTGAAAACATCAATCAAGGTGTCAGCCTCAATCCCCGGCAACACCTGTTTAGCGCTTGCCAAGGTTTCAGGGGCGGCCACTAACAACTTAAACAGCAGCGCGTCGAAAAATCCCCAGCACTCAGCGGGTTCTGATGCATTACCGGGGAATTGCTGGCTGAGCTGATGGACATTTTCCGCCGATAGCGAATGCCAGTGATCACTCTCCACCATTGCCAGCGTCGGCCCGCTGCGTAATTTGCTGTTAAAGCAGCTTTCGCCAGTGCCAATATCCAACAGACTGCCGCTGACCTGCCCCACCGCCTCACTGAGTTGCAGCTGATAGGCCGTGTGACAGAGCACCGGTTGGCGTAAGCGGGCATTAAAGCGCAGAAAATCCGCCTTCGGCATCACCGGCAATAGCGCCGCACTGAGCTGATATTTGATATCCAGCATGGCGCGCATACCGTGGACCGTCAGTTGCTGCTGACCCAGACGCTGCGCATGTTGCAGATCAAAATGGATCGGGTTGTCATCGCCGGAGAATTTAGCCCAGCGCTCAGCATCGCTGAGCGTGTAGTTAAAGATCATGCTCAATCCAGCCCGATAACCAGTGCCGCATTCGCCCCGCCAAAGCCGAAGCTGAGGTTGAGTGTATTGCGCAAGGCTTTTGGCCGATGCCCTTCGCTGATGTAATCCAGATCGCACTGCGGATCCGCGTTTTTCAGATTGCAGGTCGCCGGCATGATCTGATGCTCAAGAGCTTGCAGGCAGATAATCGACTCAAAGCTGCCCGCCGCCGCAATCAAATGGCCGGAGTAGGATTTGGTACTGGAGAGTGGCGTGGTATAGGCTGCATCCCCAAATGCCTGCTTGATGGATTGAGTTTCATTCAGATCGTTAAGCTGAGTCGAGGTGCCGTGCAGGTTAACGTAATCAATCTCTTCGGCACTCAAACCCGCCTGCTGCAAGGCGTGGCGGATGGTTTTCACGCGCGCCACACGATCTTCTGCTGGTGCGGTAAAGTCGAAAGCATCGGAGTAGTTGCCGTAGCCTTTGATCTCGCCGAGGATAGTCGCGCCACGGGCAATCGCCCCTTCGCGCTCTTCGAGGCACAATACGGCTGCGCCTTCAGAGAGCACAAAACCGTTTCTGTCCAAGCTGAATGGGCAGCTGGCTTTGGTGACATCCTCTTGCTCGCGCGCCAGTGCGCCTAGAATGTCGATATTCCACACCGCCGCATCACTGCGCAGGGATTCACCCGCCCCGGCCAGCATCATGGATGCACGACCACTGCGAATAATTTCAAATGCATCACCAATGGCAATCGTTCCGGTGGCGCAAGCGGCGATCGGTGAGTTCTGATAACCGCGCAATCCCCAGTACAAGCTACAGGCGGCGGTACCGGCATTCGGCATGGACAGGAAGCAGCCGAAAGGGGTGCCCAGCCCAGTTTCCAGATAGCCTTCGTAGTTATCATGGGTCTCATCTTGCCCGGCCCAGCCGCTGCCGATGATGGTGCCGCAGTCCAGCAAATCATAATAGGCTTCAGGCGATTGCTCGCCGAACGCCATCCCCATGGCCTCTCGCGCTGCTGCCAGTGCCAGTCGGGCATAGCGTGGTAGGCGGCGGCGAATGGCCGCAGGGACCGATTTCAGATTGGGTTCAGCGTCAAGTAAGCCAAAAAAGCGCGACTTAATGCCTTGCTCAGACTTATCGTAATAACGGTAACCCAATTGGTAATCCATAATGGCGGCCCAGCTCTCTTTGGCTGTCATGCCCATCGGGGTCACGCTGCCGTAACCTGTTACCACTACCCGGCGCTGCTTTTCTGTCTTCGTCATGATTTAGTTCCTTTACTGTCCTTACTGTTATCAACTTCACTGTTCACCACGCCACCGCCGAGGGCTAGCCACAATTTCATGGTGGCATTCAGGTAGTTATATTGAAGTTCGAGTAAACTGGTTTCACTGGCGAGCAGGGCATCCTGCGCGTCCAGCAAGGTCTGAAATGAGATGGCACCCGCCTGATATTGACTGTTAGTCAGACTCAACCGACGTTGGCTGAGTTGCAGGTTCTGCCACTGATTCTGTTTCTGTTTCTGGTAACTCAGCCGCTGGGTCATGGCGTCATCCACATCTTTGAGCGCGCTGTAAACCTTGCGGCGAAAATCGACGGCGGCCAGTTGCACCTCCACCTTCGACTGGTCGATGGTGAGCTGCACGGTATTCCACTGTAAGAAAGGCAACGCGCCGCTGGCACTTAAGGTGCGGCTCGGGTTGCTAAACCACTGTGAGAACACCGCACTTCCGGCATCCAGCGTGGCACCCAGTGAAAGTGTTGGGTAGAAATTCAGTTTAGCCACATCCGATCCGGCCAAAGCGGCACGCAAGCGCCACTCGGCGGCCTGCACATCGGGCCGTTGGGCAATCACCTGTAGCGGCAAGCTTTCAGCTATCGGTACTTGCTGCTGAAGATCCAATGAGTTGCGTTCTGCCTGACGATAATCAGGCGCGCGGTTAAACAGCAGTGCCATGGCATTACGTGCTGCTTCCCGCTGCTGTTCGAGATTCTGCTGCTGGTTTTGGCGATCCAATAATGTCTGCTGCGCCTGCAACAGCTCAATCTCACTGGCATCCCCTGCCGCCTGACGTGATTGCACCATCTTTAGAGTGTCTTGCGAGATAGCCAATGCCGCCTGTTGATAGCTCAACTGCTGATTGAATTTGGCAATCTGCCAATAGAGATCCGCCGTGGTGCCAATCATCGAGAGCGCAGTCTCTTGGCGATCCTGTTCAGTGGCATTCACTAGCCACGCCGATTGTTCACGGGCGCGGGCCAGTTTGCCCCACAGATCCAGCTCGTAGCTCAAGCCCAGCGAGGTGCTGTAATTCTCTCGCGGTTCGGTATTTTCATTCAGCGAACGCGTGTTACTGCCCCCGCCCGTCAATGTGACATTCGGGGTCATATTGGTATTGGTCAGCCCTGCGGTAAGCCGCGCTTGCTGTAACTTCAGCCCAGCCGCCGCCAGATCGTTATTGCTGACCAACATGCGGTTGATGTTGTCAGTGAGTTGCGGATCATCGAAATTCTCCCACCAGTGCACACTGTGCTTCAGGTAGCCGCCGCCACTCTCTTTCACTCGCCATTCGTCAGGCACCGACAACATTGGCCGCTGATAATCACTTTTCAGCAGCGAGCCACAACCGGTGAGCAGCAGGGTGATAAGCCCGGCATTAATTAATTTATTCATTCTCGAGCCAGCGCCTCGGTCGGATGCAAACGGGCGGCATTGCGAGCGGGGAAAAAACCAAATCCCAGCCCGATAAGTGCAGAGAAACCGCAAGCCAGCGCCAACGGCTGCCAAGTAAAAATCATGGTGAAGGTCTGTGTCACCCACGAGAAAACCACCCCAGCCAGTGCGGATCCAGCAATGCCAATCAAACCGCCGAGGGTGCAGATCACTACCGCTTCAATTAGGAACTGGAGCATGATGTCACTCTGCCGTGCGCCCACTGATAGGCGAATGCCGATTTCGTGGGTGCGCTCGGTCACTGACACCAGCATGATATTCATCACGCCCACCCCGCCGACCAGCAGCGAAATAGCGGCGATGGCAGTGATCAGTAGCGTCATCGAATCAGAGGTTTTCTGGATGGCTTTGCTCATCTCATCATTGCTCAGAATAAAAAAGTCGCGCTGACGATGGGCCTGATCCAGCAGCACCTCGACCTGACGTTGCGCCGCATTCAGCTCGTAACCGTCGCGCACCCGCAGGGTGATTGACTCCAGCGGAATATCGCCGGAGATGCGCTCCGTCAGCGAGGTGTAGGGCATCCACGCGCTGAGTAATCCACCGAATTGCATCCCTGCGCGCTTAGCCACCCCGACCACCCGTAACGGAATACCGTCGAGTTGCACAATCTCGCCAATCGGGTTCTGCCCGCCCGCAAATAGGGTGTCACTGAGTTCCGGTTGCAGGATCACCACCGGCTCACGGGTGCTGACATGGTTGGGGTTAAACCCCGCGCCGTTGATAAAACTCAGCCCCTCCGCCTGAAAGAAGCCGCTGCCGACGCCCGCCAGATTGACCATCACTTTTTTCTCGCCACGTACTGCGCTCACCATTTTGCTGACCACCGGTGACAAGCTATCGACGTAAGGCTGCTGACTGAGTAACTCAACATCCGCCTGCGTGAGGGAGCGCTCCAGATCCGGGCGCGGTTTGTCCCAGCCCAATCCGGGGCGAATATCCAGTGTGCTCGTTCCTAGCTGGCTGATTTCGCTGAGGATCTCTTGGCGTGCCCCCTCTCCCACGGCCATCGAGGAGACCACTGAGGAGATGCCGATAATAATGCCCAGCATCGATAAAAAGGCGCGGATGCGGTGCCCAAGCAGTGAGCGCCACGCCATTTTGATCGCCTCTCTGACACTCAACCACCAGTGGGGGCGGCCAGTGGCCACGGTAGCGGGTAACGCCGCATGAACGGCGGCACTCTCGGCCACATCGTTTTGGCGATCGGCGATAATCTCGCCGTCACTGATCTCAATGATGCGCTGGGCCTGATTAGCAACATTGCGATCGTGGGTCACGATAATAATGGTGTGGCCGGACTGATGCAGGCCATGCAAAATCCCCATCAACTCCTGCCCGCTGGCGCGATCCAGCGCCCCCGTCGGCTCATCCGCCAGAATAATGCCCGCGCCATTCATCAGTGCGCGCGCAATACTCACCCGCTGCTGTTGTCCGCCGGAGAGCTGCGCCGGTTTGTGCAACAGGTGCTGGCCCAGCCCCAAACGGCGCAACAGGTAAACGGCACGTTCTTGGCGCTCGGCGGCGGTCATCGCGGTGTAGAGTGCCGGAATAACCACGTTTTCGCTGGCGGTTAAGTAGGGCATCAGGTGGTAGCGCTGAAAAATAAAACCGATGTACTGGCTTCTTAATTGCGCCAGTTGTTCACTGCTGGCTTCACCTGTCGGGATGTTATGAATCGACATCTCGCCCTGTGTCGGCTTATCCAGACAGCCGATTATGTTCATCAGTGTCGATTTGCCCGAACCCGATGCACCGATGATCGCCACCATTTCGCCGCTGTGAATCGACAGTGAGATGTTCTTCAGCACCGCGACAGACTGTGCGCCAGATGCAAAGTGGCGATAAATGCCCTTAAGCTGGATCAGCGGACGCGACTCAGCATCAGCCGTGTCAACATCAGCTATGCCAACATGAGTCGTGTTATGGCTCATTGGCCGCCCCTGCTGGCGCAGCCATTAGCACCACCTGATCGCCCTGCGCTAATCCCTCTTTCACTTCGGCATATTGACCATTACGCAGGCCAAGGGAGACCCAGCGGATCGCGGTCTGTTTGCCGTTGATCACCTGCACTCGATAGCGCTGATCCGGCTGCTGTTCACCCAGTGCGGACAAAGGTACCCGCAGCACATTCTTCGCCTGCGCGGTGATAATAAACACTTGCGCCGTCATTGAGGTGCGCAACAGCCGCTCGCGGTTGGCGATGTTAAACATGCCGTTGTAATAGATGGCGGAGGGCTGCTGGTTGGCCTGCTGTCCGGCATTATCTTCACGTAAACTCTCCGCCGAAGCTTCCTGAATGGCATCCATTTGGCTGTCGTAACGGCGCTCAGGATTGGCCACCACATAGAACCATAGCGGCTGCCCGACACTGACTTTGAGAATATCAGTTTCGGAAATACGGGTGTGTACCGTCATGGTATCGACATTCGCCAAGACCAAAATCGTCGGTGCACTTTGTGAGGAGACAATGGTCTGCCCCTCTTTGGTGACGATGCCCAGCACTTCACCATCAATGGGTGCCATGATGCGGGTAAAGGCCAAATTAGCTTTGGCGGTCTCCATCGCCGTTTGGCTCTGCACAATCAAGGCGTCATTCACACGTACCTGCGCCACTTGGCTCTCATATTGCGCCTGCGCTTTCTCCAGTGTGCTCTGCATACCGGAGCCTTCTTTGATCAAAGTCTGCTGGCGGCGAAGTTCCAGTGAGTATTGGCGCAACAGTGCCTGCGCGGCCTGCTTCTGCGCCTGCGCACTCTCTAATTCAGCCCCGGTTTTACGCAATTCGTTCTGCTGTAGCGTGGGGTCGATTTCTGCCAGCAATTGGCCTCGGGTCACGCGGTCACCCTGCTTCACATAAAGCTTGGTTAGCTGCCCGTTGACCTGCGCACCGACATTGACCTGCAATGAGGGTTTTAAGCTGCCGGTTGCCATGACATTATTTTCAATATCACCGCGACCAATGATTTCAGTCACGGGGGCCGCATCTTGCTGGCTATCCGATAACCACAGCGCCACCCCACCGCCAATCACCAACAGTAGGGTGATCAGCAGCAGAAGTGATAAACGTCGAGTCCTGCTCGTCATGTTGATACGCATCAGTTAACCGCCGCAGGGGTGAGGTGATGGGCTGTCACCGACTGAGAAAAACGCACCAGTTGGCCGTCGTTCAAGCGGAAAACCCGGTCAAACATCGGCAACACGCTCTCACTGTGGGTCACGGTGATCAGCGTTTTCTGGTATTCACGGCAATGGGCCAATAAGGTCTGCATCACCTGATGAGCAGTCTCTTCATCCAGATTGGCCGTGGGTTCATCCAGCACCAAAACCGGGCAATCGCTGTACATCGCGCGGGCCAGTAATAACCGTTGGCGCTGTCCCAAAGAGAGCGCGGCATGACTTTCACGCACCAGCGCACTGAGGCCGCCCGGTAATTTGTCGATGACCGAGGTGAGTTGCAACCCTTGCAGGGAGCGCTCAATACGCTGGCGCTTCTCGGCATCCAACTGCCCATCAAACAGGGTGATATTTTGCAGTACCGAGGCGTTGAACAGGATGTCCTCCTGACTTTGCAGGAAGAACAGCGCGTGGGCCTGCTGAAAATCAACCGGCTCGCCATCCACCAACACCTGCCCTTGCTGTGGCGGCATCAAACCGGCCATCACTTTCAGCAAGGTACTTTTCCCGGCACCGGACTCGCCGATGATCGCCACACTCTGCCCACGGGTCAGTGACAGCGACAAATCGCGCAGGACCGGCTGGCTGGCATCGTAGGCAAAACGGATATTCTGGTACTCCAACTGGCGGGTAAACGCTGGGATCGCCGGAGGGATCACCGAGCTGTTTTCAGGCGGCGTCGGCTGCCCGGCCGGGAACAGATCGCGAGCACGAATATCAATCACATGCAGTTGGTTTTTCTGCAAGATCGCATAGAAAATCTTGGTGATATACGAGGTGAAAATTTCGCGTACAAAGCTGTAAGCAAAAAACTCGCCCAGACTGAGTGTTCCCTGCTTCAACATCGGCAGCGCCAGCAGCATAAAGAACACCATTTCGAGGCTGCCGATCAGCTGATAAAGGCTGTTTTTGACCTGATCGTAGATTTTTTTCTTCTGTAATGCGCTGAACAGTGACAGCGCCAGCCCGGCAAACACCCCTTGGCGTTGGCTGGCTAAACCAGCAGATTTGATGGTCGAGAAGCCCTGAATGGTCTCAAGAATGAAATCACTCTGCTCAGCGCCTTTGACCTGCAACTGCTGGGTGTAATAGCGGTCGCGGTAGATGGCCCAAATACTGATAAGTCCCATCAGCATCACGCCAACCGCAGAGACCATCGCCAGTAGCGGACTCATGTAGCACATCACCGCCAGCGCAATCGCGCCAATAATCCAGTCGGTGCGCAGGCCGTTATCCAGCTCAATTTTTTGGGTGGCGGCCATTTGCCAGTTCGAGAAGCGGCTAAAGATGTCACCGGGCGCGCGCTTATCAAAAAAGTTAAGCGAATGGCTGAGCAAGCGGGCAAAACCCGCGACGCTATTGAGCACCACAAATTGCTTGATGTAGCGCTCGGTGATGTAGCGCACACAAAAAGCGAGTGAGGTGGAGACCACAAAGGCCAGCAAAAAATAGAAATAGGGGAAATCTTTATCACCCACCGAGGAGAAGACGTCATTGATCGCGCTGCTGACCATGGTCGGCATGATAAAAAGCGTCAGCGAGATCAAAAACGCCAAGGTCATCAGCCAGTAGATGCCACGCACACTCGCGGTCTCTTTCAGGCTCATGCAGTCGAGCGCGCTGAGCCGCTTGCTGTGCTCCATCTTCTTCACGGCATCAGGATCGGCGGGGGTTTCAGGGTCCAACACCAGCGCATAGCCGCTGATCTCGGCTTTTAGCGCATCCATCGGCAACAACTGCTGCCCGATCGCCGGATTCATCACACAGACGTAGTTACCTTTACGGTAAGCGAGCAGCACATAGTGGTTAGCACCGTAATGCAAGATAGCCGGCAACGGGATGGCCGACAGCTCTTGATGTTCAAATACCACCGGGTAAGCCGGGATCGCCAGCTCAGACAAAATAGTGCACAACGTGGCCAGTGAGGTGCCATGCTGTGAGGCAGGATAGCGCTCCCGCAAGCTTTCCAAGGGCGCGTTGATGCCTTGCGTCTGGGCCAGCATCGAGATACAGGCCAAGCCGCATTCATTGGTTTCGCTTTGAAAAACTTGTGTCGGGATTATCTTTTCCATTGTCTACTATTCTTGATGAGTGACTTTATTCATTAATAAAAAATAACGAATGCGAGTGCCATAACAGCCAATCTTGTGGATGCTGCGTCATTGATGTTTCAATCAATTCGGGTAATTGTTTTTTCACTTCTCGCGCGCTAAGTGCAGGGTAAATATGAATTTTTATCCCTTTGTCGTAATACAGGTAATAAAAAACCACCTGCGCCGACAGTGCTCTGGCGATGCGAATAATGCCGCTGTGTAAATTGGCGGGTCGGTTAAACAGTTGGCAGGACATTTTGGCCGTTTCCGCCATCTGGTTATTGACGGTGTAATCAGGCGTAATATCCGGAAAAACAATGATATTTCGCTTATGCTCAGCCGCTTCCATAATGGCATCCATCAGGTTACCGGCAATCGCGCGGCTATCAGCATGAATGGAGCAGTAAGAGATATTCACTCCGCCCATTTGCCGCGCCTGCTCCTCATACACCTCGGCGCTGGCCGAAACCACCACCGTCGCCTGCCCCGGATAAGCCCCTGCACCGACCATGCCCGCCAGCACATCAGAGACCATGTGCAGTGGCGCTAAAACAACCGCCGAGCCGGCATCGTGCAGTGCGCTGACATGACTGTCCAACTGCTGAGTACAGGCGGCCAACTGTGCTAAAACGCGCCGACTCTGCCCATAAGTTGCCGCCAACTCCAGCACCTGACGCCGTTGTGCGGTGCGGATAAAACTCCGTGCCGACGGGCTGTTTTTGCCCCCCAACAAACATTGGCTATTGGCTGCCGCCACCCGCGCCAGATTCTTCTGCCGCCGTGACACCAAACCGAAAGCCCGGCGCAAAGCGCCGAGCATCAGTAAGAAGCGATAATCACCGTACCGTAATAGCCAGATAGCCAGTTGGGCCTGCCAGCGAATGAGTGCTCGCCCGCTGAATGCCAGCTTATCCAGCTGATTTCTCCAGGCGAAATAACTCCATACGGCTAGCAGTCTCATTATTTCTCCAGCGCCTTATCGTGTTCGAGGAGTGATAAGAGGTGATCGGAGAACGCAGGGAATTCACGATCCTGTAACGCGATCCATTTCTTGCCGACAATAAAGGTCGGGGTGGCATCAATTTTGTAGTGCGCCGTGACGGCCGTCATATAGGCGATCAGCGCTTTAGCTTCCGCTGACTGGCTCGCTTGCTGATATTTGGCGACATCAATGCCATTGGCTTTTAACCAGTTCTCAAGTTGGCTGTTATCACTAAAATCGACGTTATCTTCGAGTACCGCTTTGTAGGCACTTTGGCGGTGCTGCGACTCAATGCCCATCACCGATAATGTGGCAAACATCGGGGCGAAGCGCCCTAATCCGCTGGTTCTATCACTGCTAATATGCAGGCGGATAAAGCGGCTGCCCTCTGGCATGCGCTTTTCTAACTGAGCGACATTCTCTTCGTTGATGGCGCAGTAGTGGCAACCGTAAGAGAAGATCTCAATAATTGTTTTGTCGTCTTTGATCGGGCTGTTGGCGATTTCACCGTCGCTGACAGAAAACAGCGTTTCCTGTGTGTCCTGATTAAGCACGAAATAGTGGAAACAGGCTGTTGTTATCAGTGAAGAAATAAGGATAACCAACAGTGTGTAACCGATAAAAAATCCCTTATTTCTAAATATACTGTTTTTTATCGACATCTCGTTTTTGATAGACATAAAGGTGTATTCACATTCAGGGTTCAGGTAAAGACATAAACAAATGTTAAATCACATTTATGCCCACTTAAAAACGTATTGTTTAACATTCAGTTAATGCGAAAATTCTTGAATCTTAAAATCAATTTCGTATTAATCAAATTAAAGCAGGCAAGCACAGTTATTCACCCTGTGCTTGCCAAGGTATCGTTAAATATCAAGATAAGTTAACAGATACTTAAACTGACTTCTTATTTGCAGTTAGCAACATTAGAAGGTGCAACAGTACGGCTAGTCACTTTACCGTGTTTGTCAGTACAAGTAGTGATTGCCTGACAAGTTAAAGTGGTGCTACCAGTCAACCACTCGTAAGTATCTTTACAAGTAACACCAGTACCGCCAACGATTGTATTGGCATCAGCCATATTCATTTTTTTCATGATAAATTCCTTAAAGAGAAAATAAAAAGTTACAGCCTATTATTTAATAGCCCATTGAAGTATGCGTTTTTAGTTATAGATTTAAACCTTAATAATCCACCACCAAAACACAGTGGATTTATACTATATTAACGCAACAAATTACAACCTAAAAACAACATTTATTTATTTTAAAATAATATATAAATAAATGCCGAGAGAGTTCGCTGCTATATTTAAATAACAGTAAAACATCTCTATTTATGAATATTAAAATAGCGTTTTTAAAACGCTATTTTATCTTCATAATAATCATGCACTCAGATTAAAGTGCATATTATTTTCTATTTAGAGGTATGACATAATCACAACTCCACTGCCGCTAAATGTTCCCGCGTCAGGTAATCCTACCGAATGCAGTGTTGATTCAATCGGGAAGGCGTTATTCCCCGCATTAGGAGTTACCGTGACACCGTTGGTGCTGGCAAGGTCTTGCCCAGCCACTTTCAATGTCGACGTCAGGTTCCCATTTTGTCCAAGGTTGATACTTTTACCACCCACCAGTGTCAATATCACTGAGGTTCTGAGGGTGCAATTAATGTTCAGTGGCTCACTTTTTATAGCACCATCAACCGCTTGCTGACTCAGTGAGCCATAGTTGATATTGACATCACCCGTAATCTCACAGGTTTCTGGTGTAGGAGGAACCGCGCCGCAGTAGGAACCAGGAATAACCCTACCAGTGGTATTCCCGTCATTTGCCCCTTGCCAATACATCACGCCAAAACAGCTACCCACAGCACGTAATGGATCAAGTGTCACCGTGGCCCAATCCTTTGAAACTCCATTTTTAGCCACAAAAGCGGTTCTCATCATCTCCGCCGTCGCCCCCTGAGGGACAATAACGCGCGTCAAAGCACTCGATGGGTTACCACATATTTCGGCATTGGGTGCTGTCGAGTAGTGACATATTGCTACAGAGCAAGATGCAGCAGTACAAAGTACCCCCTGCATCTCCTCGCTCGGCCAAGAAAATGTCCCTTGATATTGATTTCCCACGCGCGTTTGGGTCGAAACCCAGGCACTGGCTTGACTATAGAGCGGCAATAAGAACAGCACGCAAGCTATTAGCCAGAAATATCCATTATTGGATCGCATATTAGGCTGTTCCATCTGTTTAAGTTCCATTGTCCTATCAGCATTGGTGCTGTTGATAATAAGTTTCCGTAGTAACACATTGGTATTGAAATAAATCAGGCGGGGTAATTCACCGCTCAATAGTATTGCAAGCTAAAGGTGGCAACAGCATTAAACTCACCGCGCTTAATTGTGCGCTGAGTAATCGCCTCTGGCTCACCCTGAACATAGGCTTTCAACGTAATAATATTGCTATCCGCATTAAGCGAAATATCTTCACTGGCTTGGTCAAGTGGTAAAGCTCTACCCGCCAATGTTTCGATACCAATGCCGATACCCATCTCGGTATCAGTGACCGCTAATAACCCCGGTAATTTAAGGTTGTTATTACCGGTAAACATGATTTTGGCGGTATTACCCAAGCTGATATCACAATCAACCAGATGAATTTGAAATTGCTTACCTAAAGTACGTTGATTCGAATACAGGTATTTATCGACCACCGTACCAAAGTTCAAGCTAATTGCTTCGTCGCCGGGGCGTATTGTGCAAGGCTCGGCAACTAATGCGCCGTGAAAGCGCATATTATCCACGGCCCATGTCGGCATAGCCCCAAAAATAGTCAGCATCAAAATGCTAAAAATAATTCGGTCAGGGCGTATCAGTAGATTTAAATTAGCCATCATTTGATCCTATTGATAATCCACTAATAATGTAGCGGTGGCCTCAAAGGCACCTTCAGTTAATGTCGCACCCGGCGCTTGAACCGGCACCGCCTGAAGCACTGGCGGGTTATGATTGTCATAGGCAACACGCGTATTCAGGGTAAAAGCGGTGCCGTTTTTCAGGATTCGAATACCCAGATCCGGGGTGTCTGTTTGGACCGCTGCGGGATCAAAGGTGGTCACTGACCCGGTAATGATCGTCAGGCCCAATGCCGAACCGCCCACAGGCGTATCACAGATAACGGTGTAAGGCACATTCTGGGTGTAATTGATGCCATTAATCTTGTTCACCCCCAGATTCTCCCCGAAAGCCACATCGATGGTGCTCCCCCCGCTGATCACACAAGGTGGAGGATTAATCAATGTGCCCGAAAAAGTCATATTCTCGGCATAGGCCAGTGAGCTACTCAGTGCCAGTACCACCGCAACAGAAATGTGCGATATCAATGCGCTATTTTTCATTATTGATACTCCACAACCATGGTGGCCGCTGCGGTAAAAAGACCGGTCGCCAGCGCAGCACTGGTCTGTTTTATCGGTACAGCCTGCAACACAGGGACAGCCGGATAGGTAAAGTTGAGTGCCGTATTGAGGGCAAATGGCTGCCCACTGTTCATCAATTTGATCCCTAAACCGGTATTGCTGGTTCTTAAGTAGCTGGCATCAAGCGTGGCACCGTCGCCCTTGATACTCATTTTCATGGCATTGGATGCTGCCGCAGTACAGTTCAAGCTATAGTTCACCGGCTTCATGTAATTCACGCCGTCGATACGCGAAGTCAGCAGGTCATCACCAAAATCGACGGTAATCATGCTGTTGCTGTTAATCACACAAGGTGGCGCAGCAAAAATATTGACCGTGACATTGACCGTCGCCACTTTATTCAGCGCCCATGCAGAGCTACTGAATAATGTCGTCGCGCCGATGAAAGCCATCATAACCATCGGTGCCAGCCGGATAGCCGTGTTGTGACAAACTGAGTTGCGACAAATTGAGCTACTAAAAACAACAGTCATCCCATATTCCTTTTTCATCGTTCAGTCTGACATCCGCGCTGTCGGCTCATGTGCTCAGCTAAAACCGTACCGAGATACATTGTTATTTCGAAATACAGTGGTTATTTAATACTTTCGACCACTGAGCAGGTGCTGCCAGTACAGCCAAAGATCATTTTTGGTCGGCCACCGAAATCATTGACGTAAGTCAGTACCGGTTTGCTGCCCAGTGCGCCCGCGCTGACATCCAACATGCCTTGAGATTTTGGCGCGATCATCAGCGGTTTGAAGCCTGCGGCTGTTTTGCCATTTTTACTCTCACTGGCATCCACCAGCGTGATGAAATACGGCGTCGGGTTATTCACCTGATAGCGATCGCCCTGACGGGTCAACTGCACTTTTTCTTGCCAAGGTGTCGCCATATCAGCCTTTTGTGGCACGATGCCGGCTGGACGGTAAAACAGCTTGATGCGAGTTTGCAGTGCAATTTGCAAGGTGTTGGCTTTGTCCGAGCGTGGTGGAATTTCACGCAGGTTAAAGTAGTACAGCGTCTCACGGTCTTGCGCCAACTGGCTCACCGCAGGCAAGGTCTGTATTTTTAACTGGCTGAGTGCGCCCGGCTCTACGCGCTGAACTGGCGGAACCACGGTCAGTGGGGAGTTAATCTTGTTCCCCTGCTCATCTTCGATCCATCCCTGCGCCAGATAAGGCAGTTGCTTATTCTGGTTGCTGATGTTCAGGCTGATCGACTTATCGCCGCCATTGAGCACCACCCGCGTTCTGTCCAGCGCAATCGCCGCAGTCGCCTGATGAGCTATCAATGCCGTCACCAAAAGGGTGGTGATGCGCAGTTTGTTATTCAATTTCATGACCTTTTCCTTCGAATTAATTATGTCAGAACCTAGTGGCGCCGATCGTTTTCTGTTCGCTAAACGAGCTGTTATCCGCAGGTCCATTGCTCAACCTTTCTACTGTGATACCGGGGGTTTATCCCCTTCCGTTATCGGCTGACAAGGCAACAGTAGATTCGTCAATACTGCTGGAGAAAGCATCGTCGGAAGTGTCACGCTACATTGCGCCTTCCCATTCCAGTGTACTGACATGGTTTCACCGGCTTTGATCCCACTGAGATAAGTAGAACCATCGTCATTCACAATGCCGGTTTCTTGCTGATTCTTATTTAATACTGTGGCCCCAAATGGCGGTGCCGAACCATCTGCCATACGCAGCATGGCCATCGCTTTCTCACCCGAAATCACATTAAAGCGGCGATAACCAATGGCCCCTTCAGTCAATGTGACCTGTGCTACGGTGCCTCTGGCTTCAACATTGTCTGCCAGATTGTCGATATCAATACTTGCTCGGTTGCGGTAGTAGCTGTTTACATCACTGACCACGGCTTTACCAAAACGGTTAGTGCGCACGGTGGAGCCGTAGCCCTGAACCGGAACACCTGCCACACCTTGAGTATCGAGCAGTAATCGTGTGCCACCTAAAATATTTGCTCGATGCAGTGCCGCACCTTCAGCGGTAACAGTCGCGCCACCCTGAATCCCTAAACCGACAGAAGAGTACCGCCCTTCCTGATAACTGGCGTTACCGTTAATATCCGCGCTACTGCCTATGTGGTTATAGTTACCACTGACCAACGCGCCGCTACGTGCTACACCCGTAGTAATCTGGTAGTTATTGTGGGCATCTGGACGATTGGCATAGCCCACTCGGTGGGTGTTTTCACCACCACTAACTGATGCGCTATAACTGACCGTGGCGTTGTTACCGAACGGCATGGATAAGGACAAGTACATCCCGTCATCATTGCTGTCGTTATACCGGTTGCGGAAAGCAGACAGTGACAGACTGACGTTTTTGAATTTGCCCACATCAAAATAGCGCGCTAATGACAGGTTATAGCGGTCATTAGCCGAGCGATCCCAATAGGTTTGATGACTATAGTTTAAGTAAGCACTCAGCCCCAGATCGCTAAATTGCTGGTTGAAGCTGATGGTATACATCTCTTTATTACCACCCACTCTGTCACCGCGATAACGCGCATCGAGATACTCGGTCATGCTCATAAAGTTGCGTTCTGAGAAGCGATAACCCGCAAACGTCACCTGACTGCCTGTTTCTTGGAAGTTCTTCGAGTAGTTGACTCGGTAAGAGCCACCACTCAAGGTGCCTTGGTCCGGTAAATTGGCCCACGATTGCGTCATATCAACCGATACCGCGCCAAACTCCATCAAATCACGCCCCACCCCTACGGATGCCGCTTGATATTCGTTCTCGCCGCTGATCCCACCACCAAACAGTGACCAACCGCTATTGACCCCCCAAGAGAACTCCCCGGTGCCAAATGTTGGTCCTTCAGCCCGATGCCCGATGCTTGAGGGTTTACCGGCGGCCACTCGATAGCGCACCATACCGGGACGAGTCAGATAGGGAATACTGGCGGTATTCACCTGAAATTGCTGAACTTGGCCATCAAGCTCTTCCACTCGGACATCCAGAGTCCCGGAGACAAAACTGTTCAGGTTCTGAATACGGAAAGGACCGGCAGCGACCAGTGTTTCACTTAATACACGCCCTTGCTGGCTCACAATAACCCGCGCATTGGTCCGTGCAACACCCATAATTTCAGGTGCATAACCGCGTAAATTCGGCGGTAACATATTGTCATCGGTGACTAAACTGGCCCCGCTAAAACGGAAGTTGTCAAAGATGGCCGACTTCAGAAAATCCTCACCCAACGTCAGCTTGGCACCCAGACTCGGTATCGCGCGGTAGGCGTAATAACGACTCCAGTCCCACTGGCGTTCCGTTGGTGTGCCGGAAGATTGATCGACACGCGTCTGCCAATCCGCACGGAAACGCCAAGCCCCTAAGTTAGCCCCGGTGGTGCCGTTACCGCTCAAACTGTTGTTGCTGGTATTGTTCGTCTGCTGTCGGTTCAGTTGCCCCAACAGGTTGTAGTCAAACAGCACCCCCGGAATCCCCTCTTCCCAGCGAGAAGGCGGATCCCAATCGGGTTCGCTGTATTCCAACCAAGCTTGCGGCACACTCAAATGGAGTGATGAGGTCGCCAAATCGCCTTGCACGGTCAGACCGGGCAAGCTGCTGATATCCAAACACTCCCCGTTGCGCCACCAAGTGAGCTTATGGAGGCTATCTTCTTTCAACGCCATCAACTCAACCAACTTAGGTGATAAGCACGCTTCACTAATTTTAGGGTCTTTCTCGGAAGCGTAGAACACCACAGGTTGTTCGTTGAGTTCCTGTTTATTCATGTGAACCAATAAGTTATAACTCCCCGGCATAATATAGCCACGTTGGGAGAATTGGCTCAGATCGATATTGGCGCGATCCTTGGTATCCAACACGTCGGTATTGAACTGAATATCATCACTGGCTGACACGCCATAGGCATTGCCACTTAACGCAACTGCAATCAAAATGCGTAATAAACCGCTACGGGCAATACCCTGGGTGATGGAACGAGCGGATACCATGGAATATGTCACCTTACTCATTGAAATCAGTAATAATCCAATTTGAAACGAACACTGGAATAGTAGTTTCCAGCACGCAGCATCTTGCCATTGCCCACTAACCGCAGGGCATAATTGAGTCTCATATCATCAGCAGGGATAATATTAATTTCCGGTGACGGCACCCCTGGCGTCGAAGCATTTCCTTTATCATCAATGATCTGCATTGCGACGCCTTCAGCCTCGCCATAAACCGCGAAATTATTGCCGTCTGCTGCGCCATCAAATGACACTGTAAAATGCTGCCGATTAGACTTATCTGGGTCGGCATGGACTATCGTGCAATCCAGTAAGCGAATCGCGAACGGATGCTCATTTCCCACGCCGTTCTCAACCAACTGACCGATCGGCATAATCGCCATATCAATAGTCTGCTCCAGACTTCCGGGGTCTATCGCGCAAGATGTATCAGTAATACTTCCTTCCATACTCACGTAGCCCAAATCTGTCTTCATGGGATCAGCCATTGCCGAAAAACTCAACAATGACGCCATTAGCAAGGAAGGAGGCACTATCAGAAAAAATGACCTGGACATAAATCACCTAGCTCATCCAACACGTATCTTTCTCAAGATAAAAAGACATGCGGAAAAATCCGCATGCCCAATTTAAAAAGGGGTGCTTATTGGTAAGCCAGCATGAAGTTAGCTACGCTTGAGAAGCTACCTGGTTTGATAGCGTCAGAAGCAGTGCTGCCCTGCAGGTAAGCAGAGAAAGCCAGGGTGTTGTTGCCAGTGATCAGAGTCTGTTCAGCAGTCGCGGTGCCCAAAGTTACAACAGAACCAGAACCATCAACGATAGCGATACCAGCGCCTTCAGCCAAACCAACGATACCCAGCAGGCCAGGGACTGCAGCAGATTCAGCACCGCTAAAAGTAGTGGTTACTGTTTTCAGAGTAGTGGTATCGCAGTTTTCCAGTTTGATGTCGAAATCTTGGGCAGATGATTTGCCACCGTTCTGCAGAGCAACGTTAGAGATCTGACCCATTTCAACAGTCTGAGAATCAGAACCTGATGCGATTGAGCATGGCGCGTCAATGATAGAGCCATTGAAAGTCACAGTACCTTGACCTTGATCTGCTGCGTTAGCTACAGAAGCAAAACCCAATACCAAAGCTGCTGCCAAGATCGTTTTATTCAGTTTCATTACGTAATTCCTTTATACACACATTTAAGTTTAGCAAGTTCACCTACCTTAATAGACTCAAGGTAAATACCGCATCGAAGTAGTTGAAACATAAGAACTCATGCGACTTATTCTCATTTAAATACGAGGAAATAAGTCACTGACTACCGAGAGCTATAGATTCAACATGCAGACATTGAAAAATGCCTACATTTAAAAAAACCTTTAAATAACGTTTAAGACCTTTTTGTTCGACGCAGATAATACAAACTTACATACCTACAAGATAGTTATTTAATTCAAACAATCAAAATTCAGAGTGTTTATCTTAATTGTCTAAATTAAAACAATAATATCGATAACTTTGATCGATAAACATAGCACCTTCGACAGATAGCACTGCGAAAACGAACAAATCGACACATTAGATCGCTAAAAGTCGCTTTTCCAAAATTAACGATTGCTTATTTTATAAGTGAAATTATAATCGATATTAAATACTCAAAACTTTAACACCTGAAGCAGAAAAAACTTGGCTTTTAAAAAATAAAGTCTCGCTAACTCTTTGATTCTCTCTGAAGTTAGTGAGAGTTTCTCACATATAAAACCCCACAAGCAATTGAAATTAATAGATAAATTAATATTACCTCAAGTTATTATTTTAATTATGAAGAAAAACAATTTATTTATTGCTAGCAATTTACAATATTACCTATTGGGCAGCTTACTCATGGTATATTTACATTTTAAGCATGAGTGTTTTGTCATAATAAATAATCACGGAAAAAGTTATTAAAAAATAAATAAGAACATAACTTAACTTATGTATGAGTTTTCTTTATTTTTGTAGGAAACGTCCTACCAATATATGGGAAATATGAATATAAAATAAAGAATGTAGGAAATTAAAAACAAGACATTCTTAAAACATAAATTGTATGAGGTAATAGTCAATGAAACCTAACCATCAACGTAAAGAAGAAGTCATGGAAATATTGCTTGAACGGTGCTCCGTTCTGAAAGAGCAATTTACTGAATCACCACCTCCCGTTATCCATTGGCCAAAAACCAGAGAGCTTGCTGATAAGGCTCACTTGGATATTTATACTGCCAGATTGGTATTAATGAAGCTGGTTGATGAGAAGCGCGTCAGGATGTCAGAAACCAAAGTCATGAATTCATTGCGCTGGTTTATTGCTCATCCGACAGAGAATGAACCTAACCGCCATGATTAAGCGGTTTGGTGCACGAATAGGGGCTAATCGTTAATACGTTAGCCTACAACGCTTTGTTAGATAAATAAGTAACATGTTGATATAAAATGAAATTTAACTTTCCTGTGCATGTGCGGTCCATGGGGCTAGGGCAAAAAAACAATCTTATTATTAGCGTGATCATCGCCATGACATTTATTGCCATGATGCACTATGAGGTCAATCGAGGCGGTGCTGGGCTTCATCTTCCCACCAACATTGTCATCTGGGCCATGATGGCGCTGCTGACGGTGGCACTCTACTGGCCACATAAAGAAGCGAACCATACCCTGAATTCGCCGGGTGGTCGGTGGCTACTGCTTGGCGCACTGATGATGAGCCTTCCTGCCTTATGGCCCGCCTCCTTACTGCACGTAGGATCTTGGCTACCGCGCATTTTGGGCTTGTGGGCTGGCATCATCATGCTGTTTGGGCTGTTCCGCTTAAAGCTGAGCGCCAGTACGCGACAACTGTGGTTAATGCTGATCCTCCTATCCGCTTGGGGTCAGGCTATGCTGGCCCTAATGCAACTCTTTGTTTTTACATCTGATAACTGGATGGAATTCGATATTGCCCAGCGCCCTTATGGCATCTTTCAGCAAACGAATGTGTTGGCCAGTTATCTGGCGACAGGTTATGCCATCGCCGCCTATCTGTTTATGGTCTCGGGCCGTCAAGTCGTGCGCAGCATCAGCACAGTGACGCTACTGGTTTTCCCCGGCTTATTGATGCTGCTGCAATCACGGATCGGCTGGGTCGGCGGGATATCCACCTTACTCTTGCTTTCACTCTATTACTGGCGTCAGCGGCAGATCGGCTGGTTATGGTTGTTGAGCCTGATAAGTTTGCTGGCCGCTTTTTATCTGTTGAGCCAATTAAGTGAGAGCTTGCTGATCGCCAAAGAAGCCAGCAACCGAGAGCGCGGGTTGATCCTCAACTATACTTGGCAGCTGATACAGCAGCATCCTTGGCTAGGCTGGGGCTACGGCAGTTTTGAGTCGGCTTTTGCTCACGCGCTGTCGCAGGCCGGGCAAGTCCCGAATCTCTTTACTTTCCCTTCTCACCCGCATAATGAAGTGCTTTATGGCTGGGCGGAGGGAGGTATTGTGGCGCTGATAGGGATGCTGGTGCTCGCTGTCGGGTATATAAAACCCCTGCTGATGCGGCCGAAAACGGTATTCCCGCTGTGGGTACTCACCTTACCGATCGCGTTACATCTGATGACCGAGCTGCCTCTTTATCAATCCGCCGCACATTGGTTGCTATTGATTCTGCTTGGCCGACTGATGATCCCAGAAAACATGCTGGAGAGCGCAACCACGACCCCCGCCTCATGGCAACGCTGGCTGCACTATGCCGTCATCTTCTCGGCATTATTAACTCTGCTATTTATGGTGACGGGTTTCAAAACCGGCCGAGTGCTGACACTGGCCGAAAGAGGTGGGTTAGTTGACATGCGGCCACTCGATAACCTGGAAAATCCCTATATCCAATGGGAAAGGTATCAATACATCCGCCATATCAACTTGTTACTGCAATTTAATCAGCACCAAGATCCGGCGTTGCTGACGCAATTTAGCGCATGGGCGGAACAGTACATTCAGCTGCACAATGATCCGAATGTTTATCAAAGTCTCATCATGATTAACCAATATCAAAATCATGCTGCTCAAGCCAATCAGTTGCACCAGACGGCAAAAGCGTTATTCCCCGGCAACCCTGCCTTCCAGTAGTCACCTGTTGCCCAATCAATACCTGTTAATCAATAGAAAAAGATGACCGCATAGCCCCTGACTGAGGGGCTAATCTGCGTGATATGCCATCGCGTCCACATATTTACCTATGTCAGTTTTAGCGCTGCTAGGCTAGTATATCGGCTGGAAAAAACGTGATAACAGCGCATAACACCACAGCACTGGAAACTATAATTTCCTTTTATTTCAATCTCATAGCCTATGCTGTAAAGCTTTGTGCCGCTATTGATAGTTGGACTTCTGTGTTATCCGTAAAATTATGTGATGTCTAACGAGAATAATAAAAATCACAATTTACTTTAAATTCAATGGATTAGAAAAGATAACCGCATGAATAATACTGATAAACTCGACTCCCACACCCCCATGATGCAGCAGTACCTTCGGCTTAAAGCCCAGCATCCTGACATACTGCTGTTCTACCGGATGGGGGATTTTTATGAGCTGTTTTACAGTGATGCGAAGCGTGCTTCACAGCTACTGGATATCTCACTGACCAAACGAGGCGCTTCCGCTGGTGAGCCAATCCCGATGGCGGGTGTCCCCTATCATTCGATTGAGCCTTATCTAGCGAAACTGGTTCAGATGGGTGAATCAGCGGCAATTTGTGAGCAAATCGGTGACCCGGCAACCAGTAAAGGGCCGGTTGAACGAAAAGTCGTACGGATCGTGACACCGGGTACAGTCAGTGATGAGGCTTTGTTGCAAGAGCGGCAGGATAATCTGTTGGCGGCGATTTGGCAGGATGCACGTGGATTTGGTTATGCGACTTTGGATATCAGCTCGGGTCGATTCCGCGTTGCCGAACCCGCTGATATTGAAACCATGGCCGCCGAGCTGCAACGCACCAATCCCGCCGAGCTTTTGTACCCAGAAAACTTCGAGCAGATGGCGCTGATTGAGCATCGACATGGCTTACGCCGCCGCCCATTGTGGGAGTTTGAGCTGGAAACCGCCAAACAGCAGCTTAACCTGCAATTCGGCACGCGTGATTTAATCGGTTTTGGTGTTGAGCAAGCCCACCAAGCATTACGTGCTGCGGGCTGCCTGCTGCAATATGTCAAAGATACCCAGCGCACCTCCTTGCCCCATATCCGTGGTTTGACCATGGAGCGTCAGCAAGATGGCATTGTTATGGATGCCGCTACCCGTCGAAATCTCGAACTGACTCTCAACCTCTCCGGTGGCACAGAGAATACGCTGGCCGCCATTCTGGATTGCAGCGTGACCGCCATGGGGAGTCGAATGCTAAAACGCTGGCTCCATATGCCAGTGCGCGACATCAAGGTGCTGACGGATCGCCAGCAAGCGATTGGTGGCCTGCAAGAACTGACAGCAGAACTGCAAACTCCGCTGCGCCAAGTGGGCGATTTAGAACGTATTTTAGCGCGACTGGCACTGCGCACCGCCCGCCCGAGAGATCTGGCCCGCATGCGCCACGCTTTTCAGCAATTGCCGGAGATCCACCGTTTACTGCAACCGGTCAATGTGCCTCATGTGCAAAACCTGCTCTCGCAAGTCGGTCAGTTTGACGAGCTACAAGATCTGCTGGAACGGGCGATTGTTGAAACACCGCCGGTATTAGTGCGCGATGGAGGCGTCATTGCACCGGGTTACAATGCCGAGTTGGATGAATGGCGAGCATTAGCCGATGGCGCGACTGACTATCTGGATCGACTAGAAATTCGCGAACGTGAAAAGTTGGGTCTGGATACGCTAAAAGTGGGCTTCAATGGGGTCCACGGCTATTTCATTCAGGTCAGCCGGGGGCAAAGTCATCTGGTTCCAATCCATTATGTCCGCAGACAAACGCTGAAGAATGCCGAGCGCTACATTATTCCTGAGTTGAAAGAGTATGAAGACAAAGTTCTGACCTCTAAAGGAAAAGCGCTGGCGATCGAAAAAGGGCTATACGAAGAGATTTTCGATCTGTTGTTGCCCCATCTGCCCGAATTGCAAAGCAGCGCCAATGCACTGGCTGAGCTGGATGTACTGTCGAATCTGGCGGAGCGAGCTGAAACACTCAACTACAACTGCCCTACCCTGAGTGATAAACCGGGGATCAAAATTACCGGAGGTCGTCATCCGGTGGTTGAGCAAGTCTTGAGCGAACCCTTTATTTCTAACCCGCTAACACTGTCACCTCAACGGCGTATGTTGATCATTACTGGCCCGAATATGGGGGGGAAAAGTACCTATATGCGCCAAACAGCATTGATTGTGCTGTTGGCCCACATGGGTAGTTATGTGCCTGCGGATCAGGCCATTATTGGTCCGATTGATCGCATCTTTACCCGCGTCGGCGCAGCAGACGACCTGGCATCAGGCCGCTCTACCTTCATGGTGGAAATGACGGAAACCGCCAATATACTGCATAACGCTACAGAACAAAGCTTGGTGCTGATGGATGAGATTGGTCGCGGTACATCAACTTATGATGGCTTATCACTGGCTTGGGCCTGTGCTGAAAATCTGGCGAGCCGCATTAAAGCGATGACACTATTTGCCACCCACTATTTTGAGCTGACGACCCTGCCGGAAAAAATGGAAGGCGTCGTGAATGTGCACCTTGATGCGCTGGAACACGGGGAAACTATCGCCTTTATGCACAGCGTACAAGATGGCGCAGCCAGTAAAAGTTATGGTTTGGCGGTTGCTGCACTGGCGGGTGTGCCACGAGATGTGATCAAGCGGGCGCGGCAGAAACTGAAAGAGTTGGAGACGCTCTCCAATAATGCGGCGGCGAGCAAAATTGATGGCTCACAACTGACGCTGCTCAATGAAGAGACTCCTCCGGCTGTTGAGGCATTGGAAGCACTAGACCCTGATTCGCTGTCGCCTCGCCAAGCGCTAGAGTGGATTTACCGTCTGAAAAACATGGTATAGCGCCCATAAAAAAACGGTGAACATCAGTTCACCGTTTTTATGTTCTATCTGAGTCACTGCCTATACCCTAAATACCATCTGAAGTATGACGGGTCTCTTTATTCGCGGAACAACGCCTCAATGCTTAAACCTTGCGTTTGCAGAATTTCCCGCAGACGGCGTAAACCTTCAACCTGAATCTGGCGGACACGTTCGCGTGTCAAACCAATTTCACGGCCAACGTCTTCTAAGGTTGCGGCTTCGTATCCTAACAGACCAAAACGACGGGCCAATACTTCGCGCTGTTTTGCATTCAATTCAAACAGCCATTTGACGATACTTTGTTTCATATCATCATCTTGCGTGGTATCTTCCGGACCGTTTTCATTCTCGTCAGACAGAATATCCAACAAAGCTTTCTCTGAGTCGCCGCCTAAAGGTGTATCAACGGAAGTGATACGTTCGTTAAGACGTAACATGCGGCTCACATCATCGACCGGCTTGTCGAGTTGCTCGGCAATCTCTTCAGCGCTCGGTTCATGATCTAATTTATGAGAAAGTTCTCGGGCGGTACGCAAATAAACGTTTAATTCTTTAACGATATGGATAGGCAAACGTATGGTTCGGGTTTGGTTCATAATTGCCCGTTCAATCGTTTGACGAATCCACCAAGTGGCATAAGTGGAGAAACGAAAACCGCGTTCAGGATCAAACTTTTCCACCGCACGGATCAGGCCGAGGTTGCCCTCTTCAATCAGATCCAGCAGCGCTAAGCCGCGATTGCTGTAACGACGGGCGATCTTCACCACCAACCGCAAGTTACTTTCGATCATACGCCGACGTGAAGGCACATCTCCGCGCAAGGCACGTCGGGCAAAATAAACCTCTTCTTCTGCGGTCAGCAGTGGCGAATAACCAATCTCACCAAGGTAGAGCTGTGTCGCATCCAGCACGCGCTGGGTAACGCCTTGCGCCAACAGCTCATCTTCCGCTAACTCGCTTTCAGTCGGTTCATCTTCAACTAATGCTTTTTCATCGAAAATTTCAGTTTCCGTACTGTTTTCATCAAAATCAGCATCTTCATTCAACTCGTTAACTTTCAGCGTATTTTGGCTCATATGCTGCTCCTACCCGTGAATCCGGCGAGCAGAATACAGCGTATTCTGCCCAATCTATCGCTGCGGAAGATAACGCAGCGGGTTTACGGATTTCCCCTTGTAACGAATTTCAAAATGCAATCTTACTGAACTGGTTCCGGTGCTACCCATGGTGGCTATTTTTTGACCCGCCTTCACTTCTTCTTGTTCCCGGACCAGCATTGTATCGTTGTGAGCGTAGGCGCTCAGGTAATCATCATTATGTTTGATGATGATTAGATTACCGTAACCACGCAGTGCGTTCCCAGCATACACAACCCGCCCATTTGCTGTAGCGAAGATGGGTTGCCCACGAGAACCGGCGATATCAATCCCTTTATTGCCCCCTTCGGAAGCAGAGAAGCTATCGATCGTTTTGCCCTCAGTTGGCCATTTCCAGCTACTGACTGGACCACCATTGCTGGTTGGATCACTGATGGGACTGCTTGGTGCAGTAACAGGTGCCGTTGTCGTAGCGACAGCCCCTGATGCTGGTAACATTTTACCAACACTCTGTTTACCCGAATTTCCAGAATACGCGCTAGTTGGTTGAGAATCAACCGTTGTAGTTGTGTTCTGAATATTTGACGGCGGTTTTGCTATTCCGCCTGATGTGGCATCAGTCGCAGCTAACATTCCACCGCCAGAGCCATTACCCAACTGAATGGATTGCCCCACATTTAGGCCATATGGCTCAGCAATATTGTTTTTGGCGGCCAGATCACGGAAGTCATTCCCGGTGATCCAGGCGATATAAAACAGCGTGTCACCACGCTTAACGGTATAGGTATCACCGCTGTAACTTCCTTTGGGGATAGTGCCATAGCTGCGGTTGTAAACGATGCGCTCACCCGAACTATTGGTATCCGAGCCACTTAGCATAGTCCCTGAACGATCACCACCGACACTGCTGATTGGCGCAGAGGTTGTATTCTCATTGCTGCAACCCACCAACCATAAACTCATAACCGTACATGCCGCGACTCGGCGTAATGTAATCATTGGGCTTCCCGTGCTCATGCTTCCCCCATGACAGCAATAATAAACGATGTATCAAATACAGAAGCGCGCATGCTATCAATACCACGCCTGCCATACCATAAAATTTATGTTACTGATTTTTTAGCCGATCTTTCACGTAAAACGACACGTTTCGGATGAGATAAAAGATTTAAGGCTGAATGAAAGAGATTGAATTCAGGCCAATTCTCCTTTGACCAAGGGGACAAAGCGGACCGCTTCTACTGTTTCAATCTGAAATTCATTGTGACGGCGCTGCACACATTTCAATGTCTGAGCCTGCTCGCCGACCGGAAGAACCAAGATCCCACCCTCATCTAACTGTTCAAGTAATGCTTGCGGGATCTCCGGCGGGGCGGCTGTCACAATGATCGCATCAAATGGCCCGCGTGATGCCCAACCTAGCCAGCCATCACCATGGCGGGTAGAGACATTATGCAGATCCAGCTGTTTCAGGCGGCGTTTTGCCTGCCACTGTAGCCCTTTGATTCGTTCGACTGAACAAACATGTTCGACTAAATGCGCCAAAATTGCAGTCTGATAACCAGAACCGGTGCCGATCTCCAAGACCCGCGAGGTCGGCGTCAATTGCAACAATTCAGTCATTCGCGCCACCATATAAGGCTGAGAAATAGTTTGCCCCAAACCTATAGGCAGAGCAGTGTTCTCATACGCCTTATGCGCCAAAGCTTCATCAACAAAACGCTCGCGCGGTACCGCTTCGATCGCCTGTAACAAGCGCTCGTCTTGGATACCTTGCTGACGTAACTGCATCAACAATGTTTGCATGCGTTTATTTACCATTCTCCATCAACCTCATGAATGCTGGCTAACCAGTTTTCAACTACGTCTTGCGCCCCATAGGCCGTTAAATCAACCTGAAGTGGCGTGATAGAAACATAACCTTGCTCAATCGCCGCAAAATCCGTGTCAGGTGCCACATCAAATTTATCCCCCGGAGGGCCAATCCAGTAGAGATCTTGCCCTCGAGGGTCTTGCTGACAAAATACCTGCTCTGCGGGATGACGGCTACCACAACGTGTTACCCGAATACCTTTAATCTCAGATAAGGGTAAATCAGGTACATTAATATTCAGTATTTTGCTGGTACGCAATGGTTTATGTTGTAACGTGCGCAATATACAACAAGTGATCGCCGCCGCTGTCTCATAATGCTGATGCCCATTCAGTGAGACAGCCAGAGCAGGAAAGCCCAAATGCCGCCCTTCCATCGCGGCTGCCACCGTCCCCGAATAGATAACATCATCCCCGAGATTCGGTCCCGCATTGATACCGGAAACCACAATATCGGGCCGAGGGCGCATTAAGGCATTCACCCCCAAGTAGACACAATCGGTCGGCGTGCCTTGCTGAACCGCAATGTCACCATTAGATAAGGTGGTGATGCGCAGTGCGCTATCCAGTGTCAATGCATTGGACGAGCCACTGCGATTACGATCGGGAGCGACGATTTGTACCTGCGCAAATGCCCGCAATGCGCTGGCGAGCGTTTGGATGCCCGGCGCGGAAATACCATCGTCGTTACTCAGCAATATCCGCAGCATCAGCATTATCCTGATTCATGATTTCGCGCACCACACTGGTGGCAAAGCTGCCGGCAGGTAACCAGAAGTGGAGCTCGAGGGTCACATCATCCCACCAGCTCCACGCCATATTCTGCGGTTTCAGCAGTACGGCCCGACGTGCACCTTCGACTCGTTCGCGCTTGATCAGCGCCAGTAATTCGCTTTGATCCGCCAAACAAGCCAGTTCGAAAGCCAATGCCTCACCCTGAGTGCCCAGCTCACCCTCCCCCGGCAGCGGGGCAGTGATATTAAGTTCACCCGCATCGACACGTTGCTGTAGCGCGGCGAGTTCATCGGCAGTGGCAACAAACCAACTGCCGCGACCAGAAAGCTGCAATGCATCGCCTTCCAGCACTGTCGTCGCCTGCTGTTGTGCCAAACGGGCACTACTAATCAGGTTGAACATGGCACTACGGCTAGCCGACAGATAAAAGCTGCGTTTACTGCGCTCTTTGACTCGAATTTCGTTATTCGCCCACAAGCGCGCCTGCACCAGATTATTGCCGCCGCGACCAAATCGTTGACTGCCAAAATAGTTCGGTACTCCCTGCGCCGCAATATGCTGCAATCGCTGCTCTACATCTTGGTTATCTGTGATGTGGCGCAATACCAAGGTAAAGGCGTTGCCCTTCAGTGAGCCAATGCGCAGTTTTCTTTTTTGGCGCACAGACTCCAGCACTTCGCAGCCTTCCAGTTCGAAGGTGGAGAGATCTGGGGCTTCTTTACCCGGCAGATGCAAACAGAACCACTGTTCGGTGACGGCGTGACGATCTTTCAAGCCCGCGTAGCTCACCAGCCGTGGATGTATCTTGGCAAAACGCGCCAGATAGTCAGCGACAAACTGGGTATTACAGCCGTTTTTGCGGATACGAACCAATAGATGCTCGCCTTCACCATCCGGCTCAAAGCCCAGATCTTCGATCACCACGAAGTCTTCCGGATTGGCCTTTAGCGTGCCGCTCGCCTTGGGTTTACCGTGCAGCCAAGTGAGATTTTCCATGTCCATTTTTTATGCCTTAATCAACAGGGCGACAGCTTCACAAGCAATACCTTCGCCACGGCCAGTAAAACCAAGCTGCTCAGTAGTGGTCGCTTTGACGTTGATATCATCCATATGACATTGCAGATCTTCCGCCAAATGAACACGCATCTGTGGGATATGGGGGGCCATTTTGGGCGCTTGGGCAATAATCGTAATGTCCAAATTCCCCAGTTTATAGCCCTTTGCCAGAATACGGCGGTAGGCTTCGCGCAGCAAACCACGGCTATCAGCCCCTTTAAAGGCTGGATCGGTATCGGGGAATAACTTGCCGATATCGCCTAAAGCAGCCGCGCCCAGTAAGGCATCAGTGGCCGCGTGCAAGGCAACATCACCATCAGAGTGCGCCAACAGGCCCTTTTCGTAGGGGATGCGCACTCCGCCAATAATCAGTGGGCCACTGCCATTTTCGCCAAATTTATGTACATCGAAACCATGACCGATCCGCATTAGTTTTTCTCCATATGATGTAATCGCGTTAGATAAAACTCTGCCAGCGCCAGATCCTCTGGGCGCGTCACTTTGATATTGTCCGAACGGCCAGACACTAATATCGGATGGTAGCCGCAGTGCTCTAATGCAGAGGCTTCATCGGTGACAACAGCCCCCTCACGCAAAGCGCGGGATAGACACAATTTTAATAGCTCAAGCGGAAAAAGTTGGGGTGTTAGGGCATGCCACAGTGCTTGACGATCGACAGTGTGGGCGATGGCTTGAATCCCCGCCTCACTGCGTTTCATGGTGTCGCGCACTGGAGCGGCCAGAATCCCCCCCACTTTACTGTGCCCGATAATCGACAACAGCTTGTCGAGATCGTCACGGTGCAGACAAGGACGAGCCGCATCATGGACCAATACCCACTCCGCCTGCCCCGCACATTGTAAGCCCGCCATCACCGAGTCGGCCCGCTGTTCACCACCGTGAACAAGACGAATACGGGGGTCCAGCGCAATGGGTAAGGTAGAAAATTGCGTGTCCTGCGGATGTATGACGACAATAATCTGCTGGATTCGCGGGTGACCCAGCAAAGAAGCGATGGCGTGCTCAATGAGGGTCTTACCGCCCACAGTTAAATACTGTTTAGGGCAATCAGCCTGCATACGGCTGCCAATACCCGCAGCCGGTAAAACCGCAATGACTTTAGGAAGGGAAACTGCAAAATGACTCATTATTTATTGTTGCGCGTTATTTTGCGTCGAAGGGGGACTCGCATTGCGTCTGGATTGGTCAGGAACCAGACGATAGAAACTTTCGCCGGGTCTAATCATACCCAGTTCGTTACGTGCGCGCTCTTCGATCGCCTCTTGACCACCGTTTAAATCATCAATTTCAGCAAATAGCTGGTCGTTCCGGGCTTTAAGTTTGCCGTTGTTGGTCTCTTGAAGAGCCACGTCATCCTTAACCCGAACAAAATCATGAACACCATTCTTGCCCAACCACAGTGAATACTGGAGCCAGCCAAGTAAAATCAGCAATAGTAGTGTAAGTTTTCCCATTCCCGCCCCCCGAAAACTGCCTAATCATCCCACAACTTTTCGTCGGACTCCACTCTGTGACGGAAATAGGCCACAACACTCAGATTAAGGACGATTTTCAACCCAATAACAACGCGATTTTTCACTAACGTCACTGAATCACGGCGGTGTCTCCCGGTTTCGTCGAGCTTTCGCATAACAAATGAGCAATACACGTACTTTTGTTTGCATTTATGCGTAACAAATCAAGATTAATAGAAAGAAAAATAAGCCAACAAATGGATTAATCCACTAATTAATGCCTTTCACCTCAATAAATGGCCTTTTTCCGACGTTATAACGAAAATAAGCAAAGAAATAAGGACGTTTTACGTTCACTATATTAAACAAATGTTCTACTATTTTACCCAATCCGACAGGATAATTCTGAATTTTACGTGTTAGATAAACACGGTCAAAAAGGCCAATTCTTCTTTTGCCGGGGGCAAAACCCATGGAAAAACAGACAATTCCACCAGACAATGAATTGTTAACTGAAATTGCTGTGTCTTATTACCAAGATGAAATGACTCAGGAAGAGATTGCACATAAGTTTGGCATTTCAAGAATCAAGGTTGGGCGGTTACTTAAGCGGGCAAAAGCCGAAGGCATTGTTGAGATTACAGTACGTTATCATCCGGTGTTTAGCACTCGTCTCGAGCAACAACTGATTGAGCATTTTGGCCTGAAACGGGCGCTGATTGCGCTGGATTATCAAGATGAAGATGAGCAGCGGCGTCAGGTTGCCTCATTAGTTTCCGGCTATCTGGCCACGAATTTGAAAGATAACACCGTATTAGCGGTTGGGCAGGGGCGTAATATTGCCGCCATCGCGGATCACGTCAGCATCGTGCCGGAAAGGCAGTGCAAGTTTATCTGTGGTATTGGCGGCACACATCGTCCCGGCGATGCCATTAATGCCGACCATATCAGCCGTCGTCTAGCCAAGAAATTTGGTGGCACCAGCGAAACCCTCTACGCGCCCGCTTATGTGGAAAATCGTGCGTTAAAAGAAGCCTTTATGCAGAACGGCACCATCAAAGAGACACTCGATCGCGCCAGAAAGGCGGATATCGCGCTGGTCGGTATTGGCGATATGAATGAAAACAGCTATATGGTGAAATTGGGCTGGTTTACGCCGCAAGAGATTGTCGATGCCAGTATGCACCAAGGGGTCACCGGTGAGATTGCCGGATATGATTTTTTTGATGCCCAAGGCCAACCGGCGAATACCGTCATGAACGATCGGGTTATCGGCATCAGTACCCAAGAGCTGCGCCAGATACCTTGCGTGATTGCTATCGCCTCCGAAAGCACCAAAGCATTGGCGATTCTGGGAGCCTTGCGCACCGGCGCAATTGATATTATTGCCACCAGCGCATCCAATGCGCGGACGATTTTGAAAATGATTCAACAACAGCCTTAATCTGGTATTCGAAGGGTGCGCCAAGATGGCGGTCAGTCCCCTGCTGACCGCCATTGAGACATTGATTAGACCAGCCGCTGCTCTACCGAATCTGCCAATTGAGTCAGTATTAAGCAACATGAGGTTGCGCCCGCATCTAAAACACCGCGAGAACGCTCCCCCAGACGGCTGGCTCGGCCAATTTTGGCGACGAGATCAAGGGTGGAGTCACGCCCGGCATGGGCCGCATTTTTCATCAGGTGGAGTGACTCGACGAAAGATTTATTTTGCTGTTGTGCCAGTTCAAAGGCTTCGACCGTCGGAATCAGCGTATCCATGATGCATTTATCCCCCACCCCCGCCTCGCTGATATCTTGTAAGCAGGATAGCCCGTCTCGCAACATGCCGCTAAAGGCGGTGGCATCAATTTTATCGCAGTCACGAATGCTCTCTGCCATGCCCATAAAAATGCTGCCATAAAGTGGCCCCATTGAACCGCCAATCCCCTCCATCAGAGAGTCAGACAGCACATCCAGCGCCTCGGATACCGTCAGATCTCTCCCTTTGATACTCTCCGCACAGAGATTGAAGCCTTTGGCCATATTGATGCCGTGGTCGCCATCGCCAATCGCGCCGTCGATCTCACTCAGATAGTCGCGATTGGCGATAATCGTCTCGACTAACTCTTCGACAATCGGCGTGCCGTGTTTGTGACAGAATGCGCTCATCATCCCTTACTCCACCTGCGTTAAGCCGAGTGAATGAGTCGGTACGTCAATTAACGCCTTCAATTCATCATCCAGTTTCATCAATGTCAGGGTGATCCCCATCATGTCCAGCGAGGTAAAGTGGTTGCCAATATAGGGGCGATAGATATTGATCCCTTTCTCCTTCAATAAGGTGACCACTTCAGCATAATAAATGTACAACTCAAGAGTCGGCGTAGCCCCTAAACCAGAGATCAAAACCGCTACCTCATCACCATCGCCAAAAGGCACATCACCGACCACGATATCCACCATCGTTTTAGCAATCTGATCAGCCGTTTGTAATGGCTCCACCCGAATCCCCGGTTCGCCATGGTGACCAATACCCACCTCCATCATGCCATCTTCAATATGGAAGTTAGGTTTGCCTACCGCCGGAATGGTGCACGAGGTGAGGCCCACCCCCACTGAGCGACAGTTATCGATGGCTTTTTGCGCGACGTCGATAACAGCATCTAATTCATAATCTTGCGCTGCCGCTGCCGCCCCCACTTTCCACATAAAAATCTCACCGGCGACCCCACGGCGCTTCTCTTTTTCTGTCGGCGGTGCGGAGGCTACATCATCATTGGCGACCACCGTTTTGACTTTGATGCCCAGCGCCTGCGCTTTTTTAGCTGCCATTTTGACGTTCATATTGTCACCGGCATAGTTGCCGTACAGACAAGCCACCCCCGCCCCGCCATCGGCGGCTTTAAATGCGGCTAAAAAGGCACCCGCCGCCGGAGAGGAGAAAATCTCCCCGACCGCCACCGCATCCAGCATGTTTTTGCCGATATAACCCAAAAATGCGGGTTCATGCCCCGAACCGCCCCCAGTGACAACCCCCACCTTTCCTTTATAGGGTGCCTTGGGGTGTTTCAACACTTTCTCATGATCCGTTTTAGCGAAAAAATGGGGGTAAGCCGCCAGATAGCCCTTGATGGCATCCTCAACAACATGGTCAGGATCGTTAATAATTCGGTTCATGACACTCTCCTTGCAACAGAAAATACCGGATGGATTATTGGATGGTATAGCCGCCATCAATCACCAAGTTTGCGCCAGTGATCATGTTAGCCGCGTCGCTGGACAGGAATAGCGCACAGGCAGCCACTTCGACGGGGTAGGCAAAACGGCGCGCGGGAATTTTCAGTTTCATCTCTTCAGCCGCCTCCCCCGACCACGCCTTTTTGCCCAATTCGGTTAAGACCACGGTGGGTGAAATGGCATTAACTTGGATGCCGAGCGGCCCCCACTCTAGCGCCAGCACTTTCGTCATGCCGATCACCCCCGCCTTACTGGTGCAATAGGCCAGATGATTGGGTAACGCCACGATCCCGGCTTGAGAGGCTAAATTCACGATTTTGCCATGTCCCTGTGCAATAAAGCGCTTCCCCACTTCCTGACTCATGAGGAAAACCCCTTTCAGATTGACATTAATCGTGTTGTCCCAATCTTGCTCAGTGGTTTTTTCCGCCGAATCCAGTGCCACAATTCCGGCGCAGTTGACTAAAATATCCAGTTTGCCAAAGGTATTAATCGCCATGGCGACCGCTATTTTGACCGATTCGCTATCACTGACATCGCAATACAACCCGCTCGCGTTAGCCGGATTAAGCTGCGTTGCCACCTCGGCGACATTATCGTTGCGATCCATCAGAATCACTTTCGCCCCTCTAGCCAGATAAAGCTCGGCAATGGCGTAACCAATACCTGCGGCTCCACCGGTAATAGCAGCAACTTTACCGTGCAGACAAAAATCAATATTGAGTCCGTCATATTCAATTTTCATGTTTTAACTCCTCATCAATGACGCCCTGGTTATCACTATTTTCCTTCAGATAACATGCTGAATTAATGTGTTTTATTCGCCTCATAGACCTGTTCGTGCTCTTTCAGAGATTCATCAGGGTTTTCTGCCGGCAAGGTGACAAATTTCATCAGCACGGCGGCGACGATATATAGCCCCGAGAAGAGCCAAATAATGCCTTCAATACCTAATGGGGTAATAAAGAGGGTGACGATCAGTGGCCCGACGAAGGCACACAGCCCCGCCCCCAAGTTCAGCACTGACATCGCCGCCCCTTTATCATTGGGCGCAAGGCTCGGCATAATGGCAGAGAGGGGAACAAACCCGGCGAAACAGGCCCCCAGCGCACCGGCTGCCAGCAGGGTGTAGGTGTAACCTTCGACGCCAAAGTGGGTCGGGATGTAGTAGAGCAACAGGATAGAGATGGCGCTGCCCACACAGCCAAACCACATCACGGTATTCGTCCAGCCCCATCGATCACTGATCACACCAGACAATAAGTTGAAGCCAATATTGACCGTCCACATAAAGGCATAGATAGACAACCACTGGTCGCGGGTAAAGCCAATGACATCTTGCAGGTAGGTTGGCAGGAAAACGATCATGCCAAAAGCAAACGACAGGTTGATGGTCCGAACAAGTCCACCTAGCCCGATTTTGTAATTCTCAAAAGCGATCGACACCCCTTTGAACAGATAGGCGAAGGTTTTAGCGGGCACATCAGTTTCCACAGTGACTTTGCTGTCTTTGCTCAACATCAGGCCAATAACCGCCCCAATCAACACAAAGACAATTCCGCTCCACAGGGTGTGTATCTCACCTAATATCGGCAGCGCGATACTGGCGTAGAACACCCCTAGAACACTTAATCCGCCAGTAAATACAAACCAGAAAATTCCCACCGCTGATCCCAGTTTGGCTCTCGGGGCTTCATAGGCAATCCACACTAAAAAACCGTATGAGAACAAGGGGTAGCCGAGTCCGCGGAGTGCATAGGTTGGGATCATAATGGACAAGTTATTGCTGGGTAAGCCGAGGGATAAAAACAGCACAGAGCCTATCAGGAAGATTACCACGCCCGCTGCCATCACCTTTTTTGCGGTATACATTTCCGCTAAGACACCGGACAACCATGCGGCAATCGCCACGGCAAAGCCGTAGACACTGAACATCAGGCCAGACTCTTCAACCGTCAGACCACGGCGAATAATGAAGTCGGATAGCCAACTCTGCTCCAGCCCCTCTCCGGCCATAAATATCAGTACGCCGATATAACCTAATAATATTTTCTTAGGCAGCCCTATCCTTTTAATCAACATGTCTAACATGGTGCATCACCTATGATTTGGAAATAATGCGATGATTAATATCGAGTTATCTTTCACTGATTATTGGATATTGGGATTGAGCACCACTTTAAGAGAGCCGACACCTTTGGTGACCATTTCAAAGCCTTCGGCAAATTTTTCCAGCGGTAGGATATGGGTCACCACGCCTTCGGTTGGCAGGTCGCCGTTGCAGATCCCTTCAATGACCAGCGGATAGCAATATGGCCCCAGATGTGAACCCAAAACATCTAGCTCTTTGCGGTCACTGATGATGCTCCAGTCAACGGTCACGGGATCTTTGAACACCGAGAACTCCACAAAAGTCCCCAACTTGCGCAGCAGTGTGAGTCCCTGCTCGACCGCTTTTTGTGCACCCGTGGCTTCAATGTAGATATCGCAGCCATAGCCGTCGGTCATCTCTTTGATAATCGAAATCACGTCGTCTTTAGTGGGGTTAAGCACCAGATCAGCACCAAATTTCTTCGCCAGCGCCAGACGGTCATCGGACAGATCCAACACAATCAGCTTGCCGGGACCTGACTTTTTGATCGCCCCCACCATGCCCAATCCCAATGTTCCTGCTCCTGCCAGCACCACAACATCACCGAGTTTGATATTGGCGCGCTGCACGGCGTGGAAAGAGCACGCATAGGGTTCGATCAGAATGGCTTTTTCTAAGGGAAGATCGGCAGGAACATGATAATTAATCGCCTCTTTGGTAAATTTCATGTATTCAGCCATCGCGCCATTAACATTGTGCTGGAAGCCGTAGAGGTCATGTTTTTCACACATCCAATACTGCCCACGGTTGCAGAATCGGCACTCCCAGCAAGGAACGATCTGTTCCGAGGTCACACGATCACCTAATTTAAACCCCTCCACTTCCGCCCCTAATCCCACCACATGGCCGATAAACTCATGGCCAGGGATCATCGGGGCCTTGATATAAGCAGGCTGCTTATCATCGCCCCAAAAACTGGGTGCACCGCCAAAAGCTTTAGTATCACCAGCACAGATACCGCAACCTTCGACCTTCACTAAAATCTCTTTCGCATCAATTGTGGGGACCGACACGATCTGAAGCCGATAATCCCCCGGCCCGTAGGCCACAACGGCACGCATTTTTTCAGGAATACCGGCAACCATCTGAGCATCTATAGAACGTTCGTTATACATGATTGACTCCTTCAACAATTATTCTTGTCATAAATTTAAATTCGCCATAAACACGATATGAACATAAGATCCACAATCGTACTATTGAACAGTACGATTAAGCCGCAGAGTTACGCCATTAAAAAATACTCAGGCTGTGAGGGAGATCATAAATAAAATCAAAATCACAATAACCCCTGATTTGATGCGAGTTTAATCACTTAATAGAGAAGCAATAAGAGGGAAATCAACACTAAGATTGATTTTAAATTGATCATAAGTTTATTGACTGAACATCTGAAAAGAGTGAGGATGATAAACATATGAACATAGATATAACTTTTGATTGATCTGTTATCTCTCGTTCTTGATGCTGAAACCGCCCGCGATTCACTCGCAAATCATAAAGCGGTGGCGGCAATAAAAGTGATTAATCGGGTTTCCGTTCAATATGTTAAGGGGTGAAATATGCTGTCTATTGCCATCGGCTGTGATGATGCGGCCATTGATATGAAAAATCAGATTCTTGCCTTTCTGCAAAATAGAGGCATGACTGTGGTTGATTACAGTTGTGACCAACAGCGCGAATCCACCCTATACCCCGATATCGCCATTCAGGTGGCTCAGGCTATTAAGGACGGCAAGCATGAACGCGGAATTCTGATCTGTGGAACCGGTATTGGCATGAGCATCACTGCCAATAAAGTGCTGGGCATTCGTGCCGCACAGTGCCATGACCCCTTCTCCGCTCAACGAGCCAGAAAAAGTAATAATGCACAGATCATCTGTTTGGGCGCGCGGGTGATTGGTATTGAGTTAGCCAAAACCTTGGTCGATACGTGGCTTGATTGTGATTTCGATGGGGGCGGCTCAACCGAAAAAGTGGAACGCATTAGTTACTATGAGCAACAGCAAAATATATGAGCAACGGCAAAATCTCTGACAGCCATTCATTAAGCGGATAGCAACATAAGAAGGGAGACGATGGTCAATGGCGGGAGACTGCGGGCTGTTAGCGAATGATACCTCAACAGCCCGCTGACTCAACCTTCACCAGCCAGTGAGAAATGAGAACAGCATCCAGAATAGGCACAGCACCGCAATCCCCGTACCACCGATAGTAAACAGCAGATTACCCCGCGTTAGCACACTGAGCGCAATACCAATCAGCACTGAAACTGGCATCAGCGCCAAGAAGAACGGCCAAGTGTACAGCAGAAAGAAGACGGTATTGGGGCCATAAATAAAGAAGGGGATCGCAAACGCCAGCCAATAAAACACAAAGCCCGTGACGCCACCGAGAAAGGAGTATGAGGGTTCATCCCGATCCCGTTGTTCGTCGATCATCATTTGGGTGACATTCTGCATAAAAATCCTGTAGGTACAATTTACCAGCACGTTCTGAGGACGTTTTGCCGGAGGGGTAATTATGTCCAATGCCATTGGCGTGACAGGTAGGCAGCTTGCGTGTTCGCAACCCTGTCGCAGCCATGGCGAAGGCAGATACATTTAGGATTTGATAATAGCGCTACCACGCAGTACGTCTAACAATTGTTCAATCAAATTTGTTACTAATTGTTCACCCTGCAAATGAATATCTGCATGCTCAGGTGATTCGTAAATAGAGTCAATGCCAGTGAAGTTTTTCAGCTCACCCGCACGGGCTTTTTTGTATAAACCTTTAGGGTCGCGCGCCTCGCAAATCGCCAACGGCGTATCCACAAACACCTCGATAAACTGGCCTGTCGCCAGCATATCTCGCACCATTTTCCGCTCTGCACGATGAGGCGAAATAAATGCT
This sequence comes from Yersinia mollaretii ATCC 43969, assembly GCF_013282725.1. NCBI lineage: Bacteria > Pseudomonadati > Pseudomonadota > Gammaproteobacteria > Enterobacterales > Yersiniaceae > Yersinia > Yersinia mollaretii. The sequence continues at coordinate 2,167,071 of NZ_CP054043.1, read as the reverse complement.
GTCAGCACCACCAGACCCGCGTCCACCATCAGTTTGGCGACCTCGCCGACCCGACGGATATTTTCGCGCCGATCCTCATCAGAAAACCCCAAGTCACGACACAAACCGTGGCGCACATTGTCGCCATCCAGCAAGTAAGTGCTAACTCCACGGGCGAACAGCGCCTGCTCCAGCGCCCCCGCCACTGTGGATTTTCCTGAGCCGGACAAACCGGTAAACCAGAGCACCACGCCCTGATGCCCATGCTGCTGCTCACGATCCTGCCGCGTCACCGCATGAGGGTGCCAGACGATATTGTCATCGGCTGGCGTCACCTGATCTGTTAGCACGCTATTTTCCCCCTAACAGATCACGCGCACCCCAATGTGGGAAGTGGCGACGAACCAGCGCATTCAGCTCCAGCTCAAACGCACTAAAGACCGTGCTCTCCTGATAAACCGACTCCAGTGTTTCTCGAATCAAGCCCGCGCCGACCGTGACATTACTCAGCCGATCAATAAAGATCATGCCGCCGGTATCGCGATTGCGCTGATAGCTGTCCAGCACCAGCGGCTCATCGAACGCCAGTTCAACCAAGCCGATACCATTGAGCGGCAAACTCTCCACCACCCGCTGCGTCAGTGAGTTGATCTCGACCTGATATTGGATATTTTCAACCCGTGCACGGGTCTTTTTACCCGCTACTTTGATGTCATAACTCTGCCCAACCACCAGCGGCTGTTCCGCCATCCACACAATATCCACCAGTGCATTCTGTGCGGCTTTTAGGGTTTCACTGGCATCCACCAGCAAGTCACCCCGGCTAATATCCACTTCATCAGCCAGCACCAGCGTGATAGCTTCGCCGGGGACGGCTTGGGTCAAATCGCCATCAAAAGTAACGATGCGAGCCACCGTTGACTCCACGCCGGAGGGCAGCACTTTCACTTTTTGCCCTACCCGCACTATGCCCGCAGACAAGGTGCCAGCATAGCCACGGAAATCCAGATTGGGGCGGCTAACATACTGCACCGGGAAGCGCAGCGGCTGTTGACGGCTGGTGCTCACCACATCAACACTCTCCAGCACTTCAAGCAACGTCGGGCCGGAGTACCAATTCATTCTCTCGCTCGGTGAGGCCACATTGTCGCCATCCAACGCGGAGAGCGGGACAAACTTAATCACCAGATCCGTGGGTAATTGCTCGGCAAAACTCAGGTAATCCTCTTTGAATTGCTCGAAGACACTCTCCTGATAATCCACCAGATCCATCTTGTTCACCGCCACCACTAAATGGCGAATACCCAGTAAGGTCGCAATAAAGCTGTGGCGACGGGTTTGATCCAGCACCCCTTTGCGGGCATCGATCAATAAAATTGCCAGATCACAGGTCGACGCCCCGGTCGCCATATTGCGGGTGTACTGCTCATGCCCCGGCGTGTCGGCAATGATAAATTTGCGCTTCTCAGTCGAGAAGTAACGATAAGCTACATCAATGGTGATGCCCTGCTCGCGCTCGGCCTGTAACCCATCCACCAGTAGCGCCAGATCCAGTTTTTCGCCCTGTGTGCCAATGCGCTTGCTGTCAGTGTGCAGCGTAGTGAGCTGATCTTCGTATATTTGGCGGGTATCGTGCAGTAACCGCCCAATCAGGGTGCTTTTGCCATCATCGACACTGCCGCAGGTCAAAAAGCGCAACATGGTTTTATGCTGCTGCGCATGAAGGTAAGCCTCGACCCCGCCTTCGTTGGCAATTTGTTCGGCGATGGAGCTGCTTTGTAGAATCATCGACCGGTTTTCTGATGTTGATTGATCGACTGCAACAGGCTGATTTTGTAATTGGGTGTTCATCGGGCGCTCCTCAGAAATATCCCTGACGCTTTTTAAGCTCCATGGAGCCGGATTGATCGCGGTCGATCATTCGACCCTGACGTTCACTGGTGGTCGAGATGAGCATCTCTTCGATGATGGCGGGCAAAGTTTCGGCTTCCGACTCCACCGCTCCAGTGAGTGGCCAGCAGCCCAGCGTGCGAAAACGCACCATTTTCTGAGTAATGACCTCACCCGGCTGTAAATCGATGCGATCGTCATCCACCATCAGCAGCATCCCATCGCGTTCCACTACCGGGCGCGGTTTCGCCAGATAGAGCGGCACAATGTCGATTTTTTCCAAGAAGATATATTGCCAGATATCCAGCTCAGTCCAGTTGGAGAGCGGGAAGACGCGGATACTTTCGCCTTTGTTAATCTGGCCGTTGTAGTTGTGCCACAGTTCAGGGCGCTGATTTTTCGGGTCCCAGCGGTGGAAGCGGTCACGGAAAGAGTAAATTCGCTCTTTGGCTCGTGACTTCTCTTCATCACGCCGTGCGCCACCGAAAGCGGCATCAAAACCATATTTGTTCAGCGCTTGCTTGAGGCCCTCGGTTTTCATGATGTCGGTATGTTTGGCACTGCCATGGACAAACGGATTAATCCCCATTGCCACGCCTTCGGGATTGCGATGAACCAATAGTTCGCAACCAAAAGCCTTGGCCGTGCGGTCGCGGAATTCGTACATTTCGCGGAATTTCCAGCCGGTATCCACATGCAATAGCGGGAAGGGCAAATTGCCGGGGAAGAATGCCTTGCGCGCCAGATGCAGCATCACAGAGGAGTCCTTGCCGATGGAGTAGAGCATCACCGGGTTACCGAATTCGGCGGCCACTTCACGGATGATATGGATGCTCTCCGCCTCCAATTGCCGCAAATGAGTGAGTCGTTTTTCGTCCATAACAGATCCTTTATGCCAAATTCACAACTGACGGGCTGATGGCCTGTTCAGTCTGTCGTTGTTGCCCAAACCAGGCGATTTGGTGATGGAGATCCACCACTTCACCGATCACCAGCAGTGCTGGCGTAGGAGCCTGATGCGCTAATGCTTCTAGCTGTGCCAAGGTGCCAGTCCGAACCTGCTGGTCCGCACGCGTCCCCCGACTGATCACCGCCACGGGCGTGGTGCCCGTGCGGCCATGAGTGATCAGCTGTTGGCTGATCTCCGCCGCTTTCACCGTGCCCATGTAGATAGCCAAGGTCTGGCGGCTACGGGCCAGTGCTTGCCAATCCAACTCATCGCCATCACCGCGACAATGGCCGGTAATAAAGGTCACGCTCTGCGCATGGTCACGATGAGTCAGAGGAATACCGGCATAGGCGGTCGCCCCCGCAGCCGCCGTCACCCCCGGCACCACCTGAAACGCAATGCCCGCGCGTGCCACCACTTGTAACTCTTCGCCACCTCGGCCAAAGATAAAGGGATCGCCCCCTTTTAGCCGCACCACCCGCTTTCCTTGCTGCGCGAGCGTCACCAGCAATTGATTGGTCTCTTCCTGCGCCACCGAGTGCGCCCCCGCCCGCTTGCCGACACAAATACGCTCAGCATCGCGGCGAACTAAATCCAACACTTCGGGGCTGACTAAATGGTCATACAGCACCACATCAGCCTGCTGAATAACCTGTAGGCCACGTAGGGTCAGCAAACCGGGATCACCGGGACCAGCGCCCACCAAGGCGACCTCACCGAGCGGACTGCCCTTGCCCTCTAACGACTGCTGTAATTCCTCTTCTGCTTGCGCTAACTGTCCACGGCTGATCAAGCTGGCAAAACGACCACTGAAGGCATTTTCCCAAAAGCGGCGACGTGCGCCCATTGAAGCAATTTGCTGCTTGACGCGACCACGCCAGCGCCCAGCGACAGCGGCCATCTCACCCAGACTGGCCGGTAATAGCGCCTCCAGTTTCTCGCGCAGTATCCGCGCCAGCACCGGGGCTTGTCCGGCAGAGGAGATAGCCACCACCAAGGGGGAGCGATCGACAATTGACGGGAAGATAAATGAGCAGAGCGGTTGATCATCCACCACATTTGCCAAGAGATGTCGTTGATCAGCGGCGGCGAAAACAGCGGCATTCAGCGCGCTATCATTGGTCGCCGCAATCACCAGAAATACCTCATCCAACTGCTCAGGCGAGAAAACCAGTGCCTGCCAGTGAATACGACCATCCTGATGCTGTTGTTCGAGTTCAGATGAGAGCGTCTGAGCCACTACCCGCACTTGAGCGCCCGCGCGGTGTAGCAATTCAATTTTTCGCGCAGCAACTTCACCGCCGCCAACGACCAGTACCGGGCGCTGTTTTAAGTCGGCAAATAGAGGTAGATAGTCCACAACGGCCTTCGATTACATGATAAAGCGTAGGGTGACTATAGGGGGGGGCCATGACCTTATGAAATGACGAAAAGTAATTACAAGTTCCATAATGATATATAGGCTTAATAATATGGCTTGCAGCTATGTTAGCCCGTTTTCTATGGGCCGTTTTTCTGGTTTATCTTTCTGCAATTTAAGAATCATACAAATTGTTAATTTGTGCGGAGAGTTTCATACTAAGCACCGCTCAGTGCCGCGTGACCCATGCCAATAGGCATGGCCCAGACTATAACAAGGATATTTCGGTATGTTTTTTCGCCGTCGCCTAAAGTGGGCATTATTCACCCTGTATTTCAGTGCCGCTCTGCCATTGCAGGCCGCCACGACTCAAGCCGTTGGCAACATTGCGGAACAGCAAACTCGCCATATTAGCACCTACTTCCCCGGCCGCATGGCGGGCAGTCCGGCTGAATTACTGGCTGCCGAGTACATCAATCACCGCTTTCAACAGATGGGCTATCAGAGCAATATGCGCGGTTTTAATACCCGCTATCTCTATACCAGCAAAAATGGCAAGCAGAGCTGGCGAAATGTCAGTGCCACCTCCGTGATTGCGGCCCGCAATGCCTCGACAGATGAGGCTGCCAGCAAAGCCGATGATCAAAAGCAGATCATCATCATGGCGCACTTTGATACCTACACCCCAAAAAGTGATATCGATTTAGATAAGAATCTAGGGGGTCTGACACTGCAAGGGGTTGATGATAATGCAGCGGGCGTGGGGGTGATGCTGGAGCTGGCGGAGCGCCTGAAAACTATTCCGCTGCGCTATGATTTGCGTTTTGTCGCACTCAGCGCCGAGGAAATTGGGGCGCAAGGCACCGAGAACTATCTGCAACGGATGAGTAAGACAGAGAGAGCTAACACCTTGTTGGTGATCAATTTGGATAATCTGATCACTGGCGACAGCCTCTACTTTAATGCCAGCAATCAACCCTCAGCCATCGCCGCAAGAGAGCAGGCACTGAAGCTGGCACGGCGTTATGGCATTAGCGCCGCGACGGTTAAAAATCAGGTCACCGCGTCCTGTCGAGTCGATAAAAATCTGTTTGCGACTGCTGGAGTGCCGCTGTTATCCGTCGAAGCCAGCAACTCTAATTTAGGCAACAAAAATAATAGGTTAGGTAACAAAGATGGCTGCCAGCAACGGGCCATCAGCAGCCACTTCCCACAAGGCACCACTCGCCATCAAAGCCAGTTGGATAACTTAAACTATCTGGATAAGTTTTTGCCGGGCCGTATCACTAAACGCACCCATGACACGGTCAAAATAGTACTGCCCCTGATCGAAACGTTAGCGGCCGCTAAGAAGTAGTTTCAGCCTGCGAAACGCTACGCAAAACGAACAAAAATACCCCCTATTCAATGTCAGGGCGATCATTTTGACCGCCCTTTTTTCTGTTTTTCGCGTATAACTCGCGGTGGGTATGACACCTATAATCAATTGACTCAATTTCGCTGGTGGGTATAATACCCATTAGCAACTCACCAGGAGGTCACATGGAGAGTGGCGATTTAATAAAACGATTACAGAATATAGGCTGGCAAGTCAGAGGTGGTAAAAAAACCAATAGCGGTAGCCATATCACTATGTGCAAACCAGGGGTTCAAAAAATTATTACGCTGCCCCACCCGCGTAAGGATGTTTCCAAAGGCATACTACGACAAGCTATGCGGACTGCCGGAATGAATTGATTTAACCAGAGCAAAAATGCTTAGGGAGTTAACCATGATCTACCCTATTTTTATCTTCAGTACCGAGGCTGGATTTGACGGCTACTTTCCCGATATTGACGGCTGTTTTTTTGCGGGCGATACCTTTGCCGATATCAGCAAAAACGCGGAGGAAGCCTTTGCTGTTCATATTGAAGCGCTGATGGATGAGGGCTTTCCATTGCCGGTACCCGCCCAAGATCCGCAGCGCTACATTGGTGATCCGCGCTTAAAAGAAGATGGCGGAATTTTGGGCTTTGTTGAGATTGATCCGGCCAAATATGAAAGTAAGGCGGTCAAATTCAATCTGACCATGTCGCAAAATCTGCTGACCGCGATTGATAAATTTATCGCGACACACCCTGACTATAAGAACCGCAGCCAGTTTCTGGCAGAGTTGGCTCGAGAGCGAATTATCAGCTAATGGTGGCAAAAGTAAGGGCGCTATCTGCGCCCCATTTATCACAATCAGTCACCTCAGCCTTCATGCAGGCCGCATTCGCGTTTCAGGCCAAAGAAGCGGGTCTCTTCCTCGCTCATTCCTGGCTCCCATTTACGGGTGGTATGGGTATCACCGACAGATAAGTAGCCCTGCTCCCACAGCGGGTGATAGCTCAAGCCATTTTGGGTTAAATAGTGATAAATCTGGCGATTATCCCAGTCAATGATCGGCAACAACTTAAATACGCCGCGCTGAACAGCCAAAACCGGTAATTGCGCGCGGCTGCCCGATTGCTCACGGCGTAGACCGGCAAACCACGTTTGTGCGCCTAAGGTCTCCAGCGCCCGATTCATCGGTTCCACTTTGTTCAGCTCGTTGTAGCGCTCAATGCCCTCGACACCCTGCTCCCACAACTTGCCGTACCGCGCTTCTTGCCAAGCAGGACTTTGCGGGGCGCGAAACACCTGCAAGTTAAGTTGCAGTTTCTCGGTCAACGCATCAATAAACTGATAGGTTTCTGGGAACAGATAACCGGTATCCGTCAGAATAACCGGAATATCGGGCCGCAGACGGGTCACCAAATGCAAGCAAACGGCCGCCTGAATACCAAAACTGGAGGAGAGCACAAACTCTCCGGGCAGATTGTCCAACGCCCAACTCACGCGATCTTGTGCCGTTAGGGACTCAAGTTCGCGGTTAATCTCGGCTAATGCCGCCGTTTGTTCGGTTTTAGGTAGCGTATTAAGCTCACTCAAATTTATTTGGCTCACACCGCCTCCTGCACTTCGTAAAAGTCACGGGCTGAATCAATCACTGGCGCGATAACTCCGGCACGAATAACAAAATCACCGAAACCCTCATCGTGATGGCGCTCTTTGGCCCAGCGACCCACCAACTGATCAGTAATCGCCAAAATTTCATCTTCGGTGATATTTTCGCGGTACATCCGTGGGATACGAGTGCCTTCGCGGTTACCGCCCAGATGCAGGTTATAACGGCCCACCGCTTTCCCCACCAGCCCCATCTCAGCCAGTAGAGCACGACCACAACCATTCGGGCAGCCTGTCACGCGCATCACAATATGCTCATCGGGCAGACCATGCTGCTGCAAAATCCCCTCGATGCGGGTCACAAATTCTGGCAAGAAACGCTCCGCCTCCGCCATCGCCAGTGGGCAGGTGGGGAAGGAAACGCACGCCATAGAGTTTTCACGTTGCGGGCTGACACTGTCGTCCATCAAGCCATGCTCGCGCGCTAATGCCTCAATGCGCGATTTATCTTTTTCCGGCACACCCGCCACAATCAAGTTCTGGTTAGCGGTCAGGCGGAAATCGCCCTGATGGATTTTAGCAATCTCGGCAACGCCCGTTTTCAAGCTGCGGCCGGGGTAGTCCAGCAGACGCCCATTCTCAATAAAGAGGGTCAGATGCCACTTCTTATCAATGCCCTTCACCCAGCCGATACGATCACCACGGCCAGTAAACTGGTAGGGCTTGATGGCACCGAAGCTCACGCCAGCCCGTTTTTCAACTTCAGCTTTGAAGGTCTCAACACCCACGCGCTCGAGTGTGTATTTGGTTTTGGCATTCTTACGATCGGTGCGGTTACCCCAATCACGTTGAGTGGTGACAACCGCTTCCGCAACCGCCAATGTGTGTTGCAGCGGGATATAACCGAATTCACTAGCTTTACGTGGATAAGTATTCTTATCACCATGAGCAATGGATAGCCCGCCCCCGACCAGCACATTAAAGCCCACTAATTTGCCTTTTTCCGCCACCGCAACAAAGTTGAGATCATTGGCATGGAGATCGACATCATTTTGTGGCGGAATGACCACTGTGGTTTTAAATTTACGCGGTAAATAGGTCGCACCGAGAATCGGCTCTTCATCTGTGGTGGCCACTTTTTCCGCATCCAGCCAAATTTCGGCATAGGCGCGGGTGCGTGGCAGCAGGTGCTCAGAGATCTTTTTCGCCCATTCGTAAGCTTCTTGATGCAGTACGGACTCCACCGGATTCGAGGTACAGAGCACGTTACGGTTGACATCATTTGCCGTCGCCAGCGCATCCAGCCCCAATTGATTAAGCAACTGGTGAGCCGGTTTCACATTGCCCTTCAGAATGCCATGAAACTGGAAAGTTTGGCGGTTAGTGATACGAATGCTGCCGTATAAGGTGTTATCCGCCGCGAATTTATCAATGCCCAACCACTGTTGCGGGGTAATAATCCCGCCCGGTAAGCGGCAGCGCAGCATCATGGCGTGGCGGGGTTCCAGCTTCTGCTCGGCACGTTCTGCACGGATATCGCGGTCATCTTGCTGATACATGCCGTGGAAACGGATCAACAGGAAGTTATCGCCGTTGAATCCCCCGCTCAGCCCCTCATTCAGGTCTTGGGCAATGGTTCCGCGCAGGAAATTGCTTTCCGACTTCATGCGCTCGCCATCGGAGAGTTTTCCGGTCACGACCAGTGGCCCTGGGTGTTTTTCACTCATCAGTACACATCCCGCTGATAACGGCGCGCTAAGCGCAGCTCACTTAAATATTCATCAGCCTGCTCGGTATCCATCGCACCGTGCTCAGCCACCACGTCCAGTAAAACCTGCTCAACGTCTTTCGCCATGCGGTTAGCATCGCCACAGACGTAAATGTGGGCACCTTGCTGTATCCAGCTCCACAGTTCTGCGCCCTGTTCGCGCAGCTTATCTTGCACATATATTTTATGAGCCTGATCGCGGGACCAAGCCAGATCAATGCGGGTCAGCAAGCCCTCTTTGACGTAGCGCTGCCATTCAACTTGATAGAGGAAGTCTTCGGTAAAATGCGGATTGCCGAAGAGCAGCCAGTTCTTGCCACTGGCACCAATGGCCTCACGCTGTTGCATAAAGGCGCGGAATGGGGCGATACCTGTGCCCGGCCCAATCATGATCACTGGCGTTTCTGGGTTAGCAGGTAAACGGAAATTATCGTTATGTTCTATGAAGATACGAATGTCGTCATCCACCGCCAGCCGGTCAGCCAGATAACCAGAAGCGCCCCCGGTGCGAGGTCGGCCATCGATATCATAACGGACCACGCCCACGGTAATATGCACTTCATTTTCAGTTTCAGCCTGCGAAGAGGCGATGGAGTAAAGGCGCGGTGTCAGTGGCCGCAGTAGCGCCACCAACTGATCAGCATTCAAGTCCGATGGAGCCTGACGCACCATATCAACGATGGGGGTATTTTTCGCATACAGTTGGAGTGCGGGTTTATCGGCCAGCAATGCAATCAGTGTTTCATCGCGGGAGAGCGCCGCGTATTTATCGACAATCACCGTGGTATTTTGAGTCAGTTCAAGGTGGCTGCGCAGCGCTTTGGCCAGCGGTATATTCTGCCCATCAATGCTCACTGGCTCATCACCTTTGAGCCACAATAGTGCGAGCAGCTCTTCGACCAGTGCCGAGTCATTATCAAACCAGACTCCCAGCGCATCACCCGGCTGGTAACGCAGCCCTGAGTCGCCTAAATCAATTTCAATGTGGCGCACATCTTTTTCTGAGTGACGACCCGTCACTTTTTGCTGAACTGATAACTGTGCCGTCAGTGGCGCGCTTTTGCTGTAGGGGCTGGAGGTAATTTCATCGACAGCACCACTTTGTGTTGCCGCGACCGCCGCCGGGGATTGAGCTGGAACTCTGGCCTGCAACACCGCCACCACCTGCTGACGCCACTGTTGTGCCGATTCCTGATACTCCACATCGGCATCGACGCGATCCAATAACCGCTCAGCGCCCAACTCAGCCAGTTTGTTGTCGAAATCTTTGCCCGCCTGACAGAAATGTTCGTAGGAGGTGTCCCCCAAACCAAATACCGCAAACGCAGTTTCTGGCAATTTCGGGGCTTTTTTAGAGAAGAGGAATTTGTGCAATGCCACCGCTTCTTCTGCTGGCTCACCTTCGCCTTGAGTCGAGGCCACTACAACTAACAGGCGCTCCTGCGCAATTTGTTTAAACTTATAGTCACCCGCATTAACCAGATTGACACTCAGCTTAGCGGCCAACAGGTCATCGCGTAGCTGTTCAGCTAAACGCCGTGCATTACCGGTCTGTGAGGCCGAAATCAGGGTCACTGTCACCGCTGGCACTATCGCCGCAGGAGCAACAACGGTATCAGGCTGCTGGTTAACCCTGCCCCAGAAGTAGCCAGACAACCATGCCATTTGGGTTGGGGATAGCTCACCAACCGCTGCTTGTAAGCGGGTCAACTGCTCCGGCGATAGCGGAAGTAAAGAAGTAGGAGGAGCCTGAGTCGTCATTGCAGTACGAATTCCTTTATGCGTTAACCGTGGTTGGCACGAATAGTCGTTGGTGCGAATCATTGCCGACGCAAAGGGTTTGCGCCTAAATGTCTTGATAGTTTGTAAGGTTAACCACCCCGCTAGGAACAATTAAAGAAGCGATGGACATAATAAATAACTAAAACGACTAAGCAGTTTTTCAGATAATTGATATGAGTTAAAGTGTTCAACTTATTAGGAAAATTCGCACCAATGGGTAGCAAGCCGTTGGTTTGGTATGTCTGTATAGAAATCAGTAAGCTACGTAATGATTACCGGGCCACAGTGAGCTAAATTCTGTTCGCGATGATGTGCTTTCATAGCCAGCATCAGTACTTTCCGGTACTATGCGGCGGTTTTTGAGTCAATTAAGGTCAGAATAATGAGCACCACCCTATTTAAAGATTTTCAGTTTGAAGCCGCTCACCGGCTGCCCCATGTCCCAGAAGGGCACAAATGTGGTCGTTTGCACGGTCATTCATTTATGGTCCGTATTGAGGTGACGGGTGAAGTCGATGCACACTCTGGCTGGGTGATGGATTTTGCTGAGCTAAAATCGGCATTTAACCCTATTTGGGAACGTCTGGACCACAACTATCTGAACGATATTCCCGGCTTGGAAAACCCAACCAGTGAAGTGCTGGCGAGCTGGATTTGGCAGCAACTTAAACCGCAATTACCCGAATTAAGCGCCGTGATGGTGAAAGAGACCTGCTCTGCGGGTTGTGTTTATCGCGGGTAAATGAGCAATGCTGTAACAGCTGTGCCTCCCAAAGTCATTGATGTTGCAGCAAGGCAGCAAGTGAATGAACCCCAATGAGCTTACATCAGTAAGTGATTTGGGTGAATGAGCGCCGCAACACTGCTGCGGCGGCAAGGACGAAGGGGGTCATGCTATGTTCAAGTATTTGTGCGTCTGCATCGATAACCGCCAATTCTTGGCGATACAGGTTTCAATGCAGAGTTTGGTCGCATCCTCCTTCTGACTGATAGGCTGCAACGCAATTATCCGCTTTTTGTCATCATGCAGTGTCGCCAGCAATGCCTCCAGCGCTTCAATATCCCGCAAGCGGCCTACCGGATGCTTAATTTCATCTGCACGTTGCAATGCTTGCGGCAAGACTTTCAAGCCACCGCGCATATTCACTTTCGGCGAAACGGTTACCCAAGTGGTGGCTGAGCACTGCACTTCGTGCGTCCCACTGGTTTCAATCTGGCAGCTATAACCGCCTTGCTCAAGCAGAGAAGTGAGCGGTCGCAAATCGTAGATGGATGGCTCACCACCAGTGATGACCACGTGACGCGCGGTGTATCCCTGCTGAGAGAAGATATCCAATAGCTGCTGTTCAGTGGCAGACCCCCAAGCATCACTTTCAGCGGTTTTCACCATAATGCGCTGCATATCGACTTCCCGATCAGCCTCTTTTTCCCAGGTGTGTTTGGTATCGCACCAGCTACAACCTACTGGGCAGCCCTGCAATCGCACGAAGATCGCCGGCACGCCGGTGAAGTAACCCTCGCCCTGCAAGGTCTGGAACATCTCATTAATCGGGTACAGCATCAGTATCTCTATCGTCACGCAAGCCAATAGATGATTATCGCAGATTCTCGTGGCGATGACCAAACTGGCAACCCTTGGGCCGCCAGTTTGTTTGTATCAGGCGGTTACTCAATAACACCGCAGGCCATGCGAGCGCCGCCACCACCCAGTGGCATGGGGTGGTCAGCGTAGTTATCACCGCCAGCATGAATCATCAACGCGTGCTGTTTCAGCTCAGATAACGATTTCAGGCGCGGGGCCAAAACCTGATAAGTGGCGGTGCCATCAGTATTCACGACCAGCCCCGGTAAGTCACCCAGATGCCCTTTGTCATTATAAGGACCAAGATGAGTGCCGGTTTTCTGCGGGTCAAGATGGCCGCCCGCAGCAAGGGCAGGCACGGCTTTGCCGTCTTTCTGGCCCGGTGCACAACTTGGGTTTTCATGTAGATGGAAACCATGAATACCGGCTGCCAACCCAGTCAGATGGGGGGTAAACAATAGGCCATAAGCGGTTTCAGTCACCGTCACAGTACCCAGCGCTTTGCCATTACCGTCTGGCAGGGATTCATTCATGGTCACGGTAACCTCCGCAGCCAGTAAGCTACTGGAGAACAGTATCGCGGGTAACAGTAAGCATTTCAATTTCATCAGTTATCTTCCTTTATGCATGATTGCCGAGTCATTCGGGTATGGGTTAATGATAACGGATGATGAATTATCTGCACGACAGTGGAGTGATAGATGTGAGTCAAGTAAGGGGTTCCGGCGAGATTCAGATGAATCTCGCCGAGGCTAATAGAGATATAGCCTTAGGTTGTTCTGACGCCAACCGCTCCACCAAGGTTATAGTAGAAAGTGAAATCTAGCTCCACCACTTACCATGGTGAGAGTGGAATATCTATGAACTGGCTATAGATAAGGACAGAGAGGCATTTAGACTATAAGGTGCTGGCTGAGCAGTAATAACAGGCGCTAATTGATCATTACGGTCGGGTATCGCGGCCGTAGCGTCGATAAGCCGACTATCATTAAATTCATCATGAGAATTTGAGACGAATTCACTATCAAAATCAAACTCCCAATCATCAAGATAAATATATTTAGATTCAATATCGTCTATTTTTAACTCTCCAATAACAATATCAATAAATTTACTATCAGAAACCCCTTTCTCTTCCATTTCACTTAATATAGTCATTACCTCCTCATGACCTCCTTTTAATTGGATGGCAGCAAAAATATTTTCATTGCTGACACCTACCTTTAGAGCCTGATTGATTAGTGCATCTGATATTTTATAGCGTTCTTGCATAATCGCACTGGCAAGATCATTTAATGAAATACGACCATCAAGTCCATTTTTTATATGCAGTGTAGTTATCACCTCTTTATGCTCTGGATATTTACCTATAAATAACTCCAGCTCGCTAATTGAACTCCCTCTTTTAGATATTTCAACAACAAGCTCACGAAAAACCATCCTTCCTTCATCGCTATAATTGAATGTTTCTTTATGAAAACGATACTCTTCTATATTTTTAACACCATGTTTAGCCATTGTAGCAAAGTCAGTAATATCAATAGAAGCAGGATAAGAAGCAATAAAATCTAGCACATCACTCCCTATTCCATATTTTTCAAGAATAGATAGTTTCGCAGCTAACTGTCGATCATAGATTTTATTTTTATACATTAACCCAGCTATACTTTCACTGACATCACTTGAGGCTAATATGTCTTTCACTGAATATTTAGACACATTAATCTCTTTCTTGTATATATTCGCACTTTCCTGATTAATTTCGTGACTTATACCCTTAGAGTGCATTTCATTTGAATACATATAGTGAATACTACGATCCATAATAAATCCTCATAACTTATTGTGATAAAAGTAAGTCAATGAGTATATATAGGGGAAATAAAATCACCCCTTAAATATATTCACATTATCTTTTTAATAACTTAATTTACTTATAATTAATATTATTTATTATTAATTTAAATTTGAAACAATTGTCTATATATACACATTATCAGAGTCCATACGTCTTTTAGGAGTAATATTTATTCTTAGGTACATGAGCGAAATTCTTCAGATAACGGCTCACACATTGGCAAGAAAAATGGCTATATTCAGACGAATTTTAATCATAAAAAAACCCGCCGAAGCGGGTTTTATCAATCAACTGTGATAGAAGACAAAGCGCAGTAATTACTGGCCTTTCACTTCTTTCAGACCGTTAAATGGTGCGCGGTCACCCAGCGCTTCTTCGATACGGATCAATTGGTTGTATTTAGCAACACGGTCAGAACGGCTCATAGAACCTGTTTTGATCTGGCCTGCTGCAGTACCTACTGCCAGATCGGCAATGGTAGCATCTTCAGTTTCGCCTGAACGGTGAGAGATAACTGCGGTGTAACCTGCATCTTTCGCCATCTTGATCGCAGCCAGAGTTTCGGTCAGAGAACCGATCTGGTTGAATTTAATCAGGATAGAGTTAGCAACACCTTTCTCGATACCTTCTTTCAGGATCTTGGTATTGGTCACAAACAGGTCATCGCCCACCAGCTGGATTTTGTCACCCAAAACTTCGGTCTGGTATTTGAAGCCAGCCCAGTCAGATTCGTCCAAGCCATCTTCGATGGAGACGATTGGGTACTGTTTGGTCAGGTCTTCCAGGAAGTGAGTGAACTCTTCAGAAGTGAAAGCTTTGTTGCCTTCGCCAGCCAGAACATATTTGCCATCTTTGTAGAATTCAGATGCTGCACAGTCCATCGCCAGAGTCACGTCTTTGCCCAACTCGTAGCCAGCTTGTTTTACCGCTTCAGCGATAACAGCCAGTGCTTCGGCGTTAGAACCCAAGTTTGGTGCATAACCGCCTTCGTCGCCGACTGCAGTGCTCATGCCTTTGGATTTCAGAACTTTAGCCAAGGTATGGAACACTTCAGAACCGATACGAACAGCCTCTTTCAGAGTTTTAGCGCCAACAGGCTGAATCATAAACTCTTGAATATCAACGTTGTTATCAGCATGTTCGCCGCCGTTGATGATGTTCATCATAGGCAGTGGCATAGAGAATTTGCCTGGGGTGCCGTTCAATTCAGCAATGTGCTCGTACAAAGGCATGCCTTTAGACGCTGCTGCTGCTTTCGCTGCTGCCAGAGAAACAGCCAAGATGGCGTTAGCGCCAAATTGGGATTTGTTCTCAGTACCGTCCAAATCGATCATGATTTTATCGATGTTAGCCTGATCTTTGGCATCTTTACCCAAAACTGCCTGAGCAATTGGGCCATTTACTGCTGCAACGGCTTTCAGAACGCCTTTGCCCAGGAAACGGGATTTGTCACCGTCACGCAGTTCCAGTGCTTCACGGGAACCAGTAGAAGCACCTGATGGTGCCGCAGCCAAACCAACGAAACCGCCTTCCAGATGAACTTCGGCTTCTACAGTTGGGTTACCACGGGAGTCGATGATTTCGCGACCGATGACTTTAACGATTTTGGACATTAGATTTTCCTCAGTACAAGTTAAACTAAAACTCCAGACAGAGGGGGCGACATCGCTGCCGCCCCTTCTACCAAATATTTTATTTCACCTGGCGCTTCTGATAATCACCAGCCGCTTTCACAAAGCCGGCAAACAACGGGTGACCATCACGTGGCGTCGAAGTAAATTCTGGATGGAACTGACAAGCCACAAACCATGGATGGTTTGGCAACTCGATAATCTCCACCAGTTTGTTATCCGCAGAACGCCCGGCAACACGCAACCCGGCAGCTTCAATTTGCTTCAACAACATATTGTTTACTTCATAGCGATGACGATGGCGCTCAACGATGGTTGGCTCGCCATACATCTGACGTACCAGACTCCCTTCGGTCAGGTTGCATTGCTGCCCACCCACACGCATAGTACCGCCCAAATCGCTCTCTTCCGTACGGACTTCAACGTTGCCGTCTTCATCACGCCATTCGGTGATTAATGCAACCACCGGATACTTACAGTCTGGCACAAATTCTGTGGAGTTCGCGTTTTCCATTCCCACAACATTGCGGGCAAACTCCATCAGTGCAACTTGCATCCCCAAGCAAATGCCTAGGTATGGAATATTGTGTTCACGGGCATAACGTGCCGCCAGAACCTTGCCTTCCACACCACGGTAACCGAAGCCACCGGGGATAAGGATAGCATCCAGCCCTTTCAGCATCTCTTCGCCGCGTGTCTCAACATCCTGCGAATCAATCAGCTTGATGTTCACCGTCAGGCGATTTTTCAACCCGCCGTGCTTCAAGGCTTCAATCACAGATTTATAGGCATCCGGTAGTTCTACGTATTTACCAATCATCCCGATGGTCACTTCGCCACCCGGATTTGATTCTTCGTATAATACCTGTTCCCACTCTGCGAGATTTGCTTCAGGACAAGTTAAGCTGAATCGTTTACAAATATAATCGTCAAGGCCCTGTGATTTCAATAGCCCTGGGATTTTATAAATGGAATCAACGTCTTTTAGGGAGATAACGGCTTTTTCTGGCACATTGCAGAACAGGGCGATTTTGGCCCGCTCATTAGCAGGAACTGCGCGATCAGAACGGCAAATCAGCACATCTGGCTGAATACCAATGGAAAGTAGCTCTTTTACCGAATGTTGCGTTGGCTTGGTTTTCACTTCACCGGCAGCAGCCAGATAAGGAACCAACGTCAGGTGCATGTAAAGCGTGTGCTCACGGCCAACATCAACCGCCATCTGACGAATCGCTTCCAAGAATGGCAGGGATTCGATATCCCCGACAGTGCCGCCAATCTCAACCAATACCACATCGTGGCCTTCGCCGCCTTCGATGATGCGCTCTTTGATAGCATTGGTGATATGAGGAATAACCTGAATAGTTGCACCCAGATAGTCGCCACGACGCTCTTTACGCAGGACTTCGGAATAGATGCGGCCCGTAGTGAAGTTGTTGCGACGGGTCATTTTGGTGCGAATGAAGCGCTCATAGTGCCCTAAGTCCAGATCGGTCTCAGCACCATCTTCGGTGACAAAAACTTCCCCGTGTTGAGTCGGGCTCATGGTGCCCGGATCCACGTTGATATACGGGTCCAGTTTCATGATGGTAACGTTGAGGCCACGGGCTTCAAGTATAGCCGCCAGAGAGGCTGCGGCAATGCCTTTACCCAGAGAGGATACGACCCCGCCGGTCACAAAAATATAATTAGTTGTCATGCTGAACCTGAGAGTTTAGGTTTAAAGACGATGGAAGTACCAGGACGGGAAAGTAGTATACCGGAACCTGGGTTTCGCTACAAATGATCTCCACGACCATGGCGGTTTTCGCTGCCAAAACCGCACGGAACGTCGTCTTGCTATTCGTTATAATTCAATATATTAACGTAATTAAAATTCCACAACCATCCGTGAAATGAATTAAAACACCTTACATTTCAGTTTCTTGCTTTTTAACTTGTTGCCAGGCGGCTTCCATTTCATCAAGCGTAGCACTCTCCATGGTCTGACCTGATGCTGTAACTATTTGTTCTACCTGACGAAAACGACGTTCAAACTTACGATTGGCGGCCTGTAAGGCATTTTCCGCTTTATGGCCTAAATGGCGGGATAAGTTCACCGTAGCAAACAACAAATCGCCAATTTCTTCACCCAGTTTCTCATCATCCACCACCGCCTGCCGCGCCTCGAACATCACCTCATCGATCTCTTCGTAGACTTTATCCAGCACTGGCCCTAGCGTATCCCAATCAAATCCCACCGAGGCACAGCGTTTCTGGATTTTATGGGCTTTCATCAACGCCGGTAGCGCATCGGGGATATCGTCCAAGGCCGAATACAGCGCCTTCTCGGCCCGCTCTTCTGCTTTACGGGATTCCCAACCAGCCAGTGCAGCCTCACTGCCTATCGTCCCCTCGGCGGCCTGCTGCGCTTCATCTGGGAACACATGTGGATGGCGGCGCACCAGTTTGTCGCTGATGGCATGACACACATCATCAAACGCAAACAGCCCCTGCTCCTGCCCCATTTGGGCATAAAACACCACCTGAAACAGCAAATCACCCAGTTCATCACGTAGATCGTCAAAATCCTTGCGCTGAATCGCGTCAAGCACCTCGTAAGTCTCTTCCAACGTATAAGGAGCGATAGTGTCAAATGTCTGTTTGCGATCCCACGGACAACCCTGCTCCGGGTCACGTAAAGTGCGCATAATATCCAACAAACGTTGCAGAGCTAGAGCGGTAGTATCAGGTGTGGATTGATTTTTATTCATTATTTTCACTCTGTAAGTCTAGGCGTAGCGAGCGCAGCCAGTTTAGTTGCGGACTGCGCGCAGGGCTCCGGAATGTACTTGAGTACATGAGGAAGCCGAGCACAGCCCAAGACTAAAATGGCAAAGCGCAGTAGCCGTCCAGATTAAAAACTTAGTTGCCGTGGAGGCGACGGGCGTCTATGACATCCGGCAACTGATTCAGCTTCGCCAACACCCGACCCAGCACCTGCAAGTTAT